>JAJZAF010000024.1 GCA_021799595.1 bacterium | reverse complement strand
GCAAAAGTGAGAGAGGAGCTCAAGCCTTAGCGACTGTTCTATCCATCTGCACCACCACCCGGCGGATGAACCCGACTAACTACTTCAAAGCCCTGGCCGCTATTGGGTAGGGTGGGAGCACTTACCTTTGCATGGCTGTACAAAAACTACAATACATGATATTATAATAATGTACGTGGTCATTAAGTATTGGGGCTTGTTAACAGGGAGAATAATATGTCAAAAGAAGAACTACACACACCAAGAAACCGAGTAAATACCCAAAAGCGTTTCGCTAAGGTTTTGGCCGGTTTTGGGCTTACGGCAGTTACTAGCCTAGCAGGAAGTATAGTCCCTGTGTCAGCCAAAGCAAACAATCCTTCTTCGGAAAAAGTTGTTTCTAATGCTATGGTAGGTTTTGCTAAAAAAATTGTGCGTGACTATGCTGAAGCTAGTCCAAAAAACAAGAAAATATTTAAAAGCGCAGGCGACAAAACTGTGACCTTAGAAGTCATTTATAGTGCAGAAGATCGTATGAATAAAAAGCACGGAAGATACTTGCTAGAAACTACCATAAAAACTAGTCCCGGAGGTAAAGTGAATCCAGCTAATGTTTCAGCATTATCTATTTCAGAATATGATGGTTTTGCGATACCTATTTATTTTTTTAACGCTATTTCTATTGCTAGTGCCCAAAATAAGAAGAACTGGAGCATAGACCTAGACGTTTCTGATAAGAGTCAATACCAAAGCAATAGTTACATAACAGGAGGAAAGAATTTATATAACGCATACATTCCCCTCACTGTCTCTCAATTTAATCTGATCAGTGATCAAGCAAACGTAATCTTAGATAATGCTAGCAGACACACTCCTATAAGTGAGCCTAAGGTTTACCCTCCTAAATAATAGACACAGGTCCGATATTCAAAGCTCACACTACCCCGCAGATAGGGTCTACATCGCCGGAACTGTTTCGCCATGGCTCGGATCTGTTTTAGTTTTCTGTCTATGTAACACAAACGCAGCAACAAGGGCTGCTATTATGCCGAAGCTAGAGGCTATGAGATATGCTTTTTGAAAACCATGTACTGATGCTGCAGCAGTGATTGCATAACTTGGTTTGTGGTGTAAATGCAAGTTACCTATATACCTGGCGGCGACAGATGATGTAATCCCAGTCAGCACTGCCAACCCCACAGAACCACCGATTTGCTGAGAGGTATTCAGTAAACCAGATGCTAGCCCGGATTCGTGCTTGGATACACCGGACGTAGCAGCAATAGTTATACTGACGAATGTCGCTCCCATGCCAAAGGCCATCACTACTAATCCCGGAGCAACATTACCCCAATACGTTCCATGAACCGGGATATGTGACAACCAATATAACCCCCCCGAAACTAATAACGGTGCCACCATCAGAACAGGTCTGTATCCTACTCTTTTTACCAATCTCGGAACATTGGTGGCAGCAAAAGCAATAATGATCGGTATAATCAGGAAGCTCACACCTGTCTTTACTGGAGAATAGCCCAATATGTCTTGCATATATAGTGTGGTAAAGAAGAACACTGAAAACAAGCCGGCAGCCATGAGAAGCATTAGTGAATCTGCGCCGGCTAAGTTACGAATACGAAAAATACGAAGCGGGATAAGCGGGTGCTTAACCCGCGATTCATTAATAAGAAGGGATACAAGAGCCACAATAGCAATTGCAAAGAAAATCAGGGAGGTCGAGGAAGTCCAACCCTTCAAAGGTGCTTCTACAAGTGCATAGGCAAGTGATATCAGGCCACTGGTGACAAAAATCGCACCAGGTAAGTCTAAATCATTGTGTTCAGTTTCAGATTCGTGCCTACTAAGAATGCGGAGTGCTGTCGTTATAACAAAGATACCCACTGGGACATTAATAAAGAAGTTCCAGCGCCAACCAAGATATTGCGTAAATATGCCCCCAAGCAGCACGCCAACAGCAGCCCCACCAGATGCCACCGCCCCCCAAACACTCAGCGCCACATTACGTTCATGTCCTTCCCGATAGGTAACGAGAACAATAGATAGAGCAGATGGTGACATGAATGCTGCGGACAAGCCTTGAAAACCACGTAAAACCGTCAGCATGCCACCAGAACGCGACAGCCCGTCAGCCAAAGAAAATAGAGAGAAGAAAAATGTGCCAATTAAGAAAACTCTGCGGCGACCAAACAGGTCTGCAGCGCGGCCACCAAGCAGCAAAAACCCACCAAAGGTTAAAGTATATGCGGTAACAATCCATTGCAAACCAGCATCGCTCATATGGAAACCACGTTGCATAGAAGGTAGCGCCACATTCACAATAGACACATCCAAAACCACCATGAACTGAGCAAGCGCCAACAGAATAAGTATTAACCAATGACTGGTTTGTTTTTGCTTTTTCGCTGCCGCCATAAACACTATCTCCTTTACTTGAATTCTGCCATTCAAATATTTACAATTGAACTTGGCTCATTGTAAAGGTCAATAATTGACTATGTCAACTATATTGGAGGTGATGCTCATGAATACGCAGCTGACGCTCGAACAATCTTATCTTGCCCTCATCGAGTTCTTAATGTTATCAAAGCAACGTATTATAGAAATAGGAACAAATAATCACCTCAGTAGCATGCAAACCATTACGCTTCTGTTGCTGAAAAACCCCCGACCAATGGGTACCTTACGTCGAATATTTAACTGCGATGCTTCAAATATCACAGGCATTGTTGACGGTCTTGAACAAAAAAACCTAGCAACTCGCTTCGATATTAACTCTGATCGTAGAGTAAAAATGATACGACTACTCCCAAATGGGAAAAAGTTACGAAACATTTTGGTTCACGAATTAACAAATGACCACCACTATCTATTGGGTTGCCTCTCTGAATATGAAACCAAAAACTTTATTGAACTCATACAGAAAATTACAGCCGCCACGAAAGCGCAAAAACTCACATAAAGATTGAGCTATGCTCTGGTTCGCAAGAACTTTTATGCAACAAGCGGTATCCTCTCAACTTGTTGGCAAGATGCGTATCGTTACCTAAAAAGAACTGGAAGGACCGTTTTTCATAAGTACAGCACAAAAAAACTGGAAGAGTATACTTAAAAAAGAAAAAAGACCCAAAAAGGAGGAGTTATGCCGATAAACAAGCACCGCTCATACCGCCAAATTACACACGAGCATTTTTTGTTTTGTGCAGCTCTTATACTCGCCGCTGTTCTCTACAGCGGGAGAGTTTGGCATACATTGAGCCTCGCTTCACTTTCACTGATTGCTCTCAGCATACTGATCCTCCTCATAATAAGCTTGCTTGCTCGGCAAAAGTCCAGACGAAACAAGAACCACTTGAAACAACGAGTGAAACCAGCTCTGTCCCGGGCTGATCGTATGGATGGCGTCAGCTTTGAACGAGTAGTCGCAGATCTGTTACGAAGTCGAGGGTTTCACCGCATCAAGTTAACGGAGCACTACGATTTCGGGATAGATATTATTGCCGAGCGCGGTGGGATCCGCTGGGGCGTTCAGGTTAAACGACATACACGTTTGGTGAAATTATCTGCAGTTAGTCAGGCCGTAGCCGCCCTTGCCCACTATAACTGTGATCGGGCTATGGTTATTACTAATGGACGTTTCTCTGCCAGTGCCCGCACGCTTGCTGCTAGCAATAACTGTTTACTAATTGACGGACCACATCTACGTTATTGGGCTCGTTTACGAAATACTTAGAAAAGCATACATGCTTGCGTTACACTTAAGCTAATATGTATTTTGCGTCCAGAATGCACGCTGGCCGGATGTTGGCAGCCAAGATTGTACCAAAGTATAAGGATCAGGATTGTGCCATCCTAGCTCTTAACGATGGTGGGGTCATGGTGGGAGCTCAAATTGCCCGTGAGCTGAATTGTGTCTTGATGTTGCTACTTACAGATGAAATTACTCTGCCGAGGGAGCCGGAGGCTCTGGCCGGTGTCACTTCAGGCGGCGATTTCGCTTACAATAGTACACTCTCGAGTGGTGAGATTGATGAGTATGTCAGTGAGTTTCATAACTTTATTGAGCAAGAAAAATTGAGGACCGTGCATGAATTGAACCGCATGGTCAAAAAAGGAAGTGTGGTGGAAAAAAGACTTCTCAGAAATAAAAACATCATCCTTGTAGCCGACGGTCTCTCTAACCCTTTCGATCTCGATCTAGCTCTAGCTTATTTAAAAACCGTTATCGTTCAACACCTAGTCTTTGCCATTCCTCTTGCTAGCGTTAAAGTCGTCGACAAAATGCACGTCACTGGTAACGATATCTACTGCCTCAGCGTTGTCGAAGATTATATAGACACCGATCATTACTATGACAAACATGACATTCCGCCACATGAGGAAATCATAGCCATGCTAAAAAAACTCATTGCCGACTGGACCGCTAACAATGCATAAACGTACCAAAGCAGATATGTCGTTGTTAACTACAGATAAATTAAAAAGCTTGAGCGCCGACGAGCTGATGAGAACGTTAAATTGCTCTAGTGGTGGCCTAAGTACCAGCGAAGCCAACCGGCGACTTGATACATACGGTAATAACGTGCTCCTCAGTCAAACACACAATACCTCATTGCAACTACTTATAAAGCAATTTAAGAGTTCTCTTATTTACCTGCTACTGCTAGCCACTGCCCTGTCCTTCTTATTAAGAGACTATCATGACAGCGTCATTATCGCCACCATACTTATTATTAACACTGGTATCAGTTTTTACCAGGCGTTACGATCACAAAAAGCAGTGGAGGCTCTACAGAAATTCGTGAGCAAAGAAGTACTTGTTAGGCGCGATGAACGCACTACTCTCATATCTGAAAAACTGCTTGTTCCTGGGGATATAGTCATTTTAAGAGAAGGGGATATTGTACCGGCAGATATTCACCTGACTGAGGTTAATGATCTTCTCGTCAATGAGTCACAGCTCACGGGAGAATCCGCGCCAGTTGCCAAAAAACTTAATAGCAAAGACTGTTTGGTATATGGTGGCAGTGTCGTTGAGCAAGGCGAAGGCAAAGGCGTCGTTTACGCTACCGCCAGTGATAGTGAACTTGGTAAAATTGCTCATCTCTCTAATGAGACAAAACGGGTCACTCAATTTGAGAAGTCACTATCGGCTTTTAGCAGTTTCCTCGTGAAAATAACCTTCTCGACGCTGCTGGTTATTTTTATCCTGAAACTCGGGTTAGTGCAAGACCATACGCATATCGGAACTCTCCTTATTTTCATCATTGCCCTGTCAATCGCGGTTGTACCTGAAGCCATGCCAGTTATAGTAACAGTCACTCTATCGAAAGGAGCCTTAAGCCTAGCCAGACAACATGTCATCACAAAGACTCTGTCTGCAGTGGAGGATCTTGGTAACATTACAGTACTCTGCAGCGATAAAACAGGTACACTCACAGAAAATAAACTAGCGGTTACAAAGCTTGTCGCCGATGACCCGAAGTTATTTAATCAACTAGCTATTGCCAGCCTCGAGACTCTAGATGAAAAACGAAAGAAATTTCAGAGTGCCTTTGATAAAGCTTTTCTAGCTTATGTCCCAGCTACTATTCAATCCGAAGCTCAAAAATATATTCGGATTAAAGAACTGCCTTTTGATCCTGCTGCACGGCGGCGGCGAGTACTCGTCAGTGATGGTCATAAAACCTACCTGATTGCGGTTGGGTCAGTGGAAACACTATTAGAAATTACTAAAGATAAAAGGGCCAAGACATTTCTGAAAACAGTCAAGACAGACGGTAAACTTGGCCTTCGACATCTTGGTATCGCTTATAAGGAAGTACGTCCTGATTCTGACTTCGACATTTTAAAGCATGAAGACGGTCTTCATTTTGTAGGTTTTGTGTCATTAATAGATCCTCTCAGACCCTCTGCGAAACATACTATAGGCTTAGCAGAAAAACTGGGGGTGGCTATTAAAATATTATCTGGAGACAGTCGAGAAGTTACCGAATATATTGGCCGGGAAGTTGGTTTGATTAGCAAGAGTCAGCCTGTCTACATTGGTACCGAAATTGACGAGATGACAGACTTGCACCTGGCTGAAGTATTGAAGGAAGCCAATGTCTTCGCCCGACTTAACCCTGAACAGAAATATCGTCTTATAAAGCTTTTGAAACTAAATGGTAATGTGGTCGGTTATCAAGGTGACGGTATCAACGATGCCCCTGCCCTAAAACTGGCCGACGTTGCTGTTGCAGTTAACAATGCCACCGACGTAGCCCAAGAAAACGCCGACATTCTGCTGCTTCGTAGTGATCTTAATGTCATCATTAGCGGCATTCAGTCCGGCCGCGGTATATTTTCAAACATCAACAAGTACATCCGATATGCTATGACATCAAATTTCGGAGCCTTTTTTGCCCTCAGTGCTCTTTACCTTCTTTCTACTAGCCTACCACTGCTCACTATCCAGCTATTGCTAAGCAATCTCATAAGCTCCATGCCACTTATTGCTATTGCCACCGACAACGTCGATACGGCTGAACTCCGTGCCCCAAGTTTATATAACACTCGCTTGCTCTTCTTTATATCAATGTTTCTCGGCATGTATACTGCTCTCTTTTATCTCATTTTCTTTGCGTTAGTGAAAAATTATCCACTCGGAATTACTCAGACGAGTCTCTATTTATTTATGACTCTGACGAATTTCATTGTTATCTTCTCAGTCCGTAACAAGAATCACTTCTGGTTAGCGCCGCCGCTCTCACGAACCCTCAAATTAGCCTTTTCTGCAATGGCCGCAATTGTTGTGACTGTTATCTATGTAAACCCATTCCGTAATCTTTTTTCTTTTAACCGTTTGTCGCTTAAAGAGTTTGCTCTTGTCCTTATAATGACGCTTGTCTATTTCATCTTCTTGGATATCTCCAAGGTTTGGTTCTATAAGTCCAACCTCGCTAATGTTTCATAAAAAACTTTGTAAAGCATAACGTTTTTCGCTTATAATAAAGACTTCAATGTATGCCAAATAACCACGATTTTCAACCATCAAAACGCATGCGTCAGGGTGGCATGGACGGCTTTATAGCCCCTCGCAAAGCTAGCGGACCGAGACCGCTATCTAATTCGCTACCGCCCGTAAGCAAACCTTCAGCTCCATCACCTACTATACTTCCTGCCATGAGACAGCCAAACCTGGACCCCTTTCAGAAAGGCCCGACGACCAAGCATAGGCTTCGTTTGCGACGGCGACAGACAGATTATACTGGCTTAAATAGAAAGACAAAAAAACGCCGTAGCAAGAAAAAGATCATTTTTTCCTTTATGGCCATACTGACTTTGGTCTTTTTGGCAGCAGCGGGGTGGGATGCCTGGCAATTGGAACACAAGGTTAACCACTTGAACGTTGGCAACTTATCTGCTTCCGTCAATGGTGCCGAGAACATCCTGGTGGCTGGTTCGACTAATCGCTGCAACCTGAAAGTTCAAAATGCCCAATGGGGTTTTTGTTCCCAAGGCGTAACAGGTGTGAATAGTGATGTCATCTTCGTCGTACATTTGGTGCCGGCTACTCATACCGTCTCTATATTGTCCATTCCGAGAGATACATTCGTGCCAAATGCTCGGGCAGGTAGCGAAGCCTTTAAGATTGATGCTGCTCTTTATGAGGGACCGACTCAACTGGTTAATGCCGTTGAAGAAGATTTCGGTATTCCTATCCAGCACTACATGGAAGTTGGTTTTGATGGTTTTGTTAATATTGTCAACGCTATTGGCGGTGTTAAAATGGACTTCCCTATGCCAGTATACGATTCTGAATCGCACCTAGATATCACTACGCCGGGTTGTAAGCTCCTAAACGGTGTTCAGGCTTTACAGGTGGTTCGAGCTCGCCATTTGCAATACAAGCCACCTGGACTTAATACTTCAAACGTTAATCTCTGGCCGCAGGAAGTAGAAAGCGATATTGCCCGTATCGCCCGCTCGCATGAGTTCCTTCGTATTTTAGCTAGTACTATTACTGCAAAAGGCTTGAGCAACCCAATTACTGACCAAAAACTTGTAGACGCTTTTGCTCCTCAAGTCCAAGTTGATTCTGGTCTCAGTACTTCTGAAATGATTCAGCTTGCCCTTGATTTTCACAAACTCAATATCAATAAAACACCGCAATATACCTTACCTATTTCTTTAACATATTTTGGTAATTACTATTACGAAAATTATGATTATGGTGACGTGGTATTTCCAGCCGAACCTAACGACCAAAAAATCATCGATGAGTTCTTGGGAGTATCCAGCAACACAAGTACTTTGACCGGGAAGCCGTTACCCTCTCCGAGCACAGTTGCCGTCAGCGTAACGAATGGCAGTGGCATCTCTAATCAAGCAACTCAGACCAGTGACGCGTTGCAGGCACTTGGCTTCAACGTAGTCGGCACTCCAGCTACAGCCACACCACGCAGCTACCAAGCTGAAGAGACATTCGTCTATTACCGTAATAGGAGAAGCGAACCCGAAGCCCAAGCCGTTGCTAACCAGCTGACCGGATCAGTCATCTTGGCCCAAAATCCTTCCAGAGTTGCTTCTGAGGCTGATGTTACTGTTTTCACCGGCAATGATCTTGCCGTTAATGCACCGACCGGATCAAGTTCATCTTCGGCAAACAAGACTAACTCAAGCTCAAGTCAATCCAGTAGTAATACCACCTCCACGAACACTGCCACTGCCGCAAATGCAGGACTGGCTACTCCGACTTCAGCTACGCAAGGTCTAAGCCCGTGGGACCCCCGCGCTTGCACAAAATGAACACCGTCTTGGGATGCTCTTTAAAGAGTGCAAAACTTTTGGGCTACATGGAGCTAAAGACTTGTCTTTAGAGTTACTTATGCATGAAGCAAAGAGATTTTAGATACTGCAGCACCTGTCATATCAAGCTAACGAAGTGGGGTAAGACGAAAGCCAATACACCCTGTTAGCGATTACACTGCTAGTGATTTTCCACAAGAAAGGTGTGCACATGGAGACCCTAACATAAATAATGGAGATTCAACTATGCTATTTGACGGGGACTACTCAGGTATGAATTCTAAATATTACACAACGGTAGCTCAAGCTGCACCGTGACATAAGCGAGGAATACCAACCTGGCTTGGTGGATGGTATCATAGTCAAACAGAAGACCCAAGACAATACGAAGTTACCGGTGGCCTCCATTTCAGCGGCAGAACAGGTTTGTTTATATGCCAGTAATAGGTACTGGTTACATTTCAAGCCAACCTTTTCAAGTAAGTTTTAGACTGCCAGAGCCAGACGATAAGAGAACAAGAGGCTATTCCAAGAAATTTATCCTAAGCCTTAAATAAACTGGCAGCTAATTTTAGTCCATTCTTTTCATACCACTTATCAAAGCTAAATATAGCATCGGCATTCGTCGTTTGGGCAATTACTGCAACGACAGCATCAAACATTGTGTTTTGCTTACTGTCCTTTGGTTTGAACAGGATTTCCGCTTGTTCTAGGATATTTTGGTCAACGGACACTACATTAAATTGACCATCCCTAAGCATTTGTGCGATATCACTCGCTAAGCAAGAATTACTAAGCTTCCTTTGAAAAGTCATCATAGCTTCTACTATTGTAGTAGAAGGATAAATCAGTTTTACTTCATTAGAGTATAAGTTCTTAAGTGTTCTAACAGCATCTAAAGCTAGAGAGTCATCTTTATTAACTAGGGCAATTAATGCATCAGTATCAACTACTACCGTTTTCATAAACCCTCATTACTACTTCCCCCACAAGTATCCATCATGTTTAGATGCTAAATCTTCGGGCAATTTCTCATCTTTTAGTAGTTTGCGGGCTCTTTCGCTAAAGTCCAGTAAATTCTTTGCGGATTCTTTATTTTGCAGCCTTTGAAGTCTTTCAAGGTCATCTAAACTTACTACTGCAACTTGGGGCTCTTTGTGTGTGGTAACTATAACTGGACGTTTTGTCTTTCTAACGTCATTAAATATACTTTTGTAATCACGCAATATGTCTCTAGCTGTAACGGTTATAGTTGTCATGATTGCTAGTATATATATGTCATTATTTTTGTCAATATATATTATTGACATTTATAGTCAAAAAATCTATACTTTTTTAATTATGGTGACGATAGATAAATAAGAAATAAGCATGAGCAGTATAAGTTGCGGTATTGTCGGTCTTCCAAACGTGGGCAAATCAACACTTTTTAATTCCTTGACGAATACTTCCGTACTGGCCGTTAATTACCCGTTTGCTACCATTGAACCGAATACAGGCATCGCCGCCGTGCCTGAACCAAAACTAGCACGCTTGGCAGAGCTTTTTCCAGGAACAAAAATTATACCAGCTACAGTAACTTTTATAGACATTGCCGGCTTAGTGGCCGGAGCACACAAGGGAGAAGGCCTCGGTAATCAGTTTCTGGCCCACATCCGTAACTGTCAAGCCTTAGTGCAGGTAGTTCGAATATTTACTGATCAGAACGTCATTCATGTTCATAATGACTATAACCCCACGCGGGATATTGAAGTTGTTAATACTGAGTTAATCTTAGCCGACCTTCAGACTATATCTCGCAGGATAGCTAAATTTGAAAAAGAAACACGAGCTAATCCGAAGCTAGGTTCAACTCTCGCCACCTACAAAAGAGTGGCTAAGATTCTCGACGACGGCAGACCGTTATGGAATGAGAAGTCGCTCGATCATGAATTACTTACGGATTTACAGCTTATTACCATGAAGCCGATTATCTACGTATTTAACATTGATGAATCAGATACATCAATTGACAAAAGCGCTCTGAGCGCTTTAGTCAACCCCGCTCCAGCTATTTTTATCTGTGCCGCACTAGAAGACCAGCTGAAAGATCTTAATGAACAGGAAGCTCGCGAGTTTTTGATCTCATATGGTCAATCCGAATCCGGTTTAGAGAAGTTGATACGAGCAACCTATGATGCACTAGACTTGCAAAGCTTCTTCACAGCAGGCCCAAAAGAGGTACGAGCTTGGACCATTCAAAAAGGCACTCGAGCACCGCAGGCTGGCGGCACTATTCACAGCGACTTTGAGCGCGGTTTTATTGCTGTCGACGTCGTCAATTACAAAGATCTTATTGGAGCTGGTTCATGGGCAGCTGCTAAGGCTGCAGGTAAGGTTCGCACGGAGGGCAAGACTTACGTTTTAAAGCCTCAAGACGTAGTTGAGTTTCGTTTTAATGTAAGCCCCTGATGGTAAATCAGGCTAGCGGTATGCTTGAAGACATGTCTAGCCGGCGACTTCTTACGAGTTGCGACAAGCGAGAAAAAATTATGCTCGCTGGATGAATGTCAAATGAATTGAAATATGTCACCGTATTTTTAGAATGAATACGCTTGCCGAATACCTCTTGCATACCGGCAGACCATAAGTCGTGCAACTCTCGTTTCGACATGAGTGGTGCTTCGTTAACAACTGGTCGACCAACTGCTGCTATTTTTTCTAGGAAACCTGGATTCATTTTCTGACGATTCTCATAGTGATTAAGTAAACTACGAGCGAATAAGTAGTCTGAAAGTTCGGGGCTGGGACGAGGGGCTATGGGTAACTTTTCCATCATCTCACCTTTTTGCTGAGCTTGCTGAATGCGATGTAACTCATGCTGATACTCACTTTGTGCCTGAAGATAGGCTTTCAGTTGCTCATTAATTCGTTCTAGGTGCTCGTTTTGACCTTGCTGGCGTGCTGACTGGCGACGTTTTAATTCGGCCATACAGTGTTGGACATGGTTAATTACTTTTCGCAGACGCGCCTGGTTATAACTGCGGAAATTAAGGTTTTTATTACCAGTTGAGATATTAATTTCCGCACCAAAAAAGCGATTGCTATAATCTATTTCGCTAATCATATCAAAACGTAGGTCTTCAATAGTGAGATAATTCATCGGCTTTTTATCTATGAGTAGCACCCTTACATCTGTTGATACTAAAAGAGCAAACCCTCCTTCGTATATTCCATTGACGAGTTCATAAATCTCCTCTTCAGGAAGTAAAATATTAGGTAGTTCTTCTATCTCTCTTTTTCCCCACCCACTCATACTGAAATTAAGTTCTTTCAAACGTTTTTTTACAATATCTTTGCTAACCATAGACACCTCCACCATGATTTGCTACACATTTAATGGTATATCTTGTTAGTAGACTGTCGCGGTAAAAATGCTCACCTTCTTTATGAGATCTTCATCACAACAACACATGGACCGCAAGCGGACCGGACTGTTAAACCAAAATAGAAATGTCCGGTTTTAGCAATTTAGAAATGTCCTACTTTAGGTAATCCTTTTTGAAGGCGGTTTCTGGTTAGGTTTGTTAGTAATGTTGTATGGAAGCAAGGTGAACTTACG
>JAJZAF010000008.1 GCA_021799595.1 bacterium | reverse complement strand
AAGTTCACCTTGCTTCCATACAACATTACTAACAAACCTAACCAGAAACCGCCTTCAAAAAGGATTACCTAAAGTAGGACATTTCTAAATTGCTAAAACCGGACATTTCTATTTTGGTTTAACAGTAGCTGATATAGCCATAAACAATTATGCATTAACCGTTACTGTTAATGGTGAAAAGAGGGTCGTGGCACTGAAGGATGTTTGTAGGGATGGTCAACAAGCCAAGCCACTTGCTCTTTGAGGTCTTGAATAAATTGAGCAGCTATATCTCGACTGAAATTTTCCTTGACGACAATACGCATAACCACTGTCGATTGTAAGTCCTTAGGCAAACTGTAAGCCGGCACCTGCCAGCCTCTTTCACGCATCCGATCAGATAAGTCATAAAGCGAGAAAAAGGTCTTGGGCTTTTTTAAGGTAAAGGCAAAAACTGGTAAGTCATCTCCGCGACTGAGCAGCTCAAAATACTCCATATCTTCAATTTTTCTGGACAAGAATAATGCGGTATCCTGACAGTTTTGTAGGATACGTCTATAGCCCTGGCGACCAAGACGCAAGAAGTTATAGTATTGAGCAATCACGCCGTTACCTGGTCGAGAGAAATTTAGGGCAAATGTTGGCATGTCACCGCCAAGATAGTTAACCCTGAAAATAAGTTCTTTCGGGAGATCATCAGGATGGCGCCAGAGAACCCAACCAACGCCCGGGTAAACCAGCCCATATTTGTGCCCGGAGCTGTTAATAGATTTTACTCGCAACAAGCGAAAGTCCCATACCAAATGCGGCTGTAGAAAGGGAGCAACAAAACCGCCACTGGCAGCATCGACATGGATGGGAATATCCAACCCCCGCTTTGCTTGCAGGTTGTCGAGAGTCCGAGCAAGCTCTTCAATAGGTTCATAGCTGCCATCGATGGTGCTTCCTAAAATACCGACTACACCGATAGTACCTTCATCACAAAGCGCTACTGCACGTTCTGGCTGCAGGTGGTACTGTCCTTTCTCGAGTGGCACAAAGCGTGGTTCAACTTGCCAGTACCGACAAAACTTTTCCCAACAGATTTGAGCGTTACTACCAAGCACCAAGTTAGGTTTTATGCCTTTTCGTGTCTGTTTGGTTTGCCAGCGCCATTTGAAAGCCATCCCTGCCAACATACAGCCTTCGCTCGAGCCAACCGTTGAGGTGCCGAGCGCTTGTCCTTCGTGGTCACTGTGCCATAGATCAGCCAGGATATTGACACAGCGACGTTCAATATCTGCTGTCTCTGGATACTCATCTTTATCGATAAGATTCTTTTCAAAAGTTTCGGCCATCAGACGTGATGCTTGTGGCTCCATCCAGGTAGTAACGAACGTAGCGAGGTTCATATGAGCATTACCATCCAGCTGCAGCTCATCCTTAATAATCTGATACACAGTCTCAGGCGACTGACTCTTGTCCGACAGCACATATTTTGCAATTGGTTCATTTAAAAATCGGGAGGCATAGGTTGGCGTAAAGGCCAAGTTATCCTCTTCGTCCTCGTTTTGAACCTGTTTATGCATATGAGAATCTTACCACCCCTCTTCAACCTCAAGAAACTTATGCAAATAAAGCATAGATAGCGGCAACGCCAGAAATTGCCATCAGCCCGGTGACTAACCAGCCTATGCCAGCCACCAGTTTACTGTTTTTCCATTCTCCCATAACTTTTGTCTTTCGAGCCAGTAATAAAATGAGAACAATGATGATTGGCGCTACCACACCGTTTAAGACAGCAGAGTAAATAAGAGCTTTGATAGGATTGAGGCCAATAAAGTTCAGACCGAGGCCAATAAACATTGAAATGATGATGACTCCATAAAAAGAGTAAGCTTGTTTGAGCTTGTTATTAAGCCCTTGACGATGGCCAAAGCTTTCACTGATCGCATAAGCACTAGAACCGGCCATCACTGGGATAGCGAGTAGACCAACACCGATGATGCCTACGGCAAAGAGATAATACGTGGCAGCACCGGCAAAGGGACGGAGCGCCTCGGCAGCCTGTTGGGCAGTATTAATATTGGTAATACCATGACGAAAGAGCACTGTGGCGCAAGCGGCAATAATAAAGAACATCACCAGGTTCGATAGCAGCATGCCGCTCCAGACATCAACTCGCATTTTTTTCATTTCTTCCGGCGTACTGCCACTACGCTGAGCAATAGTCGTCTTGCCACTGGCAATTTCTTCTTCAATTTCCTGCGATGTCTGCCAGAAAAAGAGATATGGAGTAATAGTGGTGCCCAAAACAGCGCAGATAATCATCAGCTCTTGTTTACTGAACTGGATATGTGGCACGACCGAATATTTAGCGACAGTGTGCCAATCAGGATGAGCCAGAAATGCCGACAATACATACGCAAAGAGCACAAGAGCTAACCACTTGAGATACTTTGCATAACGTGCATAGGGAGTATAAATTTGTAAGAGCAGAATGAAAAGTGTCAGACAGACGACCAGGAATGTGAAATTAGTTTGAGCTCTCACTAGTTGAATAGCACCGGCCATAGCGCCAATGTCTGCTCCAATATTGAAGGTATTGGCCACAAACAGGAAAAAGGTACTCATGTACAAAATTTTCTTGCCAAAATGAACTCGTATATTTCCAGCCAGACCACGACCAGTCACTAGTCCAATACGGGCACACATCTCTTGGATAACCGCCATGAGAGGAAAAGTAAAGAGCGCCATCCAAAGCAAGCTAAAGCCGTATTGCGAACCAGCTTGGCTGTACGTCGCGATACCAGACGGATCATCATCTGATGCACCAGTTGTCAGTCCCGGACCAAGCAAGTACCAATAGTTTTTAGCTTTTTTCAATGGCTGATGTCCGGTCATCGGCAAGGAAGTAGCCAGTTTCTGACCACCCTCTATGCCGAGATCAAGGGCTTGTGCCGGGGCTTCAATTGTTTTTTCTATAATTGTTTTTGGCATTGTCTAACCGTATATATCATAAATAATATCAAAGGCTGCCAATCAATGCTACATCGACATAGATAGATAACATATATTGTTAAAATACTACAGTGAGCCATGTGGAGTTTAGCGCAACAAACTGGCCTTAACCCAAGTGATTGTTCCTTTTGATGAGACCATTCCTGATCAATTTGCCATACAAGATTTTATTCGGGAACAACTCTAATGAAGAACAGAGTAAAATGCAGCGCCGTTTTCAAAACGCACGTCTGGGAACGACCACAAACCAAATGTTGAAAATGAAGTAGGAAAGTAAGTGGCGGCAGCTAAATTGCAAGTCACATTAATATCTAGCTTTGCTGTGTATTGGCTAAGCCAAATTCGGCCGCCAGTAAAAGATACATCTCGACAAGCTTTAGTAGCCACTCGCTGGTCGAACGAGCCTGTTCCCAGCCATTCAGGAAGCATATTTTTCCAACCACCTGTAATGATCTGCCACTGATGTGACGTCGAATATATACCAAATCCAGAAAACAGAAATGTGTATTGGGATATTGCAGCCATTTCTCCGGACAGCTCCGCTCGATTAACTGCTGGATGATACGTCCAACTATTCTCGGTTTCTACGTCTAAGAACCATAGCCGGCTGACCACACCGCTTTTAGCCGCCGCACGAATAGCGAATAGTCCCGCAGCGTAGCCATAGTTATAGGCAAAGCAAACGTAGTCTTTTTGCGTGCAATGCTTCGGATAATTTGCAAACTTACGCCCATAGACATAGCCCGGATAACCGGTATTGGCATAAAGTGCATACGCTATCAACATATGCGCTTCGCTGCTTGCGCATGGATTAATCCGAAAATCTAGGCCACCTGTGACGCCGACAATACCGGCAGTATACGTCTGTAGATAGCGGCTACCACAGTTCGGCCAAGATAAATCTGTGATCGATTTGTTTGCTGGTTGAGTAGTCACTGCCAAAACAATACTCAGGACAATAACAAAACAGAGCAAAGTAAGGCGCATCCATTGAACCCATTGTGATTGCTCTCGCGTAAATCTCTCCATAGTCTTTCATGATACCGGTTTTATCTGTCAAGGCTCAATACATATAAAATAAAAAACAGCCTGCGGCAGACAGACTGTTTTATGTTTGTTGTATCTCGATCTAATTTGTTGATCTCTTGCTTTCAGCTAAGGATGCAATTTGTAGAGCACCGACACCAATACCATACAAGCCGAGGATCCAAACAAAGTCCACGCCCTGAGATTGTTTGGCAACGAACAGGATAACAATACCGACTACTAATGCAGCCAGACTACTGAGGTAGCTAAGAGCCTGAACCTTTACCGCTGATTTGGCGTCATAGTAAGCATTGATAGCCTCAATAATCCCTCGAGCAATCAGTACAAACCCGATAAGGATAATAAAGGTCGTGAACTTAACGTGAACGTGTCGGAGTAAATATACACCAACACCCAGTTCAAACAAGCCAAGTGCGACTGGTAGAAACCAAGCATCCGCTTGACCGATGCTACCAACGCCTGCCGAAACGTTGACTAACGCACTTATTAGCACGTATGCACTAAACCAATAGAGCAATACGAGCAGTGTGATGCCAGGCCAAAAGACCACTGCCACACCAAAAATAATTGTCGCCGCACCCCCTGAGACCAGCGCCCACCAATTGTCCTTAGTGATACTTGCTGCACTCATATTTCACCCTCCTTTAGATGATAACTTCATCATGCACCGGAATGGTGCATATGTCAAACACGGTATGTGGATAACTTGCCAAGCCATAATCTTGTCAACTATGATGAAAAGATGGATACTACCTCTTTTGAATCGTTGCTATACCGCCCATCTGACAGTTATAAATACACCTTCGGCCACACACTCATAATTGGCGGCTCGCCGGGCATGATAGGCGCCCCTTTTCTTTGCGCACAGGCAGCACTCCGTGCCGGTAGCGGTCTGGCCACAATTGCCAGCACTGCTCCAGTTATAGATAAGCTTGAGCATCGAGTGCTTGAAGGTACGACTCTATGCTTGCCACCGACAGAGAAGATGGCATTTCAAATTCTGCAAGACTATATTCGAGAACGCCATGTTTCAGTACTAGTGATTGGGCCAGGGCTTTCTCAAACAATACAACCGATAGTTATGAACATCGTGCATCACATTGACCTGCCGCTTATCGTTGATGGCACAGCGCTACGTTTCGTCGCTGAAAATCCAACAGTCCTTAAAAAACGAGCAGGTAAAGTATGCGTTTTGACGCCACACCACGGTGAGCTACAACGCTTTTTCTCTCAGCCCCTACCCAAAGATCAGATCGCCGTTGCTCGCCTAACCACGGAGATTGCAGAACGTTATCGGCTTGTCATTGCCGTTAAGGGAAATCCGACATTCACAATCAGTCCACATCATGACCCAATTGAAAATACTAGTGGCGGTCCGGCTCTGGCGACAGCTGGTAGCGGTGATGTATTGGCCGGAATCATAGGTGCGTTTTTGGCTCAAGGATTACAACCAAACTCTGCAGTCAGCTCGGCCGTATATATCCATGGCTTGGCCGGTGATTTGGCAGCGCACGACTTAAGTGAACCGGCCGTCATCGCATCAGACCTCATTGATTACCTCCCGCAAGCGTTTCAATCTATTGCTTCAACCCTGGGCCGAATTAGGAAGAGACACCACCCGTCCGCGGATAATAAGGGCGCCGATGGCTGCCCCAATGAGCGCTGAAAAGCCACCAATAGCCAATCCAACTCTGGGATTTGTGTGGTCAGCCAGAAAGCCAATAATAGGGCCGCCAATTGGGGTTGTACCAAGGAAGGCAATTGACCAAAGCGACATGACTCGACCGCGCATATGGGGTTGGCTGGTTAACTGTAAGGTAGTATTACCGAAAGTGATAAAGAGAACAGATAAAACACCAAGTGCTACTAGTGTCAGTAGGGTAGCAAAAAGATCTGGCATAAACGCCATTAAAATTATAGCTACTCCGAACGCAAGTGCTACTTTTACAAGGGTACTGGCTACCGGTACTCCTCTGCCGGCAGTGTACAGCCCACCAACCACCGCACCGATACCCATCGCTGCCGTCATGGCTGAATATGTTGCGGCGTTCCCGTGTAGAGTTCTGGTAGCAAACAAAGGCAGAATAACTGGAAATTCATAAGCAAAGGTGCCAATAATGAACATCATCACCAATGTGGCTCGAAGTATTGGGTTTTCCCAGATATAGAAAAGACCGTCTTTAATTTGTCCTTTTTGTTTCGACACCGGTCTGATGGTATGAAGCTCGTTGGCACGCATCAGTACAAGTGCAATAAGCACCGCCACAAACGAAGCGGCATTGATGAGAAAGCATTCACCGATGCCAACGGTAGCAATGAGAATGCCAGCAATTGAGGGGCCGATAATCCGTGCAACGTTAACCATCATAGAATTCAGTGTGACAGCATTTTTTAAATAATTACTACCGACCATCTCAATGACAAAAGTCTGTCGTGTCGGGTTGTCAACAACTTGTGTACAACCCAATGACGTTGCCAGCACATACACCATCCAGACGTGAATATGATGAGTAAGAACAAGCAGTCCCAGAATAAGTGCCAGAACACCCTGAATGGTCTGGGTAATATAAAGAATGTGCCGTTTATTAAATCGATCAGTAATAACCCCACCCCAGACGCCAAAAATAAGCATAGGCAGAAATTGAGCGGCCAACACTAGGCCAAGCTGCGTGCCCGAGTGGGTAAGCTGCAGTATTAACCACGTTAATGCTATCGTCTGAACCCAGGTGCCACTCAAAGATAAGCCTTGTCCAAAAAAATAGAGCCGGAAATTACGGATCTGAAAAGAAGCAAAGGTATTTTTAACTGTATTCTTCACGTCTACAAACGTTCCTTTGTATTTATCTTATTAAAAGCTCCCTTTAGTATACTCGATTCTACCTGTTACATCGAGACATATGCCACCTCATCAGGGCTTGTCCTTATACAAACTTTACAGCATACTTATGTGCAGATGCCCAATTCTTCACGGACCGAGAATAACAAGCAGAAGGAGACAAAATCAGGTATAGCCTTGCTGTCCGTATACGATAAGAACGGTATCGTTGAATTTGCTGAAGGACTAGTCAAGCTCGGATGGCAGATTTATGCTTCTGGAGGAACTGCACGGACAATTCATGAGCATGGCTTAGCTGTAACTGACATAAGCAAACTTGTTGGCGGTCAGGCTATTCTTGGACACCGAGTTGTTACGCTCTCCAGGGAAATTGCCGCCGGCTTACTAGCCAACCCTGCAAGCGAATCCGATCGTCAGGAGTTGGCTACTTTGAATATACCGCTCATCGATCTTGTCTGTGTCGATATGTATCCGCTTGAAGAAACAATTAACAATAAAGAGGCCAGCAAAAGCGATGTCATAGAGAAGACAGACATTGGCGGACCGACCATGCTGAGAGCTGCCGCTAAAGGGCGCCGTATTGTTCTGTCGTCACCTGAGCAACGACAACTGGTACTCCAATGGTTGCAAGACAACAAGCCAAACGAGGAACAGTTTATTGATAATCTGGTTGCCCGAGCCGAATATGAGGTGACTCGTTATGTATTCACCAGCGCCATGTATCACAGTGACCATGACATTAGTGGCTTCATAGCCAAACGTATAACGTCAACAAAATACGGAGAAAACCCGCAACAAACAGAAGCGGCACTTTATGCAGATAACCGGGTCGTTGCTGATCCTCTCGGATTAGATCAATTTACCCATGTCCAGGGTATAGAACGAAGCTTCATTAACATGACCGACATTGACAGGTTATTGCAAACTATTACACATATTGCGGCTGGCTTTGAGAAGAATTTTTCTGTCGTCCCAGCTATTGCGGTAGGTGTGAAGCATGGTAATGCGTGCGGCGCAGGCGTAGCTACAACTCCACTTGAGGCAGTTAAAAAGATGCTGGAAGGGGATACCCGCGCCATCTTTGGTGGTATTATCATGGTTAGTAGCAACATAGATAAAACGCTTGCAGAGGCACTAATGTACCACGCTATGGAGGGAGACAAACCTCGCTTACTCGACGGAGTCGTCGGAGCCTCTGTCACTGAGGATGCTTTGGAATTACTCAGCCGTAATAAACTAAGGGTTGTCGTTAATCCGGCCCTCGCCACTCTTACTCAATTATCGCTTGATCAAAAGCGACGACTACGTCCAGTTCGCGGCGGTGCGCTGGAACAACCCAACTATGATTTTGTTATAGATCTTAAAGCCGACTACATGGCCTATCACGGCAAAGAGCTCCGTGAAGAGCAGCGACATGATCTGATTCTCGCCTGGGCCATTGGAGCCACAAGTAATAGCAACACCATTACGCTCGTTAAGAACGGACAGCTAATTGGCAATGGTGTCGGACAACAAGACAGAATAGGAGCAGCTCAATTAGCGTTAACCCGCACGACGACAGCATTGCCACAGCTGACTGATCGGGGAGATAAGATCCAAATGCAAATAACCTTGGATAGGAAAAAACTAGCCGGCGCTTGTGCTTACAGCGACAGTTTCTTCCCTTTCCCTGACGGGCCTGGTTTGCTGGCTCAGGCCGGTATTACAGCCATCTTAGCCTCTAGTGGCTCTGTCGCTGATGAAGCTGTCATAAAGAGCTTGAGCGATAAAGGCATCACCCTTGCCATGGTTCCGGATAAAATTGGCCGTGGCTTTTACTTACATTGAGATTAAATCAACTTACTAAAAAAGTTACTTGACTGCTTGTCATATATAAATGATTGGTTTATTATGCTAAACATTAATGGATGAAGAATCTCACTACAGAGCAAATAATGCTGAGGAAGTTCCTGTAGAAAATATAATTGCAATGCGGAAGAGCATCGGTAAGATGGTTATCGATGCAAACTGTAACCCAACAGAATACTCTCCCGAGGAACATGGGTTAATTGACATCTTTCTTGCAGCAGCCAACGCAGCCGCCTCAGATATTAATGTCAGACTTATTCGAAAACGTCCTCTTTAAACATTATTTTTCTAAAAACTCTTCACTTGTGTAGCACTATAGCTATATAAGGATAGTAGACCGAAGATATATTATTGACTGTCATTGTCTTTAAAGAGAGGTGGCTATACGCTCACGTACTGTCAATAGAGAATCTGATATATCTCTGAAATACGACAAATATCTAAATCACGAAACTCTGCTCATCTGGTAGCCCAGCGGTACTTGTAGGTAACGGACAAAGCAGCCTTCTACACCACTCGGGAATGAGGCGACCAAGTGCTTGTGTACCTTAAGAGCAGTCAAAGGTAACTTCAATCTTTGACATCAGGGTAGCAGCAGGTGTTGCCAGTCAGTCATAATTTGCCTGGTTCACTTGTAATGCGGCAACACCACAGCAAAACGCTGGAACCGTTGCCAGAGTTGTTCCCGCTGGACATTGCCGTCGTAGTGACTGTCGCCAAGCTTTATGATGAAAGGCACTGAGTTCTAATGTTTTACCAATTACCCCAGTGCCGGTTCATTACATACCTAACCGTCCTGACTATTACATTAACTAGTAAGCCTACTCTCAGGCTATCTATTAGGGGAATAGGATAGATTTCACCAGCAAGCAGCCAGTTAACAAATTGCTCTAACAACAATCCTTTTATCAGGTCAGTTCGTTTTCTGGTTTGTTTTTTAGCACACTTCTGGCAGCGCCATCTTGTGGAGTACCGGCTGCCGTTTTACTCAATTGCTACAGCCCAGTTTGGCAGGTACTACAGTACCTAAATCCATGTTGTTTCATGCATAAGTAATAACCTGACAACATTACTTCTTGCTAATTAACAGAAGAAAACTAGCTAAAAACCAACACAATTTTCCTATAGCTCTCATTGTTGTATCTCGCATATTTGTTTTTCCTTGTATTGGCTTTTACTAACAAAGACAACAGATGCGCGTTTTACATGAGGGAGTTTCGTAATTCGGGTATATTTACCACTAAGATTATTAAGTCGCAAAAGACTTTATTTTACGTATTTCTGTAATCGATGCCCTCGGCAATTCGTACTCACCTGTCTCTCACTAAATTTTGAGCGAGTGCATTGCTATACATGTGACTGGGGAGGAGCAGAGCATAACAAAAGTCCTATTTCGCCTTAACACTTCTTCCTCTTGATAATTTGCGCTGACTTATGAATTAAATCGACCTTGCCAATGGTCATATATGGCTTTGGCTTTGGTGGCAGCCAAACCACTATAGTATTTCTCAGGTTCTTGTAGTATTCGCGTCTCAGCATCGGTAAATTTAGCTACATACTCAGCAATATCCGGGTCATTGATGGCAAGCTCATAAAGTGCTTTGGTTTCATCTTCTGCCTTGTGAGCAAGAGCTTTAACTGCTTCATGCGCACGAGTGTGGCCATATTTTTCCAGCAACAAATAGAGCGGTTCTGCAGTAATGATGCCATGACTCATCGCCAAGTTGCGCTGCATGTTTTCTTCATCAACCTCAATCTTTGCTATGACGTTTTCAAGTCGCTTAGCCATACCGGCCACTATTGCCAGTGTCAGACCATAGAAACGAGCAGAAGCCGAGTCAGTCAAATCTCGTTGATGCTCACTAGATAAATTAAGATTGGCGTTGACGATCTGAGAGGTGACTTGTTTGCTCAGACTGATAACATTTTCGAAGTTCCAGGGGTTACGTTTGTGAGCCATAGTAGAGGAACCAGTTTGCTCTCGATCAAAGTGTTCGCGGATTTCACTTATCTCGCTCCGCTGCAGATGCCGCATATCATGAGAGAGATTAGCCATAATACCAGCACTGATGACTAGCTCATCGATAACACGAACATAACTGTCGGCCGGGATAATCTGACTAGAATATTCAGCAGGTTCTATATCAAGTTTTTGAAGCACACTACGTTCAAAACCGACAGGGTCATTCGTAAAGACACTTAACGCATTATAAGCACCAACTGCTCCTGAGAATTTACCCTTTAAATTATCGGCGGCCGTTTGAAGAGCTACAATATTTTCTCCTAAGCGATTAACATATTCAGCCATGGCAAAACCAAAAGTAATCGGTAGTGCGTGCTGACCATGCGTCCGCCCGATTTGCAGCGTTTCAGCGTAACGGTCTGTTAAGTCCAATAGGGTTTGCTCCAGAGTTATCAGACGGGGAATAACCAGCTCTCGCATGGCTGCCCTAAGTTGGAGCGATAAGGCTGTAGCCACAATGTCATAAGAGGTCGCTCCAAAGTGAACATACGGCTTCGCCTCATCGGGCAACTCAGCCTTAATAGCGTTCACCAGTGCCTTGATATCATGTTTGGTCACTTGCTCTTCATTCGCCACTGCCTCAATCGTTATGTTGGAAGTGGCTGTCTCGATTGCCGCTGCTATCTCAGGCGTGCATATCTCAAACTCTGCGAGAGTTTTGCCAAGAGCAGCTTCAACATACGCCTGATATGTAATGCGGGCTCTCTCTGAAAGATAACGAGCAATTTCCGGGTCGTAGTAGCGACTATCTAAAGGATCAACTGCGCTATAGTCGGCTCCACTCCGTACATCAGGGAATTGAAAGTTTTTCATCGGTTAGTTTCTAAATACTCCAAGATACTCTTTTCGATGCGCACAGATGCATTTTTCTCGTTGGCTTTATGAAACTTATGGCCAGTCAATTTTTCAAACAGCTCGATGTAGCGCTCTGAGATAGTGGTGATGAAATCGTTCGTTAGCTCAGGCACGACCTCACCATTCTGACCGCTAAATCCTCTCTCCATCAGCCATTCACGCACGAATTCTTTAGAAAGCTGTTTTGGTCGCTCCTCACTCTGTCCCTTGACGAATGCTTCATAACTGTCGGCATAGAAATACCGTGAGGAGTCCGGAGTATGTAGCTCATCAATTAAAATGAGCTTTCCATCTAAACGTCCGAACTCATATTTTGTGTCGGCCAGGAATAAGCCCTGCTCACTAGCACTGTCTTGTCCGCGGGCAAATAGTTTGCGGACGTAACCGATAAGCTCTGACCACTCAGATTGACTAACAATCCGCTGAGTAATAATATCCTGCTCACTTATATCTTCATCATGACCGACGCTGGCTTTGGTTGAAGGAGTAATAATAGGTTCTGGGAAACGGTCATATTCTTTCATGCCTTCAGGCAAACTAACTCCTGCAATAGAGCGCTGGCCGGCAGCATACTCACGCCAGGCATGCCCAACCAGCGCACCACGAATAATCATCTCGACTTTAAATGGTTCTGCCTTAAGTCCAATACTAACGTTCGGATCAGGCATAACCATAAACCAGTTCGGTACAATGTCAGCAGTATCTTCCAAAAAATGTGCCGCTAGCTGATTAAGAACTTGGCCTTTATAGGGAATGGTCCGTGGCAAGATGACATCAAAAGCAGAAATACGATCTGTCGCCACCATCACTATTAGGTTGTCGCCAATAGTGTAAATATCTCGTACTTTGCCATTGTAACGAGCTGACTGACCAGGGAAACTAAAATCGGTACTTTTCAAGGACTCAGTACTCATGTGTCCACATTATACGGTATGCTTATTTCATGAACCAAGTTAAGACGATAGGAATCGTCGGAGGCGGTCAACTAGGCCGCATGCTCACGGAGGCGGCCAAGCCAATGGGACTCGCCGTCGTTGTCGTTGATCCGAATGAAAACTGTCCGGCAGCTCAAGTCGGTGCCAAACAAGTTATTGCTCCTTTCGATGATCCGATCGCGCTGAAAAAGCTAGCTGAGCAAACTGATGTCATGACGATAGAGATTGAACACACCAATAGCGACGTCCTCGCCCGTTTAAAAGAGCAGGGGTTCTTGGTTCAACCAGCACCTGACAGCTTGGCTACCATTCAAGACAAGCTGGCCCAGAAACAATTTTTGACTGCAAGTGGTGTACGAGTAGCCGATTTCAGAGAAATTAATGACCGCCAGTCAGCTTTGCAGGCACTTGAACAGTTTGGCGGCCAGATGCTTATCAAAACCCGTCGTGGTGGCTATGATGGCCGCGGTAACCGGCTGGTGAAAAACTTTCAGGAGATTGAGACGGCTTTGGAGAATTTCAAATATCAACCCCTATACGCCGAACAATTTATTTCTTTTGCCAAAGAATTAGCTGTTATGGTTGCCCGTGACAAAGATGGTCATATAGCCACTTATCCAGTCGTAGAAACAATTCATAGCCGCAATATCTGCGAAACAGTTTTGGCGCCCGCACCAATTGACGAGAAGCTACGACAAGGCGCAAGTACCATGGCCATGAACGTAGCCCGACATCTGCATGGTAGCGGGGTTTTCGGAATTGAAATGTTTCTGACAGATGATAACCAGATTATGGTTAACGAGATTGCACCCCGAGTACACAACTCCGGACACTACACCATTGAAGCCTGCTCGACATCACAGTTCACACAACATCTGCTGGCCATTACCGGACAACCGCTCGAACCCACCGATATGAAGGTGCCAGCAGCGGTGACGATTAACATACTCGGTAGACGAAATGGGCCAGTGCACCTAAGCGGTATAACACAAGCCGAGAAAATCCCTGGCCTTGCCGTCCACATCTACGGCAAGGCAAAGACAAAGATTGATCGTAAAATGGGCCATCTTACAGCCACTGGCAACTCGCTTGTCGAGGTCCGCCAAAGAGCCGAGAAAGCCCGTAATTTAATTGATATATAATGGCTGCTATGACTACCCCTCTCGTCGGTATCATTATGGGATCAAAATCTGATCTGGATATTATGAGCGGAGCAGCCAAGACACTTGATGAATTCTCCGTCTCTTATGAAGTACGCATCGTGTCAGCTCATCGCACTCCGCAAGCCATGAATAAGTACGCTCAATCAGCTAAAGAACGAGGAATCAAGGTTATTATTGCCGGTGCAGGGGGTTCGGCCCACTTACCAGGCATGACAGCTTCAGAAACAATCTTGCCTGTAATTGCTATTCCAGTCCGTCGTTCAGGTGGACATGAAGCCTTTTGGTCAAACATTAAGATGCCGCCCGGTATACCACTTGCTACCATGCCGGAGAACGGTGCTGAGTACGGAGCACTCTTTGCTATTCGTATACTGGCGCTTAATGATCCAAGACTAGCTACAGCCTACGAAGTTTTTGTAAATAAGCAACGCGACATGGTCATCGCGCTTGATCAGGAACTTCAAGAAAAAGGCTGGGAGAATATTCTGAAGAAGGGCTAGTTTGGTCTCTGTCCAATATCTTCACGGTACTGCATACCTTCAAAGTGAATAAGCTGCACTGCTTTATAAGCTTTTCTGAGTGCTTGCTCAAGAGTCGAGCCGATGGCAGTCACATTCAGCACCCGACCGCCAGCCGTGACCAACTGGCCATTTTCATTACGTTTAGTACCAGCATGAAAAACAACGATGTCTTTATCGAGAGCCTCAGCTTCAGCAATACCGTCAATCAGAAGTCCTTTTTGATACTCACCAGGATAGCCTGCAGAAGCCAGCACTACACAAACACCGTAGCCGGAACGCCAACTGACAAGATTTGGGTCAAGTCGACCATGCACGCACGCCAGCAGTATTTCATACAAGTCTCCCTCTAAAAGCCGCATGTAGACCTGGGCCTCAGGGTCACCAAAACGAGCATTGAACTCCAACACCTTCACATCTGAGCCATCTAACATCAGGCCGGGATAGAGGCAGCCGACAAATGTGCTCCCTCGCTTCTTAAGACCACTCAGTGCCGGCTCAATGACTGTCTCTTTTATTTCTCCCAGCACTTTATTTGACACCCAATCCAGTGGGGCATAGGCGCCCATGCCGCCTGTATTCGGACCTCTGTCTCCCGCAAATATTTGTTTGTGATCTTGCGAAGGCGGAAACACTACCGACACCGTCCCATCACTAAGCGCATGCATCGATAATTCTTGTCCTTTTAAAAAATCTTCTACAATTACAATGTTGCCAGCTGAACCGAAAGCTTGTTTTACCATAATGGTATCAATAGCTTCGTCTACCGCTTGCGTATTTTCAGCGATAATGACTCCTTTACCAGTCGCTAAACCGTCCGCTTTAATAACGACTGGCAACGATCTGCTGTTGGCATAGGTGCGAGCTGCCCGGGGATCTGTGAAATGCTTATACGTGGCAGTCGGGATACGCTCGCTAGCCATCATGTCTTTACTGAAAACTTTGGACGTTTCTATTCGTACCGATTGTTTTGTTGGCCCGAAGACAGCCAGTCCATTTTCCCGGAAGGCATCAACAACACCAGCCTCACTGGCCGTTTCTTGTCCGATAACACAGAGATCAATGCTATTGTCTTTCGCAAAGGCAACGAGAGCTTCAGTGTCAGTAAAACCAATTGATACATTTTTAACAGAACCGGCACTACCGCCGTTTCCAGGGGCAACATATACAGTAGTAACTGATGAAGACTGCACTAGTTTCCAGGCAAGTGCCTGTTCACGACCGCCGCCACCAACAACCAACACTTTTGCCATAGTTATCTGCCTCCTCGCTCACTCAAATTATATGCCTGCCTAGCATTAATAAAGTTCTCGATGTCTTTAGGTAAGTAGCGTTTTTCTGTTGCCTGGACCCGTGCAAAGAGGCTGTCGGGAGTATCATCCGGCTCAACTGCAACTTTATGTTCGGCTATGATGGGTCCCTCATCGTAGTGTTCACTAACCACATGCAGCGTTTGACCGCCATAGGGTAGGTGGTGCTCGAGCACGTAGGCTTGGATCTCCGTCCCGAAAAAGCCTTTGGTGTCTGGCAATAAGCCGGGGTGCGTATTGACCATTTTAGCTTGAAAAACGCTGGTGTAGCTCGGCAGCCAACCATAAGCCTTAATCAGGTTCGGTCCAAGTCGCCTCATGTACCCCATCAGGGCAATCAGGTCATAGTTGCCATTTTTAAGTATCGTCAATATAGCCTGTTCCTCAGCCGCCGTTTGGCGACCACGTATAAGCTCCTCATCCTTACTTGGTGGATGTGTTTTATGATTAATGAGGACACAAGGGATATCTAAACCAAATTCCTGATTAATCACTGCAATGCGCTGAAAAACACCTGCATTTTGACGACTACAAATAATAAGGTCGACGACAACTTTAATCTCATGACGCTGATCGGCACGAATAAAAGCATCGACCGTGGTGCCACCACCCGAAGCTAAAACGGCAATTTTTGGTTTCATCTGGTCTTTGACGTAGCGTATTCAGTCGGAACAAAGGCTGAAAGCGGTAATTTTTGACCAGGTCCGAGCTGTTTTACTTCTTTTGCTCGTTTACCAATTGAAATTGGGTAGTTACCATCAAAACAAGAGTTGTTGAAACTGTCGGCCGGCAGTCCTGTGGCCTTAATCATGCCTTCAAAGGAGAGAAAGTGCAGAGAGGTTGCTCCGATATGATCACGAATTTCTGGTACTGTCATATAGGCAGCTATCAGTTCGTCTTGATGCGGGGTGTTAATGCCATAAAAATCAGGATATCTTACCGGTGGCGAGGAAATGAACATGTGTACCTCCTTCGCGCCTGCTTCAAAAATCATGGAAACAAGATGACGGACAGTTGTACCCCTCACTATTGAGTCATCTATCACAACAACGCACTTGCCTTTGAGAAGTTCCGGCACTGTATTGAGCTTCATTTTCAGATCTCGCTCTCTTAGTTCTGGCGTCGGACGAATAAAAGTCCGATGTATATAGCGATTTTTAATAAGTGCCATCTCAAAGGGAATACCACTCTCTTGTGAGTAGCCGATTGCAGCCGGTACTGCCGAGTCTGGAACCGGCACTACCACGTCTGCTTTGATTGGAAACTCTCTGGCTATTTGTCTTCCGAAATCCTGGCGTACTGTGTCGACACGTTTACCAAGCAAAAGGCTATCGAGTCGGGCAAAGTAAACGAGTTCAAACATATCCAGTTTCGGATTTGGCGTTTTAATCTGTTCAGATTTCAGCCCATGCTCATCAATAATAACTAATTCACCGGGCTCAACATCACGAAGAAATGTAGCCCCGATTGTGTCAAAAGCACACGTCTCGCTGGCAATCACATACCCACCATCAAGTGTCCCGATACTCAGCGGCCGGATACCGCACTCATCACGAAATGAGAGCAAACGATTCTTATCCATAGCAACAATAGAAAAGGCCCCTATAAACAGGGGCCAAGCAGTTTTGACGGCTGTGATAAAATCATGACCGTCATCCATATAACAGCCAATGGCAGCCACCATCATAGCGGAGTCGTTCATATTGCTCATGTCAACATGATGATCTTTCAAAAAAGCTTCGAGCTTGGATGTGTCCGGCAACGTACCGTTATGAGCAAACGCGATGCCATGTTTGCGATCAAGATATGGTTGGTTATAGCAATCTTCAGGACCGCCAGAAGTAGAATAACGGTTGTGACCGATAGCAATGTGACCCGGTAATTGCTCAAGGTCTTCTTCACGATAAGCGGTAGCAACTAACCCTTGAGCAGCATGGCGATACAGGTTACGGCCGTCACTGCTGACAATGCCCGAACTTTCTTGACCACGGTGCTGCAAGGCCCAAAGTCCATAAAACGTCATACGGGCCGCTTCTAGGCCCGCATATGCACCATCTCTCTCACGGCCAATAATGCCGAATACGCCGCACTTTTCATGAAACCGATCTTTTTCTAGATTGAATGTCATCATTCATCCTATTTGGTATAAATAGCAAAACATGCAATACGTCGGCTTAATTTTGAATAAGCACCAGTATGAATTAATCTGCTTATGAACTACTTATCCTTTACTTAGCATAACTCATATCTTGTTTAGTCGGCAAGAAAGTTTAATTTTAACAATATTTTTATCTGTACTGCTGTAGTATATTTTTATATATACGTGGAGCTGTTCATGCTATGGCGTGAATTATTATAAAATTTTAATGATATCTTGACGAATAGACTAATAAATAGTATAAATATATTATGTTTAACCACAATAAGGAGCCAAAAAATACGGATAGAGCACTGCATGAGTGCACTCACTGCGAAAGTAAATCTGTCTACCCGTTATATTGGACTGAGGTAGGATATTGGCATTGGCATATAGTGCTACGTTGTCCTGACTGCGAAGAAATAGACACAGGCATTTTTCCCCAGTCTGATGTAGAAAAATTTGACAATGAACTTGTACGTGCTGAGACAGAATTAATAAATGGCCTTGCGCATCTGGCATTGTTTAATATGTCTGAAGAAGTTAAATTTTTTGTTGAAGCACTTGAAGCAGATATAGTTACGGCAGATGATTTTAGAGATGAACCATCCATTACGCCCGAAGCGTCAGGTTCAGAGCAGTGGATCGTATGCAAGTCCTTGGATCCAAAACGTGTTGAACCAATAATCCTACGCCTATAAAACAGTCACTGGTTCAGAAAAACCTTGGCCCTGTTATAATGCTTCCATAAAGAGGAGCTGGCTTCAGCTATGATCAAAAAGTTATCCTACCATCAGTCTGTTAATTATTCTCAGGCTGACCCTATGAAAGTACTGGCTCAAAAAGAAGGCCTGTCGACAACTACGCACATGCCATTCGGTTTTCAGGAGCTCACTGGTACCCGAGGCGAGTCAGCCTATGTTTTTCAAATGGGAGAGCAGTGGGGAGCCCTTGTTCAAGAGGGATTGGGCACAAAGAGCCTAGTAGCCCAAACTGTTTATGGAAGTAGCGGTCGTTCATTCTTTCACGCCATTGCACAGGACAGTGTGGCTTGTATCATCAATGATCTTGTCAGCGTTGGTGCCACCCCAGTAGTACTAAATGCTTACTGGTCATCAAGCTCTTATGATTGGTTGGCTAGTGAAGAGCTTGCTAGAGACTTTATTACCGGCTGGCGAGCAGCTTGTGATCAAGCCCAAGTAGTCTGGGGTGGTGGAGAGACCCAGTCGCTGCCTGGTATCGTTGAAAAAAACACCCTTGAAATTGCAGGTTCTGCTTTTGGCATCATTCAATCAGCACAAAACCTAGTACAGGCTAGCAAGCTACGATCTGGAGACACAATCGTTTTGGTGGAATCAAGCGGCATACACGCTAATGGCGTTAGTCTTGTTCGACAACTGGCTGAAAAATTGCCTGACGGCTACGCTACAAAGCTCAAGAACGGTCAGACACTCGGTGAAGCCATACTAACGCCAACCCATATTTATGCACGATTGGTCGCTGCGCTGCAAACTGCCAAGATTGACCTGCATTACCTCTCCAATATTACTGGCCATGGTTGGCGAAAGATCATGCGAGCTGAGCGAGACTTTACATATACCATTACTACCATACCACCTGTCCCTGAAATTTTTATCTTCACTCAAGAAAAAAGTGTGAATAGCACTGAAGAGATGTATAGCACTTTCAATATGGGTGCCGGCTATGCAATCTTTGTCAGTCAGGATGAAGCAAGTCATGTCGTCGACATCGCCAGAAAGTGCAATCTTCAAGCTTGGGTAGCCGGCACGATTAGTAGTGGCTCAAAACAGCTTATTATTAAACCTCTTGATCTGACATTTGCTGGCAGCAGCCTGGGGGTCCGCTAGTGCGCATCTATAGCGGTATTACAGCACTGTCTGATTTTCGTAAACAAAAGCTGCTCTCTCGCTTGCAATCAATCCATCCAAACGTCCAAGGAGTTGAAGCCGAATATGTTCACTTCGTAGATAGCAAGGTGCTGACACAGGAAGAAGATCAACGCTTATCTACTCTGACGAGCTATGGCACTCCTTTTGAGGGAATACGCCGGGGCAGTCTTTACGTTGTCATCCCTCGGCCAGGCACTTTTTCGCCATGGTCTTCCAAAGCCACGGACATTATTCATCATTCAGGTTTAGTGAATGTTGTGCGTCTGGAACGCGGCATTGCCTACTACATTGACGGTGCACCTGCCAAGAATACTGTTCTGGCAGCAAGCTTATACGATCGCATGACCGAGACTGTTATCTTTGACTTGAAAGACGCCAAAAGACTCTTCAAAGACAGTGCACCTGGTAATTTGAGCATTATTGATCTTAGCCAAGCTGCTCGTACCTCGCTTTCCAAAGCCTATAAGCAGCTCGGGGTAGCTCTAGCAGAAGATGAAATCGACTATTTGTTGTCAGCTTATCAGGAGCTGAAGCGGAATCCAACCGACGTAGAGTTGATGATGTTCGCTCAGGTCAACAGCGAGCATTGTCGTCATAAGATCTTTAACGCAGACTGGGTTATTGACGGCAAACAACAGCCGGAAAGTTTATTCAGCATGATTAAGAACACCTACAAAAAGAATTCAGAAGGCATTTTATCTGCCTATAAAGATAACGCAGCGATATTAAGCGGACCACTCGCCAAACGATTTTCACCTGACAAAAATAGCAACTACACCTATAAGACTGAACTAATCCATAGCGTCATTAAAGTGGAAACACATAATCACCCAACTGCTATTGCACCATTCCCAGGAGCCGCGACCGGCATTGGTGGAGAAATTCGTGATGAAGCAGCAACCGGACGAGGTGCCAACACAAAAATGGGCCTCGTCGGATTTGCAGTATCCAATCTCCATATCCCCGACAATCCACGTCCTTGGGAAAAGATTCCCGACAAGCCTGATCGAATTGTCTCGGCACTCGATATTATGTTAGAAGCTCCAATTGGGGGTGCTAATTTTGCAAATGAATTTGGTCGACCTACTCTTGCCGGCTATTTCCGTAGCTTTGAAGAAGAGACAGATGATCAGCACTGGGGATACCATAAGCCAATTATGATTGCTGGTGGTCTCGGTAATATCCGCAATGAGTTCGTTCAAAAAAAACCACTTTCACCTGGGTGCCTCATTATCCAGCTGGGAGGACCGGCTATGCTAATCGGTCTTGGTGGTGGTGCTTCTTCTAGCATGCAGGCAGGGGCCAGCCATGAAGATTTGGATTTTGCTTCGGTCCAGCGGGGCAATGGTGAAATGGAACGACGAACCCAGGAAGTCATTAATAGTTGTATAGATTTAGGCAAAGACAACCCTATCCTTAGTATTCACGACGTCGGCGCAGGGGGACTTTCAAATGCTGTGCCAGAGCTAGTACACGACCGCGATCGGGGTGCGGTCATTGAGCTCAGAGATATCCCTAGCGCAGAACCAGGTTTATCCCCACTGGAGTTATGGTGTAACGAATCACAAGAACGTTACGTGATAGCTATCAAAGCCAAGGATCTGAAACGCTGGGAGGCTATTTGTATGAGAGAACGTTGTCCCTTCGCTGTCATCGGTACAGTCACAAAAAAACGACAACTTGTAGTATCTGATCGTCTATTGAAAAACATCACCGTTGATGTTCCTATGGATGTCCTGTTTGGAAAACCACCAAAGATGGTGCGAAAGATCTTCCGTCAGGAGTCAAGAGAAGAGATGACCCCGACTTTATCAGATATTAAGCTTGAGGAAGCTATCGAGCGAATACTGAAGTCACCAACTGTTGGCAGCAAGCAATTTCTCATTACCATCGGTGATCGCAGCGTAGGTGGCATGGTGGTACGCGATCAGATGGTTGGACCATGGCAAATACCGGTTAGCGACGTTGCGGTAAGTGCCAATAGTTTTATAGGTAACAGTGGCGAAGCTATGGCAATAGGAGAACGATCACCGTTAGCAATCAGTAGTGGACCAGCCGCCGCCCGGATGGCAGTCGCAGAGACCATAACAAACATCATCGCCGCAGACATTACTCAACTGTCTGACATAAAACTATCAGCAAATTGGATGGCCGCTGCCGGCGTTGGCCACGAAGATGAAAATTTATTTGAGAGCGTTAAAGCAATCGGAGAGGAGTTTTGTCCAGCCCTAGGCCTAACTATTCCAGTAGGAAAAGATTCTCTGAGTATGCAGACTATCTGGGAAGATAGAGGGGTAAGCAAAAAAGTGACGGCACCTGTTTCCCTCGTAGTGTCTGGGTTTAGTCCAGTTCAAGATGTCAGTAAGACATTGACGCCGCAGTTAGATTTATCTCAAGATACCGTCCTCATTTTTATTGATGCATCAGGTGGAAAAAGCCGACTGGGTGGATCAACTCTGCTTCAAGTTTATAGAAAAGTTGGCGGCCCAGTACCAGATGCAATAGTTAACTTCGTTAAACAATTCTTTGCTCAAATTACTGAGCTAAAGAGACAAGGAATGATTCTCGCATATCATGATCGTTCTGATGGAGGTCTATTAGCAACAGTCTTGGAAATGGCGTTCGCCAGCCGTTGCGGTTTGAAGCTTGATCTCAATAATATTCCTGGTATAACCCTTGAAAAACTCTTCAATGAAGAACTTGGGGCAGTTATTCAGATCAAAGCAGCTGACATAAATAAAGTCAAGGAAGTGTGCGCTCAAAGCGCCTACATTATAGGACGACCAACCAAGGAACAGACTATCTCTTTGACTGATGGACTGGTACATTTTAAAAAGCGACGATCCCAGATACAACAGTGGTGGAGCGATACAAGTTACCAAATACAAAAACTACGAGACAATCCCGACTGTGCTACACAAGAGTTTAAAGCCATTGATGAAGACAATGATCCTGGCTTAACGGCACATACAACATTTACATTGAAACTACCCAAATCACGCCATCGACCAAAAGTAGCTATTTTGCGAGAACAAGGAGTCAACGGCCAGACAGAAATGGCGGCAGCTTTTGACCGGGCTGGTTTTACAAGCGTTAACGTTGCTATGTCTGATCTCGCTCATGATACTCACATGCTTGATGACGTCATCGGCTTGGCTATTTCAGGTGGATTTAGTTACGGCGACGTACTCGGTGCCGGTGAAGGCTGGGCAAAATCTATTCTTTTTAACAAAAAGCTTCGTACACAATTTCATAAGTTTTTTATTCGCCCAGAGACATTTTCATTGGGTGTTTGTAATGGTTGTCAAATGTTGACAGGATTGAAAGCGCTTATTCCCGGTGCCGAAGTCTGGCCATCTTTCCTGAGGAATACCTCTGAGCAATTCGAAGCTAGGGAAGTACTTTTGACAATTAATGAAACACCGTCCATTTTCTTTCAGGGCATGGCCGGCAGCAGATTACCAGTACCTATTGCTCACGGTGAAGGACGAACAGTTTTTGAAAGTAAGACCTACAAAGAAGAAACTTTGAGGGAAAGACTAGTCATAGCTCAGTATGTCGATAACTATGGCCACGTTACTGAAAATTATCCAGCTAATCCGAATGGCTCAACCAAGGGGATCGCCGCCTTGACTACTCCTGATGGCCGGGCCACTATTATTATGCCGCACCCAGAACGAGCTTTTTTGACTCGCCAGCTATCCTGGCATCCTAACGAGTGGGGAGAAAATTCACCGTGGCTGCAACTCTTTCTTAACGCTCGGGAATGGGTAGAAAATCACTAAGTGCTTACGGCTAGCTCTGCAAGAAAGCCAAGCACTGCTTATACTTCTCTGGTGTAAGTTTACCTTCTGTCTTCATTATTTCTATAAGTTCACGGACAGTCATGAAAGCGTGGAGAGTATACCCTTTCTTTTGAAGGTTTTCTTCGCCACCTTTCTCATAATTTAGCAGCACTACCGTATCTTTGACAGCCAAGCCATGTCTTTCTATGGCCGAAATAGCTTCTAAAAGAGATGTCGCTCTTGTTACAAGATCTTCTATCATGACGATTTTGTCTCCTGGGCTGTATTCTCCTTCGAGACTTTTTTCTATACCATATTTCTTTTCCAAAGCCTCTTTTCTAAGGAAAATCCAGGGACAGTCTAGTTCAAGACTGATGGCGCTGGTTATAGGCAGTGCACCGTAAGCCACTCCTGCCAGTCGGTCATACTTTAACCCTTTCAGTATGTCAACATAAAGCCTAGTAACTTTTTTGAGAACTTTGGGATAGCTAATAAAAAGACGGAGGTCAATATACATAGGGCTGATGAGGCCACTTTTGAAAGTAAATTCACCAAATTTCAGTGCCCCTATATCATAAAGATCAAGTGCAAGGGTTCTTTTTTGATCATTCAAGCTCATAGACTACCTCTCCTTTCATTAATAGCATTTTTTAGTTCCTCTGCTTTTGCACGAGCCGCTTCGGCAAAGTTAGTCTTTGAGGCAAAGATAACCTCGCGCGATGAGTTGATGATAAGACCACTGCCGGATGAATTAAGTCCAGCCTTAAGTACCTCTTTTAAGTCACCACCTTGTACCCCTAGACCTGGCACTAAGAATATCATGCCATCACCCATAAGTCTGCGAATTTTTCTCATTTCGTTTGGGTAAGTGGCCCCTACTACGAGCAGGCAATTGCCGTTTTTATTCCAGTCATCTCGAATGTTCTTGGCTACGCTAATATATAGCTTCTCGCCATTAACTTCGAGATCTTGAAACTCTTTTGCGCCCGGATTTGAAGTACGCACCAGCACAATGATGCCTTTATCCTTATAGTCCAAAAAGGCCTGAACAGACTCAGCACCACACCAGGGTTGAATAGTGACTGCATCAGCACCAATATAGTCAAAGGCAAAGCGAGCATATTGCTGATTAGTATTACCGATATCTCCTCGTTTGAAGTCAAGGATAATAGGAATAAAAGGATAATTCTCCTGAATGTAGGCGCAGGTTAGCTGAAGTTCTTGGATACCGGTTGCACCCCGGGCCTCATAAAACGCACTGTTTGGCTTATAGGCACAAACAAGATCAGCCGTGGCATCAATAATTTCTTTATTAAAAGAAAAATATGGCGCATCACTACCTTGAATAGAAGTAGGTAAACGTTCAAAATCAGGATCCAAACCCACACAAAGAAGGGAATTGTTTTTATCCCAAGCGGAGCATAGTTGGTGAATAAAATCCATATACCTGGCTGTTATTTTCCTCTATTATATACAAAAGCGGAGGACATTTCTTACATGCCTGATCAACCAGCTACTATTTTCGACCCAAGTAAATCGTTTGACGATAATGTTGATCATGGTCCCTTCGGACGGCCATCTAATGAAGTTTACCAGAACAAGGGCAACCCTACCTACAACTTTTTAGGGCATAAACTCTACTCGCCGTTTGGCATTGGAGCAGGCAGTTTACCTACCAGCCGTCATGTTCAATATGGTTTTGAAAGAGGTTTTGATGTCATTTGTTATAAAACACAGCGTAGCGTACCGTTTCCGTGTAACATGTTTCCTAACGTCGTGTACGTTGATGTTGATGGAGACTTAACCATCGAAAAGGCTCGTAAACCACTTATTGGACACTTAAGTTCCGATAAACCAGTTCAAAAACTAACTATTACCAATTCATTTGGTAATCCTTCAAGGGGCCCAGATTTTTGGGAAGAGGATATGAAACAGGCAGTCAGTGCTCAGGGCAAAGGACAATTGCTCATAGCAAGTGTGGTAGGTACTGCACAAAACGGTTTTAGCCCTCAAGATTACTATCAAGATTTTGCTGACACTGCCGCCATCGCCATTAAAACTGGGGTCAGCGTCATAGAGTTGAACTTATCTTGTCCGAATGTCGCAGACGAAGGTGTTGTGTGCTACACCTATGACGCCGTTATAGATATAGCTCGGCGAACCAAAGAAAAAATCGGTGATATTCCCATTATTGCCAAACTCGGTTACTTTACGCCTGCCCAACAGGAACTCCTTGAGAAGATTGTTGTAGACAGCAGCAAGTATCTGTCGGCATACTCTGTCATAAATACTATCCAGGCTGCCGTAGTTGACGAGACAGGCAAGCAACTACTGCCCGGGCCAGGTCGGTTGCGAGCCGGGGTGTGCGGTAGGGCCATTCGTTGGGCCGGGCTTGAGATGGTTACACGACTTACTGAGCTTCGGCAAAAACACAATCTAACATATGAGATTATTGGTATCGGTGGAGTATCAACACCAGCAGATTTTCAGAAATACCGAACTGCTGGCGCCGAGATCGTGCAGGCCGTGACAGCACCAATGTGGAACGATAAGCTGGCTGAACAAATTAAAGCAACACTTTAAGATAAAATTTGACCGTTACCAGCTTGTACAAGCACCTGAGCGTTTCTATACACCTCCTGGTCGCGCAAGACAACACGGTGAACACGACCGATGACGTGCCAGCCGGCAAAAGGGCTCCAGCCTGACTTAGTTAAAAGTTCATCGTTAACTATAACGTATTCGTTCATATTAATCTCGATATAAGTATCTTCATTGACGGGTACTCCAAAGATGCGTGCAGGATTCGTGTGCAATCGCTCTATGAGCTGAGTACGGGTTAGACGGCCTTCGGCTTCGGCGGTCAGTAGTAAGGGCAGTGTTGTTTCCAGACCGGGTACACCAAAAAGGGGTGGATCAGCTTCTTTTTCTGCTTTAGTATGTGGCGCATGATCAGATTCAATAACGTCAATGTACTTTAGATGCTGCCAAAGAAAGTCTTGATCTACCTTGGACTTCAAAAATGGCTTCATATAACCGTAACCTTTGAGACTCTTAGCGTCTTCATCAGTCAAAAAAAGATGATGCGGTGTCACCCCACAGCTAACAGGCAAGCCGGCTTCCTTAGCACGTATAACAAATTCTAGTTCTTTTTTACTAGAAACATGACAGACATGAGTCGTTTTCGGTTGCTCAGAAACAGTCTTAAAAACTTCATCAAGCACATCTTCCTCCGCGTGAAGCAGTATGGGCTTAGTACTCTCCCAAGCCCTGTAGATAGCTGACAATTTGGTGGGGTCAACGGTAAAGCCACCGGTTGTGATGTTAAGATAGACCTTAAGGCCCTTGACTTTATCGACAACTTTAGGAAATTCAACAAAGTTATCTCCCAAGGTGCCGAAATAAAAGCCGATGTCGCAGACAGTTTGCTTCTTTGCGCTCGCAATTTTTCGTTCTAGACGCTCAAGGGTTGTAATCGGTTCTAGGTTGTTCGGCATATCAATGACAGTCGTGAAACCGCCAGCCAGAGCAGCAACAGTGCCGGTGTAGAAATCTTCTTTGTCGGTCTGACCAGGGTCGCGCAAATGAACATGTGGATCAATCAGCCCAGGCAACTTTATAGTATCCACCATATAAAGATTATACCGCCTATTAATCTAAATCTGGGCAAGAGAAAATGGTTTCGGCGGAACTGGAAAATGACATCGCATTCCATTCGCTATATTCTCTACATTGTGCGGATTACCTAGAGATAGAGCTTGGAGCGGACTAGCGTAGCCCCCGAGATTTCCTTTTTCGTCACGCCATAGTCCTACTGAAGTATCTCTGCAAAATTCAACAAAATCACTAACATGAAGCTGGCCGTCTTCTAGCGCCCACAGTGACAAGGCACGAAGTTCTCCAAGTGCTTTGGCGGGAGCAGAGCCAGGCAGAGGAAATGCATTGTGAAGCCTCCATTTGTCAACATGGTCAACCTCAACCCCTGTAGCTGTAGCAATGTCTTCAAGAGTAAAACCAAGATCAGAAAAGGACTCCACTATTTCTGAAAGTGCAATGGCATACCGTAATTTATCTACGGCTGCGCTCGTTATGCTTGAATCACTGACATTTCCGGTATGACAAAGTCTTTCTGACACAGTCATATTCCCATTTATATTTTCCATTATACAATTTTACTTGTTACAATGCAAAACTCCGAACTCTTGCGCTTTTCGGTATTGTTTGTTAGATTCGTATGCAAGATGAAACAGGGCCGCAAAATTATGAATCATGCCACAAGGCGGCCCAGCAATCGCTCCGAAAGGAGCGATTTTCTTTTATACAAATCTGCCTATCTTTGTTTGAGTGATGGCAGTTGTTTTGAGGGCCAAGCGCCAGCTGGGCAAGATGGTATCTATGGCGGGGAAGTTGTCTTTAATACCGGTATGACAGGATACGTTGAATCGCTGACCGACCCTTCGTATGCCAACCAAATACTCGTCTTTACATTTCCTTTAATCGGGAACTACGGGGTACAGCTAAAAGACATGGAATCAATGAAGATTCAGGTAAGTGGCCTCATAGTGAACGAACTTGCTCCATTTGGCAGTCACGCTAATTCAGTTAGCTCACTACTCAGTTGGATTCAATCTCAGAATATACCACTGCTGAAAAATGTAGATACCCGAGCACTCACAAAACATTTACGAACCAAAGGCACAATGATCGGATATATTTCGAACAAGAAAAAAGTCACTGAAAAAATGCACCTACCACCAGTGAGCATCACACCTATACGTACTACGACGCATAACCGTCAGGGGAAGAAAAAAATTATTCTCGTCGATTGTGGCGCCAAAGAAAATATTTTACGCTCGCTTATTCGTCTCAACCTAAAAGTGAAACGAGTACCACCAGATTATGATTACACAAATGAAGATTATGACGGCGTTGTACTATCAAATGGACCAGGTGACCCTACTAATTACCAATCAGCCATTAAAATAACCCAAAAATCCCTAAAGATTGGTAAACCAATATTTGGAATTTGCCTTGGCAACCAAGTTTTGGCTTTAGCAGCAGGAGCAACCACATATAGATTACTCTACGGACACCGCGGCCATAACCAACCGTGCATAGAGAGTATGACTGAGCGCTGTGTTATCACCAGCCAAAATCACGGCTACGCTATTGATGAAAAATCTCTGCCCAAAGGCTGGTCTGTCTGGTTCCGTAATCTAAATGACCAATCAGTTGAAGGCATTCGGCATAAAACCAAACCATACTATAGTGTTCAATTTCACCCTGAAGCCGCCCCAGGACCAACCGATACCGCCGGGCTATTTGAAAGGTTTGCACTCGCCTTATGAAGAAAGCCGTGATCTTTGGTTCGGGAGGATTACGCATCGGTCAAGCAGGTGAATTTGACTACTCTGGCTCTCAAGCAATCAAAGCACTTCAGGAGGAAAACATTTATACAGTTCTTATTAATCCCAATATTGCTACAGTGCAGACCGATAGGGACATGGCAGACCGTGTCTATTTCCAGCCACTGAATGTCAATGTCGTCACAAAGATTTTAGAACAGGAAAAACCGGACATAGTACTCTTGAGTTTTGGAGGCCAAACCGCTCTTAATCTTGGGTTGCAGTTAGAAGAAAAGGGTATTTTTCGGCATCTCAATATTACTGTTCTCGGCACACCAGTTAATTCAATCCGGATAACTGAGGACCGAGCTCTATTTAAAGAAGCGATGTCAAAGATTGGAACCAAAACTGCTCGTAGTTTGGTAGCCTACAATCTAAGAGAAGCGCTTTCCGCCGCCAAAGATATTGGTTATCCGGTGATGATGCGCTCTGGTTTTAGCCTTGGAGGATTAGGATCCGGACGAATAAATAACGATACGGAGCTAAAAGAGAAGGCCAGCCAGGCCTTGAGCGCTGTATCACAAGTCCTGATAGAAGAGTTTTTAGTCGGCTGGAAGGAAATTGAATACGAGGTGGTGCGAGATATGGCAGGCAATACCGTGACTGTCTGCAACATGGAGAACCTCGATCCCATGGGCATTCATACTGGCGAAAGTGTTGTGGTGGCACCATCCCAAACCTTAACGAACAAGGAGTATCACCATCTACGCGAAATTGCCATAAAAAGCATTAATCATCTAAAAATTATTGGGGAGTGTAACATCCAATACGCCCTCAACCCACAAAACGGAGATTATCGGGTAATTGAAGTTAATGCTCGTTTGTCCCGTTCTAGTGCTTTAGCGTCTAAGGCTACCGGCTACCCACTGGCCTTTGTCGCTACCAAATTAATGCTTGGCAAACGGTTGCATGAGCTAAAAAACAGCGTCACCGGTACTACACCGGCTTTTTATGAGCCAGCACTAGATTACCTAGCACTGAAAATACCACGCTGGGATCTTTCCAAATTGAAGTCGAGCGATCATGCTATCGGGTCTGAAATGAAGAGCGTTGGTGAAGTTATGGCTCTTGGCCGTTCTTTCCCCGAGGTGCTACAAAAGGCCATCCGGATGCTTAATATTGGCGCTCAAGGACTTAGTCATCACCCGTATACTTTCACAGATCCCTTAAAGGAAGTTGAGCACGCTACTGATCGTCGTCTATTTGCACTGTATGAAGCATTGAAAAAAGAGGAGAGTGTCGACCATATTCATGCACTGTCTGGAATTGACACCTGGTTCTTACACCACATCAAAGACATTGCTCTGTTAGAAAAGAGACTGTCTAAAACAACCCTAAAACCAGCCTTACTTTTAGAAGCTAAACGAGCGGGTTTTTCTGATAAAGTCATTGGAGAGTTAACAAGAACCAACGAAATGACGATTCGCAAATTGAGAATGAAGGCAAACATCAGACCAGCTATAAAGCAAATCGATACGCTCGCCGGTGAATTTGCTGCCACCACCAATTATCTTTACACCACTTACTATGGTGACGAGAATGACATCCGTCCACTTGGCAAGAAAGCCGTTATTGTATTGGGATCGGGGCCATACTGTATTGGTTCCTCAGTCGAGTTTGATTGGTGTGCCGTTAACACCGGTAAGACTCTATCCGCTCATGGACTAAAAACCATCATGATCAACTCTAATCCCGAAACTGTTTCAACCGACTTTGACCGTTCTGACCGGCTATACTTCGAAGAACTAACACTTGAACGCATTAAAGATATTGCCGACTTTGAGCGTCCGAAAGGTGTTGTCGTTTCAGTCGGCGGTCAAATCGCCAACAATCTGGCGTTGCCCCTTCATAAGGCTGGTTATCCGGTACTTGGCACGCCGCCGCCTCAGATCGATCAAGCTGAGGATCGCAAGAAGTTCTCAGCAATGCTCAATAAACTCGGTATTGACCAGCCGGCCTGGCAAGAAGTCTCTAGTTTGAAAAGTGCCAAAACCTTTGCAGACAGAGTCGGTTACCCGGTCATCATCCGCCCTTCATATGTGCTGTCTGGCGGCGCCATGAATGTGGCTGTCAGTGAAGCTGAGCTGGACTTCTTTGTTCGTGAAGCTGCCTTTGTATCTCAAGACCATCCGGTTGTCATCTCAAAGTTTGTGACAAATGCAAAGGAAATTGAGATCGATGGAGTGGCCAAAGACGGTCGACTCGTTATCTTTGCCATATCAGAGCACATTGAAAATGCCGGTGTCCATTCCGGCGACGCCACAGTCGTCTTTCCGGCTCAGCGGCTATACTTGGAAACGGTTAGACAGGCTCGATTCATGACAAGACAAATCATTGCCAATCTTAAGATAACTGGCCCCTTTAATATTCAGTTTATTGCCAAAGATAACGAGATAAAGGTCATTGAGTGTAATGTCCGCGCTTCTCGCTCGTTCCCATTCGTTTCTAAAGTCACCGGGCATAACTTCATTACCATAGCAGCCGAGACCATGCTCAACATTGACCATCATGAGGAATATAAGACGCTAGATTATGACTATGTTGCCGTTAAAAGCCCTCAGTTTTCGTACAACCGACTTAAAGGTGCCGATCCTGTAGCTGGCGTAGAGATGGCTTCAACAGGAGAAGTGGCTTGTTTCGGTGACAATATTGCGCAAGCCTTTTACAGGTCGTGGCTAGCCACCGAGCAGTATGCCAAGAAAAAGGCCTTATTTTTAAGTCTGCCTGATGAACAGAAGCATAAATTTATAGAAGTTGCTGCTGCTCTCTTGGACAGCGGTTGGAAGATTTATACTACCATCGGGACACATCGCTACTTAAAGGAGCAGGGCATAGAGACCATTCTGGTCCATAAAATTATAGAGAAGAAAGAGCCTGGTGTTGCTTCTATCATAACCAAACAGCGTATCGGGTTAGCCATTTGTATTCCATCAACAGCCACGGATAATAAAGATGCGTATAAAATTCGTCGGTTGACCATTGATAGCCATATTCCTCTCTTGACAAATGCAGAGACTGGCCGGCTACTAATGCACTGCTTGAGCGACAAAGATATGCTGGCAGAACCAATAAAAGCCTGGCAGGATTACGTCGGGAAAAAGGTTATGAAAGACCAAAAAGCAATTGGCAGTAACAGGAGAAGACAACTATAGTGAAACACATATTATCAGTCAAACAATTTGAGGATATTAGCTTACTAAAGCGCTTATTTATAGCAGCCGACAAGTTACAAGCCACACCTGCATGTAAGTACCCACAAACTCTATCCGGTCGTACTATTGCGACTATCTTTTACGAACCAAGTACCCGTACCCGGCTGTCATTTGAAGCTGCGGTGCAGAACCTTGGCGGCCACATTATTAGTTCTGAAAATGCCGGTGAGTTTTCTTCAGCAGCCAAAGGCGAAATATTAGAGGACACTACCAGAGCTATCAATGCCTTTGCCGATGGTATCATTATTCGTCATCCTGAGCCAGGTTCAGCCGAACGGGCGGCGGCTGTTTCTAAGATACCGATTATTAATGCCGGTGACGGCGCTCATGAGCACCCGACACAAGCACTCTTGGATATCTACAGTATCTATAGAGAAAAGGGGAGCCTTAATAAATTAAAAGTCGGCTTAGTCGGTGATCTACTCTACGGTCGGACCGTTCACTCGCTCATCCCGCTCCTTGCTCTTTATAAGGCCAAGTTTTACCTTATTTCACCAAAAAATCTGACCCTGCCCAAAACCATCACGGCTGAGCTACACAAAAAAGGCATTCACTACCATGAGATGAGCAGCTGGAATAATGCGCTGAAGGAAGTTGACGTGCTGTATATGACCAGGGTGCAGCGTGAACGATTCAAAAACGTTGAAGATTATATGAAAGTGAAAGACAACTTTATCCTCACACTCAAAGATGTGCAAACCATGAAGCCAAAGGCTATCATTTTACATCCCTTGCCCAGAGTAAATGAGATTGCTCAAGACGTAGATAACGACCCGCGCGCTCGTTACTTTGCTCAAGTCAGAAACGGTTTATTTATGAGAATGGCACTTTTACAAAGCCTCTATGCCAAACTTTAAGCTAAGACATTGATGAGACAATTAACACCGCCGCCGGCTTTTTTGAACTCGCTGATGTCGACTTCATGGACAGTCAAGTCAAGCTTTTTAAGCTCGGATCGAAAATCAAGCGGTGTGCCTTTTGGAACAATAATGTCATGACCGCTAACAAAGGAATTGGCGCTATAGCTCTTGGCCGCTTCGTGAGAGAGTTCGTGTAATGAAGGTACGAGACGCTTGAGTAACTGTTGTGATCCTTTCGAAAAGGCAGCTGGGTAATAAAAAGCTGTTTTTGGGTCAATTGTCAAAAAACCCATGTCCAAATGATAAAAGAAGGGATCAACCAGCCTCAGTGGCACTACATCAATGCCGAGCACTTGAGCCAACTCTTCACAGCTGGCTACACTAGCTCTATAGCCGACACCAACAAATAGGATATCGCCAAAAAAAAGAGTATCGGCTCCCTCAAAAATGAACATATTCGACATATCGAGTACTTTTATGCCGTGATCTATAAACCACTGTCGGTAGTATTGACGCTCAGTCTGACGCTGACGGTAACGGAAATTTGCTAAGGCCACACTACCATCCTTGACAATACCTTGGTCTTTGGCAAAGACCATATCAGGCACGTGTTCTTCTTGATCAATGACCTCAATGGTAATACCGAGAGATTTGAGAGTCATAACAAGCTGTTCCCATTGTTTTAAAGCGGTAGTAGTATTGACGCTGTATGGCTTCATGTGCGAGTTAATAATGTAATCCACTGTAAAATATGTCGGTCGGCAGAGCAGTACTCTCTTGATAGTTGCTGGCATACTCATTGTGCGCCACCTTCCTGCTTGGTGAGTCTGGCAATATTCTTTGCTGCCTGAGGCAAAGAACTAATAAGCGGTATGTTTAAACTCACCGCTTTTTCATGAACGAATTCATTAGCTGCTTTCTCTTTACTTCTTATGGCCGTCGAGTCACTGCTGGTCGGTATGTTGATGATAAGATCAAATCGAGCAGTTTCGATGAGGTCAGCAATGTTTGGTTTGAGCTCTGGGTTGCTGAGCTTATGTACGAGCGTTGCCTCAATACCATGTTTTTTCAAAAACTTGTGCGTCTTATACGTTGCATACAACCGGTAACCGGCTTCATCCAACATCTTTACGTAGGTAAGAAGCTTAAGCTTCTGATTGCGGCCACCAATTGAGATGAATGCTGTCGGCTGCCGTCGTTGCGCCAGACTCATTTGCAAGGAGTAGTGCTCAATAAAACCAACCGAAGCAGCCATGTTGAGCCTGTTATCGTTTTCCATAAAGGTTTTTCGACGATCAACAAAGACTCCACTAGAAAGTGCTACGGCGACTACCTCAACGTTGCCACGATATAACTTCAGAGTCACTTGACCAGATAGAACATCATTGGCCTGATTAAGGTAGGCGTTGAGATCGGTCATCAGCGGCTCATGCCAAAGGCCGCCATAGCACAAATACGCCCACTTTTGATCAACCAATGCTTTAAATTCATTTTGCTGTCTGGTAAAGGCATACCTCTCTAGTGCAATGTGAGCCGTAATGATAGTACTGGCAGCCGGTCCTTCATAGACACCACGAGTCTTGACACCAATAATACGATCTTCGAGTGAGTAGGTAATACCGACTCCGGCTAACGCAGCACGCTTATTGAGGGATGTAATGATGTCGAGTAAGTTAAACTTCGTGTCGTCGATAGCAACAGGCAAACCTCTTTGAAAAGACAGCGTCAGATAATCCGGACGACTGTGGGCTTCTTCAGGGAGTCGGCAAACGTGAAGAATATCTTTGAGCGGCGGAATGAGTTCAGCATTTTGAATCTCACCACCTTCAGTAGTAATGCCCCACATATTATCATCATAGACAAATATACCTTCATTAATTTCTTTAACTGGCACTTTTTTGAGCCGGCAATACTGAAGTTGTTCACTTTTGCTTAAGCCCCACTCTCGGGCAGGAGCGATAATTTTTAAGTCGGGATTCAAAGCTTGAATGGAGCCGTCCAACCGAACCTGATCATTGCCCTTACCGCTAGCGCCGTGGGCAATAGCGTCGGCACCTTCTCGATCGGCTATCTTCACTGCCCAAGCAACAAGTAAGGGACGGGCTAGCGCCGTCGATAAGTAGTACTGACCTTGGTAGTTGCCATTGGCTTTAATGCTTCTCGAAATGTATTCATCGACAAATTCCTGACGAGCATCTATCAGAAGAGCCTTATCTGCACCCAACTTTAGTGCTCGCTTCCGTACTGTATCAAGATCACCCGTCAATTGACCGAGGTCAAGGGTAAGCGCAATAACTTCTGCCCTATAAACCTCTTTGATCCAAGGGATCATGGTCGAAGTATCCAGACCGCCGCCGTAAAGGAGAACTACCCGTTTTACTCGTCCGCGCCGACCTTCATATGACCCGACTGGACGATACAATGCGTTTTTACTACTTACTGCCATGATTTACAATAAAATTAAAGATTTATTACTATGAAAATGATAATTTTTATATAATTTGTTGTTATTTTATAAAAAAGTTTACCCTCTGGCAATACCGTTGTCAATGAGAGATGCGGTAAAAATGTTAACTTTTTATTAATTCTTACCCAATAAGAATTTGCATAATCCCTTTGGCCTCATGATACACTATCTTTAATGAACCAGGTTGGAACTAAGCATGGCTTTCATATTATTAGTGGTAGAACTCACCCCGATTTGGCCGAAGAAATTGCCGAGCATCTAGGAACTAATCTCAGCCCTGTTACCATTGAAACCTTTGCAAACACAGAAATCCGTGTTCGTTTTGACGAATCAGTACGAGGAGATGATGTCTTTATTATCCAGACGCATGGACATCAAGTACATCAGGCTATCTTTGAACAACTACTCATGATTGATGCGGCTAAACGAGCTTCAGCACGCAGTATCACAGCTGTGTGTCCGTTACTCAGTTATGCTCGGGCTGACCGTAAAGCCGCCGGTCGAGAACCAATCGGAGCTCGTTTGCTGGTGGACCTCATCAGTGTAGCCGGAGCCGACCGGATTATGAGCGTTGATCTGCATTCCGGTCAAACACAGGGCTTCTTTAATGGACCATTTGACCATCTCATTGCAATGCCGCTATTTAAGTCATACATTGCTGAACATTTCGGTAAAGACGTCACATTTGTCGCACCCGATGCAGGCCGTGTAAAGCTTACCGAACGTTACTCGAGCACTTTAGATTCTCCTATGGCCATAATCCATAAAAGTCGTTCTGCACTAGAGAAAAACATCGTCGAGGCCAAACACCTTATTGGAGAAGTAAAAGGCAAGAACTGCATAATTATTGATGACATGATAGATACGGCAGGCACCTTTTGCGCCGCTGCCGATATGTTGAAAGAGCGAGGAGCTAAAACCGTTTATGGTCTTGCCACCCATGGCATTTTGTCTGAAGGTGCACCGCAACGGATTGAAGAATCAGCTTTTGAAAAAGTGGTTGTAACGAATACTGTTCCGGTCGACACAAAAGGCTTAACAAAAAAAGTGGAGGTGCTATCAGTTGGATCACTCTTAGCTGGAGCAATTGAGGCAGTCGCGAACAGTCAATCCGTTTCTGCAATATTTGACGGTCAAAACCAGATATAAAAGTATAGAATACTGGTCAACAGAAAGAATAAACTTGCGTAATTAGTTGCAGGCCAGTATGCTCTAATTTGGAATGCCATTAGATGTTATCGTCGGATTGCAGCGGGGTGATGAAGGCAAGGGTCGATTTGTCGATCTTATTGCAGATAACTACACAACTATTGCCCGCGGCAATGGCGGTTCAAATGCCGGGCATACCGTCATACCTGACACACTAGAGCCGTTGGCTCTTCACCAAGTACCATCGGGCATCTCGCGTCCAGGAAAAATAAACATCATTGGCAACGGCGTCTACGTTGATCCTCGACGATTAATAACAGAATTTACCAATGTCCGTGAAGCAGGCTTCATAGTCTCACCCAAGAATTTATACATTAGTGAAGCTGCTCATCTTGTCCTACCGCACCACATTAAACTAGACGGACGACGGGAAAACAGCCTCAAAGCACAGGGAAGCACGCGGTCTGGCATTGCTTACGTTGCAGCCGATAAATACTTGCGCGAAGGTGTACGCTTTGAGAATGTTTGGGTGCCAAAGATACTGAAAGAGCGGGCTCATGACGGACTTATAGAGTACAACAAGCTGCTACCGGTCAGCGAGCGGCAGACAAATAAAGATATTAACAGGGAAGTAAACGAGTGGCTCAAGGACGTTGAAGCCTTGAAGCCATATCTGACGAACACTACTGAGCTTATTAATGAGAAACTGAACAACGGCGAGGCAATTCTTGCCGAAGGAGCCCAAGGCTTTTGGTTGGATGTCAATCACGGTATGTACCCATCAGTTACGTCCTCGTCAACCACGGTCACAGGATTGCTTGATGGCCTCGGCGTATCCACGAAACATCTGGGCAACGTCACAGGGGTGGCCAAATCAGTTAAGTCTCACGTCGGTGGCGGTCCGCTTGTTACAGAAATCACTGACACAGATCTGGCCGCAGCAGTGCGAGGAGCACGTGGATTGGCTGATAGCGAGTATGGTGCCACCACCAAACGCCCGCGGCGGATCGGCTATCCGGATTTGGTGGAGCTGAGAAATGCTGTTCGCATTAACGGCATTGATGAGCTAGCTCTTTCGAAACTTGACCACGTGCCACGATATGGCAAAACGATACAAGTAGCAACCAGCTATACATATAAAGGTCAAGAGTGGCTAACAGCCCCGACATCTGCACTGGCACTAAATGAATGTACTCCCAACTACCAAACACTTTCAACGTGGTGGCAAGATATTTCTGAAAGCCAGCAGGTAAGTGACTTACCTAGAGAAGCCATTACTTTCATTGAGCTGTTCGAAAAACAATTAGCAGTGTCAGTTACTAAAATAGGGGTGGGGCCAAGTCGTAGTCAAGTTGTATTAAGGCCGAGGCGTCATTCATGAACGCCCAAGCTGCTCCCAAAGCACAAGAGCCGAAACTGGAACCAGCCATTATTGTTATCTTTGGCATTACTGGAGATTTATCCAGACGCTACTTGTTACCCTCACTGTACCATCTTATGAAAGACAACCTACTCCACGATAAAACTAGGATCGTCGGCATAACACGTGGAAATATGAGCCCCAAGGAACTACTCGATCAGACTAAAATGTGCGGACAAGATAATGAGAATGTCTGTGATCCAAAAGCACTTCAGCAAATGCAGGCCAACACTACAATAATGCATATGGACTTAATCAACCAGGCCGATTACATTGAGCTTCATAAGCAACTTGACGATATCGAAAGTAAAGAAGGGGTTTGCATGAACCGTTTGTATTACTTATCTATACCACCCCAAGTATATACACCGGTTATCCGCTTACTCGACGAAGCCGGCCTTAATACCAGCTGTCAGCATGGTCGAGCAATGACTCGCCTACTTGTTGAAAAACCGTTTGGCTTCAGCTTATCCTCGGCCGAGGAGCTTATTGCAACCACTGAACACGTATTTCGTGAAGAACAGGTTTTTAGAATTGATCATTATCTGGCTAAGGAAACGGTACAGAATATCTTAACTTTCAGGTTTCGCAATCCAATCTTTGAGAGTTTATGGGATCGTCATCATATTGCCTCTATTACTATCAACGCCTACCAAAAGATAGGCATTGAGGGTCGGGCAGTGTTTTACGAGCCACTCGGCGCACTGCGTGATTTTATCCAAAGTCATCTATTACAAATACTGGCAATTGTCACTATGGATCGACCGAAGGAGTTCACTAGTGAACAAATACATCTCTCTAAGCAAGCATTAATGCGTCATATTGAACCCATACCGGCTGATCAAGTCGGCAAGCGGACGCGAAGAGGACAGTATGAAGGTTACCGCGAAGAAGTAAACAACCAACACTCAACTACCGAGACATATGCCGAAATTAAAGTTTTCATTAATAACTCCCGTTGGCAGAACGTACCAATTTATTTGTCAACAGGCAAAGCCTTGTCGGAGAGAAAGACAGAAGTTTGTATAGACTTTTATGGAAAGGAAGGGGAGATGATGAACCGTCTCCGCTTCCGAATACAGCCTAACGAAGGTATTGAGCTGGACCTATTGACCAAACGGCCGGGCTTTCGTGACGAAGTTAACCAGACTGCCATGGATTTTTCATATCAGCACGATTTTGAAAACCACGGTCATCCAGATGCCTATGAACGGGTACTCGTTGATGCAGTGCGCGGCGATCACACCTTGTTTGCTACCAGCGAAGAGGTTCTGGCCAGTTGGCGAGTTATCCAACCAGCACTCGACGAGTGGTCCAAACGAAATGATGACTTGTTCTTCTACGAACGAGGGGCTACTGATATTGAAGCTTCCTCTCAGTTATAATTGTTACAGTTTTAATTTGTAACAATTTGTTACACTAGAACCTGAAATCATAGGCAAAGTTTTTACATGCTAGTCGATATCTTAATTGTGCTGGTGGCTATAGTTGCTGTACTTCGCTCGTGGCAAAGCGGTTTTGTTCGGCAGTTTTGTGCGAGTGTCGGTTTTTTCGGTGGTCTATTTTTAGGCCGTTGGCTTGAAACATATACAATTACTCTCGTACACAGCCCCCCTTCCCGAACTCTTGTCACAATTGTGACGGTTTTAGGGTTGGCCCTTTGTTGCCTTGTGATAGGAGAGACTATCGGCATGAGTTTAAAGTATCACTTGGTCGGCAAAAAACTCAATAAACTGGATAACAGCTTAGGGGGCATACTGTCCGTTGCCTCTGTGCTTATTGCTGCTTGGCTTCTTACGGCCGTTGCCAACAGTCTGCCACCGAGTACATTGAGTCGTTCTCTCAATCAATCAAAAATTATTAGCGGCATCAACCACATCCTGCCACCGGCGCCGACCGTCATTGCTGATTTAGGAAAACTGATTAACCCCAATGGTTTTCCAAATGTCTTTATCGGCACTGAACCGATACCAAAAAGCAACATTAATCTGCCGGCACTTGGTAATATGGCCGCCGCCGTGAGTACTGATCGAGCTTCTGTTGTACGCGTCCAGGGTGACGGCTGTGGCGGTGTCGTTTCCGGTTCGGGTTTTGTCGTTGGTAACGACCTCATCGCTACCAACGCTCACGTCGTCGCAGGCATTGAACAGCCAGTTGTAGAAGATGAGAATGGTGTTCATTCTGCCCGTGTCATTTGGTTTGATCCTAATTTAGATTTTGCACTACTCAGAGTATCTAATCTCGTTGATCACCCTCTCAGCTTAAATGCTACTAACCAGCCGTCAGGGACCCCAGCTGTGGTACTTGGCTACCCCGGTGGTGGACCATTTTCTGCCGCCCCGGCAGCCATTATGAACGAGTTTGAGGCAACGGGACAGAACATATACGACAATGGCATGACAGTCCGCTCCGTTTACGAAATCAAAGGTACCGTTATCCCCGGTAATTCGGGTGGACCGTTAGTAGCCCAGAACGGCACAGTTATCGGTGTCGTCTTTGCCGAGTCGACCACGTATAATCAGGTTGGCTACGCACTGAGCATGGGCAAGGTGATAGGTGAGATCAACAAGGAAAAGAATAACATCCAGACCGTTAGTACAGGAGCATGCGCCGAATAGTCTACAGTAATTGACAAAAATCGGGTATAATTTATATAACTTCTTATGGAAACAAAGCGAACTTTGCCAAACGTTTTGCCGTATATATTACTGATCTGCGGTATTATAGGATATGTTTGTGCCGTTGTCATCATGTATGACAAGATCAAGATTCTCGGTAATCCTCATTACAAACCGTCATGTGACCTTAACCCTGTAATTAGTTGCGGCAGCGTCATGCAGAGTAAGCAAGCCGCTGCGTTTGGCATCCCTAATCCATTTATCGGGTTTGCCGGTTTTCCAATTGTCGCCACAATCGGGGTCACGCTACTCGCCGGGGCCCGTTTAAAACGTTGGTTTTGGTTGACTCTTAACATCGGTTTACTCTTTGCAGTCGGCTTCGTTCACTGGCTATTTTTTGAGAGCGTTTATCGCATTCATTCTTTATGCCCGTGGTGTATGGTCGTCTGGATCGTTACTATCACGTTGTTTTGGTATATAACCCTATATAACATTGATAAACGCTACATCCGCTTGCCAAGTTCTTGGCAAAGAACGTATAAGGTAGTCCGACGGCACCACTTTGATATTTTGATGTTGTGGTTCATTATTATTGCTGCATTTATCATAAAGCACTTCTGGTACTATTACGGCGCGCATTTGCACCTCTAAATTATTCGGTTCTCAGGGCATCGATAGGGTTACGTCGGGCCGCTTTGAGCGCCGGGACGGAACCAAAGACAATGCCGATAAATAATGTGATGAGGGTAATTTCAGCGACCACCTGCCAGCTAATATTGGGTTGTAAGTCTGTTGTCGCATGCAAAACAAGATCAATAATGTATGCCAGGATTACTCCGATAACGCCACCGGACAGAGAAAGTACCGTGGCTTCAATCATAAATTGACTTAAGATTTGCATATCTGTAGCACCGACTGCTTTACGAATACCAATCTCATGTGTTCTTTCGGCAACTGATACAAGCATCACGTTCATAATACCGATACCGCCAACGAGCAGAGAGATAGCAGCTACACCGGCTACTAATTTCGTAAGAAGTGACAAAATGCTGTCATTGACCGCCAGGTTCTGGTTGCCAACAAGCACTGCTAATCCACTTTGACCACCATGTTCGGCATCTAGCCGCTTTTTGATACGGCTTGCAACAGCCTTTGTCTGACTCACAGTAGCAGCCCTGGCAAACATTTCATAGGTTGGTGCCGTATTGTTGGTCAAGCTCTCAGCCACGTTATTGGGAATAAAAATGGCATTATTGAAATCCACCTGGCCGCTCAACGGGGTGGTATTGAACTGGTTAAAGATACCGATGACAACAAACGTCTGACCATGAAAGGTGAAGCTGTGACCAAGTGGTTGCGGATTTGAGAAAAGGGAAATAGCTGCATTTTGACCGAGCACAGCAACGTGGTCGCCGTAATTCTGACTGTTTAAAAACGTGCCGGTTGCTAATGATTGATTTATGAGGCTAGGCAAGTCAGGGGTTGTACCAATAACGTCACCATCACGATAGACGACCTGACCACTCCGGACTGTACCAGACGTTAAAGTCAGCGGTGCACTCTGTGACACACCACGAGTAGTAGTAACAGTCGATATGTCGTTGACTGTCAGTGGACCGCTGAGGCTAAGTCCAGACAAAAGACCGGCTTGATTGGCAGTAATCGAACCGGTTTGCAGAGACTGAGGACGAATTGTAATAAAGTTATTACCAAGACTATGAATTTGTCCTGCTATTTGTTTCTTGACACCATCACCAATTCCAATAACAGTGATAACTGCTGCCACCCCGATAATGACACCAAGCATGGTCCAAAAACTGCGGAGCTTGGCACTGCGAACAGAGTTTAATCCTGCCTTTAAATGTCCTTGAGAAAATATCATGTTCTGGTTCTCCTACCACGACGAGCAACTTGTCGTCGACGCGATGTCGATTTTCTAACTGTCTTTTTTGGAGGAGAAGGTGGTTTATCTGGTAAGGCTTTCATGAGAACTGATACACCAGCCAGGTCATCTTCTTCACTGGTGGCCGGCACTGTATATAGAACTTTACGCGCCGTCGAGGCAACCTGGCCAACAACAGTTCTTTCATCATGAATAATACTGCCGTCATGCATATATATAACACGGGTAGCAAATCGGGTTAATTCTGGATTATGGGTTACAAAGATTACGGTGTTACCCATCTTATGGATATCACTCAGTAGCTCCATCACCAGACGTGAGCTGCTGCTGTCCAGATTACCGGTTGGCTCATCAGCAATGATAAGACGTGGGTTATTGACAAGAGCACGAGCAATGGTCACACACTGCGCCTGACCACCACTGAGTTGGCCAGGCAGGTAATACTCACGGTTCTGTACACCTACGCGCTCGAGCATTTGGCTAGCCGTCTTGAGACGTTTCGACAACGGTACGCCTTTATACCCGAGTGGAAGTGCGACATTTTCGAGAGCCGTCAAACGGGGCAAAAGATTGTATGACTGAAAGATAAAACCGATCTTATCCCGACGGATTTTTGCTGCTACATTTGGAGTCAGCCGAGCAACTGGCTTTCCTTCAAGGTGATACTGGCCGTGACTGGGACGATCCAAAAGACCAATCATATTGAGCAGGGTACTCTTACCGCAACCGCTCGGTCCCATGACTGCTACGAACTCTCCCTTTTCAATAGTTATAGTGACCTCGTCGAGCGCAAGGGTAGTCGCATCGCCGAAGCCGTACAGTTTACTGACGTCTTGTAATTCGATTAAGGCCATTCTCGTTCTTCAGTGTAACTCTATATTTGCATTATTTGCAAGGAGTTTTTTAATATTCTTTATCCTGTTTCTCAGGCAAGGTTTTGTTATACTGACCTACGGTAATCTAGGAGGGGTCGCCTAGTGGCCTATGGCGCACGCTTGGAAAGCGTGTTGGGTTTACGCCCTCGGGGGTTCGAATCCCCCTCCCTCCGCCAGAAATTTTGTGGAACTTTTTCAAGATACCAAAGACAATGAAACAGGAGAGAAGGCCTTGGTAGAAGCTTTCATTTTGCCTCAAATACCAGCTTATGAGCCAAACCTGAGAGAGGTTGGAACTATAGGTTTACCCTTGGAGAGTCAATTACTTTGGAACTTCTCCAATTTTTCAACTTAAATAATAGTTTCTAACCTTGCCGTAATCCTCTATTTTTGCTAAAGCTTTGTGTTTTGCTCTTTGTTCTTTAAGCAAAAAGGGTTCGTATAACTTCTTTTGTTACTTTTACTTTATCGTCAGCGATAGAGCCGAGCTTATTCTGATTAGCTAGCTTAGCATCAATTGTAAATAGCTTGTCCGGTCTTATATAGCTAACAACAGGCAGATTGCCTTTTATAAAATCCTTTTCAGTAATTGTTACGCTCGGTGCATTAGGAAGTTTACGGCTAGTTATTTGGCATAGAATGACTGTATCAAGAGAACTATAAGCAATCACTACCGCTGGACGTTTTTTATAACTCTTTAGATCCGCAAACGGAAAATTAATAAGAACAACCGACCCTATTGAAGGCGAGCCCATGCCGCATCCTCTTCAGGCGTGTCCCATTCTTTAGCAAGAGCTGAGTAGCTTAGCATAACACCCTCATCTATTACAGGCTTGGGCTTTGTTGAACGTATAACAATCGTACCCTTAACGAGACTAATCTCGGCTTCGTCTTTTAAGTTTGTTTCCTCCAAAAGCTTCTTGGGGATACGAATGCCACGAGAGTTACCTATTTTTATAATACTAGCTTTCATAATACTTACATTGTATATACGTTCAAGGTGGTTGTCAAGTAGAATTTTCAATTAGAGGGTGCTGTTGTATACTCGTCTGTTCTGCCAAGAATAAGTATAGAGTAAGTCTATAAAGTCGCTTAGAACTCTACACTACGACCTTAAAGTTATAAGACACTTACCTCTGCATCTATACCTGTTCGCTGTTCCGCACTAAGGTTAGGGATTTTTGCAGACAATGACTTGAAGTCGGTAAAGCAGTGCAGACTGATGCCTACTGCCTCTAATGCTGTTCGTGTCTCGCTCTTATTGCCTCTTAGGAGACAACCTAATAGATAGAACTGGGCATCTGACGCACGTGAACCCAGCTCCTTTCTGACCATTTCCACGACTTTGATGACTGTTCTGCCCGAAGTGACAGTATCATCCACAATCACAAAGCAATCTGAGGCATTAATCTCCGCTGGCAGACGAACACGTAAGTTAACGCCATTTTCGGCCTTGGTCGTCGCCTAGGGATTGATTAATGCTTGTCGATAGCCTACTTGGGCAGCTAATGCACCGGTTACATGCGGACTTAATTTGGAGTCAGCGTTTACCAGTACCGTTTTAGCAGGTGGAAAATTGATTTCCAGAAACGAACTAATCATTGCTAGACACGGCTGAAAAGTTGCCGGCTGGCACAGCACTCTAGATTGGTCGATGTAAACCCAAGACATCCTGCCACTGCGTTGTTTCTTGAGGGGTCAACATCAGGGTGCTAAATTGAAACATTCTGCCTTTACGGCAGCAGCCTCGTAAGCAGTCACCATCTCGTCATAACCGGTCGACACCAACATTTCCATATGCTTATCATAGTCTATCACTTAATTTGACAAATTTATCGAGGATACAGCTAAGATGAGATGTTCTTTAGTTCCCGTATGTTCCGCCATCTCACTGCCGTTGACTTAAGTTTTTTTACTTCTTTAACATAAAAACATCAATAATATGGTAAGCTCAACAAAATTATGTAATCATATTAATTGTGGAAGGTTTTGAAAGAGAAAAAACTCCAAGCATTCAAATGCTGGAACAGGGAGAATTAAAGAGAGAGCTCGGCGACAGACTATTGTCAACAGTTCAACGCCTAGCTTTACGAGCTGCTATAGGCACCATCAGTATTATGGCAGTCGATGCACTACCTATAGCAGGGCTATGGGAATACAGCAAATACGACTCCGGACAATATGTTCTTATAGCCCCTCAAGTTAAACAACCAGCCACAATCAGTAATGTTATTAAAATAGTTAATTGGAATACTGAGAGCGAAAACGCTAATCCAAATGCAACTCTTCGTTACGTAGAGCAGGAGATACATCCGGATGTTATACTCGGTCAAGAAGTTACGCGTTCAGAGGCTAGAAAAATGCGCCGCATTTTCCCTAGCTCATATGAAATTTTTGCAGTCGGAAAAAACACATTGGACAGTCAAGCCTTCGGAAATGTCATACTGAGCGACCAACAACCCGAGGATGTCCAAAGCAGATCAATTGACGGCACATCATTGCTAGCAACATGGCTTAGAATGAACTTTGGTTTTATCGAAGATGTGTCCAATGACGCTTACAGCACCGTAAAGAATTCATTAACAAGTAATTCTCTGACGGTAAATACGTCCATCAGTAATATCAAAAATGGTCTGCAAGAAAGTAGGGATATTGTCTCAGCTAAATTTAGCTTACTAGACGAAGGAGTAGATGTTAAAGCAGAAATTGCTACGACCCACATATCGGGCTCACCAAGTGTCAGCAACTCTCAACGTCAGGCTGTCCTCCGTTTTATGGAAAGAGATGTATCATTTGGTGAGTTAACTATAATTTGCGGCGATTTCAACACTAAGCCGGCTTGGAAGATCAGTGACGCCTTTGGCAAATACGGTTTTGTTACACTGCAAAAAAAAGGTAAACATGCTAGTGGAAATGGCGATTATTGTTCATACACGGCGCCAGGAGTTCCAATTGAAAGCATCAGCGTAACAACACTCAATTTTCCAGGCAAAAGAGAGCACTGGCCGTTGGAACTTGATATAAAGTTGCCCGATTAAATGTAGAAAAATTGTGCTCCGAAACTTGGCTGTTTCATTAAAGTAGTTTTTATACAAGGCTTATGAAATAACGTTGATTTAGCTTTCAAAGGTCTCTATCCATATAATACACGAGTTTCGCACTTTCAACCACTTAAGGCTTGAGCCAATGCCAGCTTGATGCCCGGTTTTATGACCTCCCAATCTTGTTGGTACAGTGTCGTATGCTCAAGACGACTCCTCTTGTGTTTTTG
>JAJZAF010000007.1 GCA_021799595.1 bacterium | reverse complement strand
AAGAAAAAAGACCATAAAAAAATATTCCTCCAGCCAGAAAAGCCCTGGCTCCAGGTTAAGTTAGTAAATACGGGCATGGCAGCAACGCTCCCCAAAAAGGAACGGCAGTGGTACAATAATCTCGTTAGTTATTGACAGAATACGAAGCCCCCAGGCAGCCACTGTTCATACTAGTATTGCAGCTGTAGAACACTGGTCATACCGGGGGTTTAGTGTACCCATAACCTTGCCATTGATTGACACCACTGCATGGTAGGGAGCCACAGTCTGGAACAAGAGAAAACAAGATCAACTTGTCTCCCAAGACCGGCTTGGGTAGACTCCCACGCCATACTTATTGTACCTTTGCATACTAGGGTAAAGGTAACAAGCTTAATATACGAGACCGGCATGGGAAGCCAATTTTGGTAACATACAACCACAGTGACTTATTAGAATAGAGTGATGTAACCTTAGTCTTAGGTTTGGGGCGCTACAATGGTTCCGGTGTACAGATAACGCATCGAGAAGTGTTGATTGCCCCATTTTTAAGGTTATTAGCTCATAACAGAGAAGCTTAATGATTCGCGGGACACAACCAGAACCTTAAGAATTCAGTCAAAGTAAGTATGTTTTTTATACCTATTTAATTAACGTATAATCTGTTTATGACTAGCGAGACAAAACACACTGTATTACTGGTAATGGATGTGCAGAGTGGGGTTACTGATAGACTTGAAAACCCCGATAAGTATATAGGTGAAGTAGCTAAGGCTGTGGCAGCTGCTCATAAAAACCACTTACCAGTTTTTTACGTTGTAGTAGGCTTCCGCAATGGATTCCCAGAAGTTAGTCCGAATAATAAATCATTTAGTGCAATAAAGGATACTATGGCAACGAGCTTTGTAGCTTCACGGCCTGCTTTAAAGATAACAAGGAACGATATTATTATAATGAAGCACAGGGTCAGTTCTTTTAGCGGTAGCGATCTTGAGATGCTTTTACGCGCACAAGATCTAAGGCATCTAGTACTTGCCGGGGTAGCAACCAGTGGCGTTGTCTTATCAACAGTTAGAGAAGCTGCCGATAAGGATTTCCGGCTTACTGTATTATCCGATCTTTGCAAAGACTTTGATGATGAAGTTCAATCAGTACTTATTGAAAAAGTATTTCCTAGACAAGCCAGGGTAATAACTAGCCAACAGTGGATAACCCTAATCAAATAGAGTGCTATAAGTAAGCAATTAATTAAATTTAGACAGATGGCAAAGCAAGCTACAACAATTGATAACTCTAATAACTACCATAGCAAGCTAGCTAAACATCGAGGTTTAGCAATGCTTGTAGTTATGACGGGGGTTTTGATAACCGCTATCGACACAACAATAGTGGTTTTAGCCTTACCTGAAATCGAGCGAGGTCTTAAGGTTGGTCTTGCTTCGGTCATTTGGGTAGTTATAGGTTATCTACTGGTGATAACTCTGCTGGCTACGCAGGTTGGGCGACTAGGCGATATGTTTGGCCGCGTTCGAATGTATGAGGTTGGCTTCTTGGTATTCGTTTTAGGGTCTCTGGCATGCGCTCTCTCATGGAATGAAGCCTCAATTATTATTTTTAGGATAATCCAAGGTATTGGCGGTGCGTTCGTTACAGCTAACAGCGGTGCTATAATTGCCGGTCTTTACCCGCCCGAGCATCGAGGTCGCGCATATGGTTATAATTCAATTGGTTGGAGTCTAGGTGCAGTCTTAGGAATAATAATCGGCGGACTTATCGTTACTTATATGTCATGGCGTTGGATTTTTTGGATTAATGTACCGATTGGGCTTGGGGCAATCATAATAGCTATAAAAGTATTTAATGACAAAACAGAACGCTTAAAGCATAAATTAGATCCGCTCGGTATGGTTACTCTTGGTCTTGGCCTTTTCGGTGTACTTTGGGCTGTTACAAAACTTGCCACAACTCCCTTAGGCACATCTATATTGAGCTTTCTAGGAATAGGCATATTTTTACTTTTTATTTTCTGGCTAATTGAACGGCGACAAGATGAACCCATGTTACGCTTTTCTATCTTTAAGATACCTACTATGACGCCCTCACTTCTAGCAGCCCTGTTTCAAGGATTAGCTAACTTTGCAGTTTTATTTTTGGTAATAATGTACTTGCAGGGGCCACGAGGACTAACTCCAATTCACGCATCACTATTATTGGTGCCCGGCTACATCGTCGGCTCAGCTATTGGCCCTTTCGCTGGGAAAATCGCTGATAAACTGGGTCCGGTTCTGCCCGCCACAATTGGACTTGGCATACAGGTAGTAGCTTTGTTCATCTACGCTCATCTTTCTTTAACAACAAGACTTTGGCTGGTAGTTGTAGCTAGTCTTATTAACGGCATAGGAGCAAGCTCATTCTTCCCAGCCAACAGTTCTGCTGTTATGAAAGCTTCGCCTCCAGCAATGTTTGGCGTTTCATCAGGCATGCTGCGAACTTTCGCTAATGTTGGCATGGTCTTTTCATTTTCTGTAGCAATTCTGGTGGCGTCCCGTTCTATTACAAAAAACCTAGCTTTTGCTATTTTTGTCGGAGTGACAAACCTTCATGGCCATCTAGCCACTGTTTTTACTAGCGGACTACATGCTGCTTTTTATGTCTTGATGAGTTTTATGTTAATCGCAGCGCTACTATCCTTGTCTAGGATCAGAAGTACCAGCTCAACTCCAAAGAAGTAATCTAAACCCCTCCTTCATGATCGTTGCAAGTCACTAACAATTATTGGAACATCGTTAGTTATAGAAGTGGTTTTAGCAGCATTAAGTTTGTTGCAGGCTCGTTATCTCCATGAAATTAATTTGTATGCATGTTTTCTGCAGCAAAATTTGACGTAATTTGCTAAACATTCTGATATGTTTGAATGAAAGGTGAGCAAAGACAATTAGTGTCATCCTGCGCAGCACTACTGAAATCATCAAAAACAGAGAGACGTTAGACGGCGTTATATCTTGCCTGTCTCATTTGGGAAATTATTTTGTAGGTCACGAATTGTATATTTCATGGTTCTCTCTCAAAATAATCTCGACTAGTTGAGTCATTATTGACTTTCTATGTTTCATTCAAGCTATATAATGCTATTTCTCCGCGAGTTTATTCTGACAACATAGAAGATGCCAATCTATACCTAAGTTGACCTGTTGTACCACCATATTGGATCATTTAAGTAAGCCTCCTGTGGATCTTCCGCTCGCAATTGGAATGGGTTCAGCCTATCGTACATAGATTGCAGCAGAACTTTCTACTTGGCACTTTTTATCCTTAGCTTACGTGCTCACAGGTATAGTCACCATCCTCTGAGATTAGCTACTTATATTCTTACAGAGAATGTTAAGCCAAAGGCGTAAAACTAATATCTGTATGCTAGCTGTTTTTCGTAAGCATAAACTCTTTGCTTTAATTTACTTTTATCTGCCTGTTATTTCACTATCAGGGCTTATCGACACATTTATACCCGTATATGAAAGCATGTTGTTGATAAAAAGTCTTACGACCATACTTGAGTTACTTAGCTTATGGCAGCTAAATTACGCCATAATTAAGAGACACTTTAACCTTTACCGAGTAGTCTTAATATTAACTGGCATTATTTTAATAATATTAGCTGTTGTGGATATAATTTCTTCTATCTATAGGAATCTGTTTAATGATGGCATACGGCTGGATAATTTGTCGGTTTTTATTTTTGGAGCCTTAGCATGTCTACTTTTAGCCACGAAGCATGGATTCGGCAATACAAAATCACGAAACATTCTTATTTCTGCTAACACAGTGGATGAATAATGATGAAGTACAGATATCATATATGCTAAACCTGCCAAAGAAAAAGCTAATGAAGCTAGGGAGAGAAATAGAAAACCCGACACGTCTTATAGCAATAATTATGGGAGTTCTACTACTTTCCTCTTTATTGCTCATCTCTCTAGACGTATACGCAAATCATGATGTTGATAGGTTAAATGATAAAAGTGAAGTAACTCAGAGTGAATTAAACCTAGCCAACACTCTCTTTGCATCGCTCCAAGGCGCTGATATTAGTCTTCGTGACTATGTACTAACTGGGAATACTGCTTACATAACCAACTACACAGCTGCCCTACCTAAAATAAATAGTGACTTACGGGCTATAAAAATAAATAGTGCATACAACTTGAATCCTAATACTAACAAACTGATAACTTTAACTGAAGGCAAAGAAAACGAATTCAACCAAACAATTCAAGCTTACCAAGTTTCAGGCATATCAGCTGCGGTTGTCACGTTTACTAAATCAGAGTACTCCTCTAATCAAATTAGTAAAATTGTTAATTCTATACAGTTGCAGCAAGCCCAGGCACTTAATACTTACCACAATAGGCGAAATTTATATGAAACTCTTATTAATATAGCCTCGCCAATTGTACTAGCTTTAGACGTAACAATAGTACTTATGACAATGTACTTGGTGCAGCTAGGCTTACACAAAGAGAGAGTATTAGAGAATAGACAATCTGAGTTTATCTCAATTGCCTCTCATCAACTAAGAACACCGGCTACAGCCGTAAAGCAGTACATCTATTTACTGAGTAATGGTTTTTACGGAAAAATAGCAAAAAGACAGAAGGATGTTTTATCCACCATTGATAGCGCCAATAATCGCAGTATTAGCATCGCTAACAACTTACTCTATGTATCACAGTTAGAGAGCGGAGAAATACAGATCAACAAAACACCATGCAGTATGACAGAAGTACTAAATAGAGCTATTGATACCTATCAGTCAACTATTATTAGTAGCGGCTTACGGCTTACTAAAAAGATTCCACCGCAGTCATTAATGTTAAACTTTGACGAAAAGCATTTACAGTTAAGCTTTGAAATACTGCTGGATAACATGTGTCGTTATACTCCTACGGGCAAGAAGATATCCATTGATTTAAAAGATAACAAAACTGAATACGTTATCTCGTTTAAGGATGAAGGTATAGGCATGGAATCAAGAGGACAAAAGCTTTTATTTAAGAAATTCTCTCGCCTAGAAAACGGCATACTTCTACACCCTGACGGCAGTGGCGTAGGACTATATATAGTTAAAAATATCCTTGAACTGCATGGTGCCCGCTATAGACTAGACTCTACGCTAAACAAAGGCACAACTCTTACACTCTATTTCCCGACTTAATTAATTTATAGTGAATTTACACACACTAGCCACCTCAGTTACTCTTTTGTGGAATTTTTTCCATAAACAAGTTTTGGGTTTTTACTAAATCAATTCCCAAAAAAACAGTACATGTTTATCGAGCAAAGTCTGTTTAGCAGTAGGGTCTTACAATAGCAGCCTTGCTAAAGAAACTGGAACGTAACACTAATTGGTCAACTCACGAGCCAGGTTTAGATTAAAGACAACTCAAACTACTTACAATAGTTCATTAACGTCTCGTGTTAACGCATACTTCTTGTGAGTTATTAGTCTAGTCTTTAACTATTTATTGATTATCTGCTGAGGTAGTTACACGCTAACTCTAAGCGAATCATACATTTTAATAACAGAGTATTAGACCTTTGTCTTCGTTTGTTTGGGCTTTTTGATTGCTTTGCGGCCTCTATCTTTTGACATAATCTTCTCCTTAATTGACTGCGCAGATTTAGAGCCTCCTTTATTCGCGCTCCTCACAAAACGCAGGTAGTCTCTGGTTTTTCTTATTATAGTTTCGTCCTTACTGTTCAAGTCATCAAATATATTGTATTTATTGGATTGTTTACTCTCGGGCTTTGGTCCTTCACTTAAATACAAGATGTACTTCTGGTTTAACGATATTTTTTGTTTCATATTTGACACAATGTTATGCATTGAAATCTCCTTTGAAACAAAGCGAGGGACACCGTCATACATGGCGCCCAGGCCTCTGTCTGCTTACTCAGCTTCAGGCTGTGCCGGGCTTACCGACTGTTCTGAAGGTTTTGTGTCTTCTTTATCAGGCTCGTCCTCAGCCTTAATATCTTGGTAATTAGGAACCTTAAACTGTTCTTTCTTTTTAAAGGTTGCAAATACTGACATGGTTATGTCCTTTCATTAAAAATTGTTAGTGACTATTTGAGTTAGGCCAATAACAATCTTTACGCTTGCTCCCTACGAGTTATTTAGTGTTGCAGTGGTCTAGCTATTTTTAAGTATGCGCTCATACTTGCAAAATACCTAATCTCATATTATGACATATAATCTCAATCCATGGCCCGCGCGGCAGACCGCTGGGTAAGGTTAGGCATATAACATCTTATTAAATGCCGGTTAAATAGTTATAGGCCTTGGTGCCTACTGAAATAAGATAGCTTATTATCACTTATTCTTATTCATGTAGCAAAACCAGCTTGATCCGCAGCTCGGATCCTCTTGGCGGAATCGCTATACTGCCGCTGAACTTATTTAATAAAGATAGTTTACCTGTAATAGACTTGCTGAAACCTTTCCGCACTTCTAATGCCCATCGTCTCCGATAGTTTAAAACGTTTGCGCTCTCGCCGCTTTTCTCATGTTTCGTACGTCACCACTGAAAGTACAATGACAGTAACAGCCCCGGCAATATTCTCCAAATAATTGCTGATTACATGATTTTAAATGAGAAGCTATGCAGCAATAATCAGGCCTATGACACCCACTCTTATGTCGGCAAGCATTACTGAACCATGGAATTCTATTTTTGTCACTTTTCATTGCAGTTGCACCCAATACTAAGAATTAAGGTAACTACTGCTCCAGAATCATAGCAACAAGTTAGTATGAGGATCGGAAATTCCTGCCCCCACCCCCGCCAGGTCGTCGGTCTTCTTGGGGACGAGCCTGATTTACTATAATTGCTCGGCCTTTAAGCTCTTTGCCATTCAGGGACTTAATAGCGTTCTGGCCTTCTTTAATGTCTTCCATTTCCACGAATCCAAAACCCTTTGACTGCCCATTAAATTTATCTTTGATTACAATTGCGCTCACGACTTTGCCCTCAGCAGCAAAAAAATCATTAAGATCTTGGTCGGTGACACTATATTCCAAGCCACCCACATATAATTTCATTGCCATATTTCAAATCCTTCCTTAATTAAATATCGCTCGCGCTCAATATTGCTGCTCACGAGTATATTTAGTTCATAAGGCTAATTATGACATCGGAGAGGTAATAGAAACCACTTGCTTCGGCTAATTATAGCATAAAATTTGGCGCTAAACTCATGTTGATCTGTCATTACTTCTTATAACAGCGTATACTTAAGTGAGATGTATAAATTCAGGTTAGACGAAACACATGATGGATATTATATTTACGTTAATTCCATTTCTTCGTCAGCTGGGCATTATTTAAGTAGACGACCGTATGTTTATGCACTCATTAAGGAGTTGCTGTCAACTCATAAGTTGCGTGGGGATCGAATCATTATCGAGCAAAACATGGGTCGTGATATAGGCACAACTGACATAGTATCAACAACGGAAAAGGATACTATTTACTACGCACAACCGATAAAATCTGAAGTTTTCTCGCGTTTTGCAAAAAATCGTTATCCTCAAGTAAGCAATATGTTAACTGTAGTTATTGATCGAGATAATGAAGGCAACTATGAAGTAAGTGATGCCTGGATAGGCGGTAACCATCCGTCATTTCCCGGCGATCAATTTGCAACAGCAGATAGCAAATCATATTGGAAAACCCATGCGCTTGTGCAAGATGCGCAAGTCATCCAACCAAAGTCTTTGACGAAAATATGCCCTTACTAACAGTTGTAGGATTGTAAAGGTATTGCTTAAAAAATTAAATCGTGCTATAGTTATAGTGTTGTTTCTGATGAATCCTGCGTAAGTTGAATTATGTTGACTCGAAGTTCATTGTAAACACTTAATTCATTACTTACTTAAATAAAGGATTCATTTTTTTATGTCTAAAAAATATATACTACGTTCCGGCCGCAAAGGCCAAGCAAGAAAATCATATAACAGTAGCCCTCGCTCTCAAAATAGAGGTCGTCAACCCAGAAAAGCCTACATTCACCCGTCAAAATTCATTCAAAGCGCCAAGCTTCAGCCAGAAGAAGCTTATGCTCCTATGCATAGTTTCCAAGATTTTGGTCTGGACTCGCTTATCATGCAGAACTTGCTAGCAATGGGCTTCCATAATCCATCGCCAATCCAGGATCAGGCAATCCCACAAGGCCTCGCTGGCAGAGATATTGTTGGTATCGCACATACTGGAACCGGTAAGACTGCTGCCTTTGCAATACCTATCTTACATCGACTTATAACCCAACCAGGTAGCAAGGCTATTATTTTGGCTCCAACCAGAGAGCTCGCAGAACAAATTGAGCAACAGTGTCGAACAATTGGTAAAGGTAGCGGCCTTGATGGTGCTCTTTTGATTGGGGGCACATCCATGAGATCTCAGTTAAATGACTTGCGGTATAGCCCAAGGATTATTATAGGAACGCCAGGGAGGATTAAAGACCATCTCAATAGAGGCTCACTCAAGATTTCTGATTGTAACATAGTTGTTCTTGATGAAGTCGACCGCATGTTGGATATGGGTTTCGTTCACGATATTACTTATATCTTGAACCAGACAAGCTCTACACGGCAAAGTTTTTACTTTTCAGCTACACTTGAGACTCGCGTTAAACGAATTATTGAGAGTTTTTCATATGATCCGGTATATATTTCCGTTAAATCGGGCGATACAAATAACAATATCGACCAAAACATTATCAACTGCGTTGGCAATGAGAAGAAAATCGATAAATTACATGATATTCTTATCAAAGACGAAACAACCAAAGCACTCGTCTTTGACGACACACACCGTAGTGTAGAAAATCTCTCTAAGGAACTGGCCTCTAGAGGATTTTTAGCTGATTCAATTCATGGCGGAAAATCACAACCTCAAAGACAGCGAGTCCTGAAAAGATTCAAGAATAGCGAAATCAATATATTGGTGGCTACTGATGTTGCCGCCAGAGGCTTAGACGTATCCGACATAACACATGTAATTAACTATTCGCTACCACAATCTTATGATGACTATGTGCATCGGATTGGTCGTACTGGTAGGGCTGGAAAAGTTGGTTACGCACTTACTTTTGTTGATAGATAATAGTATAGATAATTAAGAAATCAGACAGTATAAATGAACCTCTACGGCCTTTTGATTGTAGGATTGGTTCTCACTAAAGTCCGAAGTTTCTCTGTTCAAGTCTAGGACTGAAGCCCGTAGTAAACGGTATCGTCAACTTACTTCTAATTTTATAACCTCATTCCAACATAAAGCCTAGCCTAGCAACAGCGATTGTGACTGGATAAGCAAATCTTGTTCTCGATTAACGATGGATTATGGAAGCCAATTGCTAGCAAGTTCTGCATGATAAGCGAGTCCAGACCAAAATCTTGGAAACTATACATAGGAACATAAGCTTTCTGGCTGAAGCTTAGCGCTTTGATATACTCTATGTATGATGGATAGACATGCGGCTAATAAAAACGTCATCAACCCCAAAGCGTTGCTCAAAAAAGAAACTGCTGGCATATCACGATTCAATAATGCTTTGGCCGTGAAGATAACAAAAGGTGTTGGCTCAATGTGGAGTGCTTACCTCTTTGTCATTCTGTCACTTATGTCATTGCCAGCCATTTTGGCAACCATCAGCTCTGGCTTCAAACAGGACTTTCCAAAATGGCTAATCGCCACCAGCATGATTACACTCATAGCGTGGATTTCTCAGAACTTCCTGCAGCTTGTTCTCTTGCCGATCATTATGGTAGGACAAAATGTCATCCAAGGCCAACAAGATGCAAAAGCCGAGACAGACCATAGGACACTTACCTATTTAGCTAACCTGCAGGAAGAACAAATGTTGGAATTAAAAAACCAAGGAGAGATTCTAAATTATCTCAAAAAGAAGCTTTAAACTAAAATACTATTTGCTTTTAATAACTCTCTAAATTTCTATCTAAAACTATAGTCTATAATAAAGCCGATGAGAGTCTTAATAATTGAAGACAATAAACGAACTGCTTCGTTAATTAAAGAAGGGCTTCTAGATAACCACTTTGCTGTCGATATATGTCATGACTTCGATAGCGGGCTTAGTGCTAGCTTAGACCCAGATTACGACATAGTTCTTATTGACAGAAGACTGCCCGGCAACAATGATGGCCTCGATATATGCAATACTATGAGAAAATCTGACGTGCATACACCGGTAATAATGCTAACTGCACAAGGAGATATCAGAGATAAGGTGGAAGGATTAAGTAACGGTGCCGACGATTATATCGTTAAACCATTTTCAATTAAGGAGCTCGTAGCAAGGATAGGGGCAATAAACCGTCGTCCTAAGACATTTAACGGTGTACAAGTTAAAGTTGGCGATCTTGTCGTTGATGTTACAAAACATACGGTTTCGAGAAATAATATAGAGATAAAACTTACGCCGAAAGAGTATGCAATCTTAGTACTTCTTATTCATAATAAAGATAGACCACTGAGCAAGTCATACATCGTCTCTCATACTTGGGATGCAGATGCCGATGTGCTTCCAAACAGCGTTGAGACATATATAAGTGGACTAAGAAGAAAGATTGATGCCGCCTTTAAGTCTCAGCCTAAGCTCATTAAAACAGTCTGGGGCGTTGGCTATAAAATAAGTGAGACATAAAAGAGTTTTGTATAGATCTGCTGTTTTCAAATTGACACTATACTATGTAGCCTTACTCATAGGTCTGGCTTTGGTGTTTAGTACAACCTTGTATTATATAGACCGTCAAGAGATCGAAACAGGCCTGAAAAGTCAAATCCAACACTTTAACAAGGACGTTGACTACAAGAATGATAGCCAGCAAATTTATAATTTGGTTCTTCGTCAGAGATCAAAGAATCTCGCTATTAAAGTTCTCTATTACGATATCATATTTATACTAGCGTCAATTTTGGTTTCATATTTTTTGGCAAAACGAACATTACGTCCTATCGAGCAAGCATATGAAGCTCAAACTCAGTTCGTGGCCGAAGCAAGCCATCAACTAAGGACTCCTCTTGCCAATATGCAACTAGCGACTGAAGTAGCCTTGCTCAAAGCCAAGAAAGCAACAAATAAAGACTATGAAGTGGCCTTAAAGCAAAACTTAAAAGATATAAGCAAACTTAGTAACCTTACGGAGAAACTATTGAATATAGCAAGACAACAGTCCTCTATAGTCAAATTTGATCGCGAGAGAATAAATGTCTCAGAAGTCATTAATGCGTGCGCCGAGAGACTCGGCAATATAGCCAAACAAAACAACGTTAGCTTAAAAGTTAGCGGACATAAATCTATAATATTCGCCGACAAGGAAGCCCTCGAACAAACTTTCATCATACTAATTGAAAATGCTATTAAATACAGCAAGCCCAATTCCGAAGTTGAAATTGTCGTACTAAGCGATTACAGAAAGGTTATAGTGAAGATTATAGATTATGGTATTGGGATTAAAGGATCAGATTTACAGCAAATCTTCCAGCCGTTCTATAGATCATCTGACACCAATGCCCAACAGGTTGCTGGTTTTGGGCTTGGTTTAGCACTTGCGAAACAAGTCGTTGAAGCACATGGCGGTGAGATCAGGGTTAGCAGCAAAGTTGGACATGGCTCTGTTTTTACTGTCTATTTGCCCTCGTAGAGGCTGGTCACTCAGGCTTTTTGACCATTATAAACATACTAGGGCCAAAATTTATATAAGACAAAGTTCCCTGCAAACGTTGTTCAACCTTGACCATCTGTTCTAAACGAAAGTGCTTTTTTAAGTATTGATTACGTAAGTTTGACACGGACAACTTTCTTATGATTGTGAAGTTACACTTTCTTAACATGTGTTGGATGGTACGTACATTGTGATTAAAAAATGGAGTATCTTCTAAAATTCCATTTGAAGCATTTCCTACTTTGATTGATTGCCGAGGAACTAACTTAAATCTCGTAAGATATTTTATCCGGTTAAGCATATGGGCACTATTCGCTATTTCAATAATCGCAACGCCGTTCGGTTTGAGTACTCTATAAATCTCTTTAAAATTCTTTTCTGGCTTTGCAAGGTGATGAGAGACCCTAACCATAACAACAAGGTCTACTGTGTTACTTGAGAGGGGTATATTAGCATCTTCTTTGAGATGGATTGTGCGTATGCCACTTTTGCCTTTTAGTTTTACCTTCGCCAGATTTAGTAATTCCATTGATGGATCTGCCAAAACAACTTCGTCAGCATAATCCATTAAAATAGTTGCTAGTCGCCCATACCCCCCTCCGTAATCTAATGCTACCTGATAATGGTTATCGCCGATGAGTTTCTTAAGGGCTAGCGTTTCTGATTCATGCTCGTAGTCCCTACCAATCCAAAACTGATCGTACGGGTGATCGTCATAAAAGCTAATGTCTTGGCCTGGGCTATCTACCTTCTGCTTTTTTGTCATTTATATTTATTATCAAAAAGTTCTGGTGAAAAACTGGATATCACAAAAATTATATAGTTCAGGCTTCCTTTCTATATCAATGGCCTGTTGTTATAACTTTTTTATTTTCTTAACTCTAGTGCGTCTCGTTTCACCGCATGATAGAGACTGGGGAAATATGTATTATAAGCGTGGGTCATTCCAGGAATTAATGCTACTTTGACAGGGGTCTGCCTGACGGCTATTGATGCCATAAACGACCGAACGGCTTCACGGCTCCTATCAGGACTCATATAGAGGGGGTCATGCTCAGCAACACCGTAGGTAAGACGAGCTTCTGGATGTTGGGCAATCATGGCATCAGTGTCATCAACAAAAGGATTTTGGTCTTTATTCGGACCTCGGCGGAATGTTTGAAGGCTAGTTACCAAACTTTGTATTGTCTTTACGGTTGCTACCCTAGCTTGGGTAAGCTCATGACGATTGGGTAGATCAGCATAATTGATAAATGCTTGTGTGAAACGTCTAGCTTTTTCTTTATCCATTTTTTCAGGGTCAGACGAAAGAGCTCGATTTTGTTTCGCGTTTTGTACATTTTCTTTAATAAGCATCCCCATCAACATTTGCCCAATTGTAAGGTCAACGAAACCCGGAGTCTCACTAAAGAAACCATGAGTAAGTTGGCCGCTTTCCATAGCAAGTGATAGTCCACGGGCATAGTGTCCACCGGCTGAGTCGGTACTAAACCTTGTAACTGTCAGCCCTTCCTGACTGAGAGCTGCTTGTAAATTTTGAAGCGATTGAATAGCGACAGTTTTCCCATCTATTTCTTTAGTGAAACGACCAGTTGTACGCACATAGGCTGCGTCTTCTGGCAATAGAGGCGCTGTAGCACCATTGCCAAACGAGGCGACGTATACATGCTTATGATTTGGATAGCGGACTGCTTGAGCTGCAAACTCATAACCATTGCCATGGTTAGTGGAAATAGCTGAGCTGTAAGTCGAGATGTGGAGTATAGCGTCTTGATTTATTGCATCATTATTGGCGGTTGCTATTTCAAAATACGAATCACCCGACCGAACTACCTTTAAAGACTGTGCTATTTCGTCCATTGCACTATCAACATAAGATGATTCTATTTTTTCAGTATGTCTAAAGATAGGCCCACTTTCTTCAAACGGTGAGCCGCTACTTGATTGCGTAACAGTTAGGTATGGGAACGTTAAACCTCCTCCCTCATAGTAGGAAAAGACGGTCCCGTGTGTATTCATAAGAATATTATAGAATATTTATAAAATATTAACAATAATATGTTGTCGCCTATTATTCATATGATATGATTATTTAAGTGTTAAGGAATGTCAAAGGATGGCAATAAGCACTGAAGCTCATCGTAGTTTAGCAACGGTTTCCGGGCAATTTGCTGCGATTCGGCTGATTGAAATACCATCAATGACTTGTCCGGAAGTAAGCCAAAGTGACATTGATGGTACACGCGCCGCTTTTAAAAAGCTCACTCAATTGGCAATGTCAGATCAAGTTTCTATAGATTTATATTCTCCTGAAGATTCCCAGGCCGGTTGTAAACTTCAGACACGTATTGCGCGACCAGCAGACATTAAAAATAATTTGTCCTCACTTGGTAGATTAGATTATGAATTAGTACGTGAGACTATACATGAAAGAGTGCCAACTTTCGGACAGGAAATTGGACCAATAAGAGCAACAGGGGTCCGGTTATACGATTTGTGGGAGGGTCAGATGTTAACTCTGGTCTTCAATGATAAACAGCTATTCGCCGAGAGACGAAGTATTGGCAGAACGCTAGAAAGGCTTACTGGCCAACTAGGTAGTTGCCTTACGTGGAACACATATTATCCTGACAGCAAGGTTGCCAGCTTTGGTCGTCATACTCCAGGCATAGCAGAAAACATGAGGAGAGTGCTTGATCAAGCCATGTCGCAGCTTGTCGTAACGTTAAGGCCAGGCATGATATTGCCTCTCTCCTAAGAGGCTTTTCAAAGGCCAAACTCTTTTTGGCCGTTCCTGTCTAGACTAAGAAAGAATATCAGTTGTTCAACTACTATTTATGCTAGAGAAAAGCGTGGTTGTAGCGCACCATATACTCAATCTCTTTTAAAAACCGATGGCTACAATTTTATAATTTCCACTTTTATATTGTTGAAAAATCTGGTCCTTTTACGAACAATTAGTATGACCCTAACCCGCTAATATTCTATAGTATTCGTCCAGTTTCGTCGTATATTCGGTATACCTAAAAGCAGTAGCTACGAGGATGCGTTACGCATAAAACGTCGTTGATGACGCAGTCTGATTGCCTCACTCAAACCATGCTGCAATAAATCTTCAACCTGTAAACGATAGTCATCAATTGTTTCTCCATTGGGCGCTGCTGGGCGACTGATATACACAGTCGGGAAGAGATTAACATGCTTCCCATAATAAACCGAGATACCAAGTAGTCGTACTCTTCGTTGCTCTTTAGTTGTCATGCTATCTAAAATGTAACCAACCCCTCTCTGAATAGGTAAGAGTGTGTGCAGGTCCTCTCGTTTCTGGCGTACTATTTTACCATTTTCTTTAATAACTCTTTTAGTGCCGCCTTCGGGGTATATTAGCCAATTGTGACCCCTGGCCAGGAAGCGTCCACCTATAGCCTGCGCCCGTTGGTTTTTTTCTATACGTTCAGCTCTTTCAGTCGGTGTTTCATTGGGATGATCAATAGACCGTACCACTGGGACAATACCGGTTCTCCTCATTATCCAACCAATACCAAATGGTTTCTTTAAAAGACTTTCTTTCCCAGTAATCCCTGTCGTATACCAAATATGACGAAGCGGCTCATGCGTGCCCGCTAGTTGAGCCATAACAATCGGCTCCATATGCCGGAAATGAGTCATGGCAATCAATAGCGCTCCACCACTATCCCGGTGATTATGGAGCTCTTCAATGGCTCCTTCTTCAAAATGCGTATCAGAATGAACCACAAGACGACATAGCTGCACAAGCGGCCAGATAACATACCGCTTAGATAAGTTACCTTCTACGATAAGGTCAGTCTCTAACTTGCCACCTCCCTGATACGACTCATGCATCGTAGAAACTATACAAAAGACATATAGGCGAAAACAAGCATTAGAAATGTTACTTAGTAATGTAAAAAAAGTCTCTGTCAGCTTATTCTCAACTCGATAGACTATACTAAAGGATGATAGATGTAATGCCCCATAGAAAAAGATATGGATAATCAAACCCCGCCATTTCATCAAGTTAACTCTCCAGCCGATCAATCTACTCCATCTTTTAATCCGTTAACGAACTCTGTGTTACCACCGGCAGATAAGCACAGCCGTTCGCGCTTTATAGGACGTTTTGTGCTCGGTATTGCTGTTGTGATCGTCGTTATTGTCTTGGCTGTCTTAGCTGGGAGTAAACTACTTCATAAATCATCACCTGCAAAACAACTTAAAGTTGTCTATCATACCTCCTCCTCGGCACCAGTCAATAATTCAACGAGTACTGGCACAAGAAGTTATACGGCTCAAAATTATGGTTTGACATTTAGTTATCCAGCCAGCTGGAGTATCTTTGATAACGGCACTGGCCCCATGACAGCTACGTCGTCACCCATGCAATTAACTGACGCCGCCAATAAAAAGATAATCGGCGAAATAACCATGACCGTTGAACCACAAGGTCAGTTACCAAGTGGGTTTACGTCCGGCACAGACCTTGCAGTACTCAATTCTCAACTAGTTAGTTACGCTCAACCTTCATCAAGTCAAAGTGCTCAGACCTATATTAGTTTTGTTCAATACTCTAATGCTACTGTCAAAGGTAGCTTAAACGGCATCTACGTAACCGGTAATTATGGCTACCAGAAAGATCAAGTAATTCCTGCGAGCGATTTACAAAATATCGATCCGCTCATTACTATCACTTTTACTCAATGCGGTAATACTACCTGTACGGCTAACTTGACACCCCTTATACTCAGCTCGAATGATTGGAATGAAACAAGTTTTCAAAAACCCATTCTTGATATGATTCGCTCATTTGTGTTTTCGTAAACCATAATATTGAGCAAGCCAATCATGTTTAAAGTCACTAAATGATGCGCCCTCTATACTTCTTTGGATACTGTCCACGAGTGAGATAATAAAGTACCAGTTATGAGATGGAAATAATCGTTCCGTCTAAACGTGACACACTTCAAAAGCAAAATATACTTTAATACGTTTTTGATATTTTCTTTCATAATTGTAGCAACGACTAATTTGTCAGTGCTCCATCAAGGACTTGCGCTGATCTTCATAAATGCTTACCATACATATATCTTGGCAGTTCGACGAAAGATCATCAGCAAACAGATTTGGCGAAGCGCAAACAGCAAACTCATTCCGTTCGCCATTCTATTCTTGATAGGTGTTGTTTTACGCCATACTCATGGAAAATTAGTAAGCCATCATATTAACAATGAAATCGTTGCTCTTATTGGCATTATTATCTTTGTCATCTTCTCAATCTCTTTTTTGAATGTTTTCACTGATACCATTCGTAAACTTATTGCCGCTCATCGGCTCGGCACCGGACGGGCAGCTTCTATCCAATTTATCTTGCGAGTCTTTGGTTACATTATTATCCTTGTCTCTACACTGGAACTGCTTGGTATCTCCGTTGGCCATTTACTACTTGGTAGTGCCGTTTTAGGCATTATCATCGGTGTGGCCGCCCAGCAAGCTCTCGCTAACTTCTTTGCCAGCTTCATACTCATATTATCTAGACCGTTTACCATTGGTGAACATATTACGCTAAAATCAGGCGCACTCGGAGGTGAATACATTGGTACGGTTATAGATATGGGACTTACCCATACCCGCTTGCGCTTAGAAAGCGGTGAAATAGTTTACTTACCCAATGCAACATTGCTGTCAAGTACCTCTTTTATTGTAAAACGCGGTTTTAAAAAATCGGTTGAGCAAGAGATAGATAACAAAAGTTAGCTTAAACATCGCTCAGATAAACCATTGCTACCTGGTGGGGGCTTTATAGTACAGTCAAAAATGCGAGGCGCAACTCTTGTAACTTCTCCATGACTCAATATAAGCTATAAGCTCCATAAGCCCCCTATGAGAATCAGTAACGATGTCACTTAATTTTTGCATCAAGCGCACGGGGAGATGAATCTCCAATAGATTGCACGGATTTCTCCTGTCCACACACAATTCTTCAATATGTGCACTATCAATAGACGCATTAGGGCCTCACGATAAACAGCTGCTTTTTGGCACAGCCTTGCTCGTCTTATTTATTAAACTTCCCACGAGCTTACTCTCGTGGAACTGTGGCGGCAGGATTAGAGCTACTAAAAATTACCATATACCCGAAAACCCATGAGCATCAAGTAATAGCATTCATAGTGTGGTGCTTTCAGGGTGTTTTGGCGCTTATAGAGCATATGGAGAAAAACTTATTATATAATGCACATTCTATATCTGTTACAATGTTATAATAGTGTTTTTTTATTACTACAATTGTTCGCTTTTTCGTAGAAACTTGACAACAAAATTAGACCGCTCCAAATTTTAATGCTATACTGCTATTAGCTTTTTTGGAAGCAAATAGAAATTAGTCCGAAAAGCTCTGAGTTGGAGTTTTGCGAGGAGTCCAAACGGTGACAAAAATACACACTTATTAAGTGTATATTTGCATAGTTATCCACTGCTAAAGCTGTGGCGTTGTATCGGCTAGGCAGGCATGCATAGAGTTAATTCGGGACCATAATATTGTACGTATTAGGTAAATATTGTTTTTATGTCAATGCAAGAATGTGCCCGCTATACAGACCTGTTTAATAATGTCTGGGATGGCGTGGCCAGTGCTTCTGAAAGTTGTAGGGTAGAAGAAGATGCTGTCATGGAATTTTTTAATGACGCCAGAGTAGTAATTAGTCAATTAATTACGGGCTATAAGCAAGTTGAACAGCTATACTGGAATCGAGTTTTAGAGCCATTGACAAGCTGGTCGTATGGATTTGTGCAACGAGAAGAAAATAATTTTCAACCGGTTCAATTTATAGCCGTCGCACCAAGTCTTTTGTCGAAGGTGGTTGCATACACAACTCGTAGCTTAGCTCACGGCAGTATAACGCGCATGGAGCATAAAGCAATACAACTAACGGAAAGTGGGCAAAAAAACCTTAATCTATTATCCAGAGTAACAAGAGCTCCACGCTTCGGTAAACTAGCTACAAAACATACCTTAGTTTATTAAAAATTTACGCTACTCCGTCTCTATGTCTCGTCGATTGAAGACAACTGCGCCAATAACAAAAAGCATAAGACCAACGACACACATTATCCAATCAGTACGCCAATTTGGACTAGTGGCGGGAGCAAAAGTAATTTGATGCAGTATCGAGGTATCTAACAGCCAATGATTAATATTCAGTCCCGTAGCAAGCATGGTTATCAGGAATGACCAAGCCACCAAACCATATGAAAGAAAATTCGTTAAACGTGGCAGACAACCAAAAGCAAAAACTCCGGTGCACATAATAAGAAAAGCGGGAACTGTGGTGTTGATGCCGGCAAGCAGCAGCGTATGTAAAGATACCCCGCCAGCTTGGAGTGCTTCACCTGCCCACGCTCCAATACCACTGATTAAACCTCCCAAAACTATAACGATAAGTATGAGACTAATACGAGCGACCAGCCACTGTAAACGACCAACCGGTCTAACCAGAAAGTTGTCCAAGTAGCCCTCTGCTTCATCCTGACGGATGTGCCCAATGGCTGTCACTGCATAGAACATTGTCAAAATCATGATAAAAAAGAAAGTTATGCCCAAGAAAGCTAGGGTCAGACCTACGTGAGAAGTGCCTGCCAATTGATTAAGAGTTTTTTGAATCTTGGCAGTCTCATTAAAACTTTGAACTGCTCCTTTAGCCAACAGCCCGTAGATAAAGGCAGTAGCCGCAAAGACGACTAGCCAAATTAATGACGTCACTCGTGTTAATCGGAAGCTAACGCCAAGTGGAGAATTCAATAGCCTGGTACGCGGTTTGACACTATCTTTATCTGAAATATATGCACTACCAAGATCCCGCCGACCGCTTAAAATGATAGCCACGCCCGCACAGACTGCAATAAAGAGACTTATTGGAATGAGCCAAATCGGGTCTGAGCCATAAAGTGGAGCAAGTCGTTCTATCCATCCAAGCGGGCTAATATCTAAGAGCCAGTGGGCAGAAGTAGTGTCCGCAACCAGGCGCATCAAGTAAAAAACACCGAAAATAGCTGCTGCCAACTCCGAAGCACGAGCACGTACCGGCATCAGCTGACTAGCCAGTGCTGCTACTGCCATGAACTCAGCCGCACCACAGGTTAATGCGACAGCAAAGAACAAACTTGCTGCCATCGTCATGTGTGCACCGTGTATATGTGCAATGACACTGGCAGATAATGCCATACAGACAAAGAACGTCACGAGACCGGCCATAAGACCCCAACAGGCGTTCATAGTTGCTCGACGAGCTGTGGTTTGACCAGCCAAGAATAGCTCCCATCGACCGTTATCTTCCTCGCCTCGCAAATTCTTTGTTGTCAATAATATGGCCCAAATAGCACCGACAGCGGTCACCAGACACAGAAAATTCCAGGTTGCATAGCCGCCAACGGTCTCAATTCGATGCGCAACACCCAGAAGCGCCTCAACGCCAACGTTAGAACCAAGTGTCACTGCCACTCTCATTCGATCGGCTACCGTTGGATAGTACTTTATATATGAATCTGCTTTCGAGAGCATATATAATCCTAGTATTATCCCCCAGAGAAGCCCGCCACGAAACGCTCGCTTTGCAATGATACGGCGAACTACTGTCGTCGGCCATCGTAATTTTGTGACATGAATACGCTGGGCATCTATGCTAGTCATATTATTTTCCCTTCCTCACTTCTTCATCACCGTATAAGGATAGAAAGAGCTCTTCAAGTGACGGCTCACGACTGAGTAGTGTCTGCGGATTATGGGCAGCGAACACCCTCAAAAGAGGCTCTATTGGCCCTCGCAGTTGACAAGTAAGCTGATGGCCAATTACATGCACTTGGCTCACTCCGGCGATGTGGTCTATTTTCGGTGGAGTAGCAGTAAAGGTAACTTCAATGTTGAGAGCAGATAAGTGACGCATTTCTTCAAGTGTCCCGAGTTCCACTAGTCGACCGTGGCGCAGGATAGCAACTCGATCACACAGCGCTTCTACTTCCTCTAAGATATGAGATGACAGAAAAATGGTTTGTCCGTTAGCCTTAGCTTCTAGAGCACTTTCTCGGAAAGCCTGCTCCATAATGGGATCGAGGCCGGCGGTAGGCTCATCCATGACGAGTAGGTCGGCTCGGGTCATCAGTGCCGCAATAATATTAATCTTTTGCCGGTTACCCTTAGAATAAGTCCGCACTTTTTTGGACGGATCAAATTGGAAACGCTTAATAAGTTTTTCTTTGTATTTCTTGTCTACCTGACCACTAATGCTACCGAGGAGATGCAGCGTTTCTTCTCCAGTAAGATTCGGCCAAAAGGCTGACTCCCCAGGAATATAGGCAAGGTGTTTGTGGGCTTCAGTAGTATCTTTTTGACTTTCTACCCCGAAAATCTCAGCCCGCCCGCTGGTTGGTTTAATGAGGCCAAGCATGGTCCGAATAGTAGTCGTTTTGCCTGCTCCATTAGGTCCCAGGTAGCCTAATATTTCTCCTTTTTTGACACTGAGGTTAAGTGGAGCAAGTGCCATCGTCTTACCATAATACTTGGAGAGTCCCTTGGTTTCGATTGCGACGTCCATATATGCTATCAAGAGTAATACGACGGTCAAAGAAGTACAACCATTTATACCAGAGATAATTGACGCTTAACTATTCGACCCATATACTGAGAAATAATGGAAAAAACTCGCGTCGTGGTCTGCGGCTCAATCGCTATTGACAGGATCATGCATTTTGCCGGTAATTACCGGGAACTTATTGACAGTGACAAATTGGATATTTTGTCTCTCAGCGTGCTCGTAGATAATTTGTCTATCGTTGAAGGAGGTACCGGCGCCAATATAGCTTACAATCTGGCATTGCTGGGTAATGAGGTGAGCCTACTGGACTGCATCGGTCCAGACGGTCAACCATATCTGAAGCGATTGAAAGATAAAGGGATTGACACTTCAATGATCCACACTAGCTCACTGCCAACGAGCAGCTTTAACGTCTTGACTGATGATAGCGGCAATCAGGTGGGCGGCTTTTACCCGGGAGCTATGAGTGAAGGCAGAACCCTTAGTTTGGAAGCCTGGTTGAAGCCCGACGGCGGTAACGTCTTTGTCTGTTTATCGCCACACGATCCTGTCGCTATGCGGCGTCACGTTGAAGAATGTGTTACATATCAGACACCATTTATTTACGATCCTGGTCAACAGACCAGCACATTACCTATTGCTGACCTTAAACGCGGTATTGAGACGGCCGCTATACTTATAGCCAATGCCTATGAACTGAAGTTGCTGCTGAATCGCCTGGAATTGACTGAAACCGAGCTCAAACGTCACACACCTCTTCTTATAATCACACATGGTGACAAAGGATCACAGATATATCATGGTGAACAAATAATAGACATCGGCATCGCCAAACCATCTCATTATGTTGATCCAACCGGTGCTGGTGATGCCTATCGGGCTGGCTTTCTATACGGTTATTTGCGACAATGGGAACTTAGAAAGTGCGGTCAATTGGCAGCAATAGTTGCATCTTTTACCCTTGAGCATCATGGCCCACAAGCCACCTATAGTTGGATAGACGTACAAAAGAGATATAAGCACGTTTTTCAAGAAACATTGGAGTAAAAAGTGACAGATAAAATTGATCAAGATTATAAAATTCATGATATCGCCCTTGCAAGTCTGGGGCGTCGAGAAATTGTCCTGGCCGAGCAAGAAATGCCAGGACTGATGGCATTACGAAAAGAGTATGAAAAAGACCAACCATTAGAAGGAGCACGCATTGCCGGCTCAATCCATATGACTATTCAGACGGCTGTGCTAGTAGAAACACTTCAAGCGCTCGGCGCCCAGGTTCGTTGGTCATCATGCAACATTTTCTCTACACAAGATCAGGCAGCTGCTGCACTTGCCGAGCGTGGTACGCCAGTTTTCGCATGGAAAGGTGAAACAGAAGACGAGTACTGGTGGTGTATAGAACAGACACTTCATTTTGACGGGCAAGGGCCTACCTTGCTTCTTGATGACGGTGGCGATCTGACTGCCTACGTTCACGATAAACACCCTGAGCTTCTTAAAGACATCCTTGGCGTGACTGAAGAAACAACCACTGGCGTGAAGCAATTACACAAGTTTATGAAAGATGGCGCCTTAAAGATACCGGCCATCAATATTAATGACAGTGTTACCAAATCCAAGTTCGACAACTTATACGGCTGCCGCGAGTCTCTGATGGACGGCATCAAGCGAGCTACAGATATCATGATTGCTGGCAAAGTTGCCCTGGTGGCTGGTTACGGTGACGTCGGTAAAGGCTGCGCCCAGTCGCTGCGCGGCTTCGGTTGCAGAGTCTTAATTAGCGAAGTCGATCCAATCTGTGCTCTGCAGGCCATGATGGAAGGCTATGAAGTGGTAACAATGGAAGAAGCAGCAAAAGTTGCAGATATTTTCGTCACCGCTACTGGTTGCAAAGATGTTATTCGCTTAGAGCACCTGAAAGTCATGAAGGACACCGCCATTGTTTGCAACATTGGGCACTTCGATCATGAAATTCAAGTTAAACAGCTAGAGCAATGGTCTGAAGTAAAAAAGGAAAATCTTAAGCCCTTGGTAGATATTTATACTCTCCCGAATAACCATCGCCTTATCATTCTATCTGAGGGACGTCTCGTCAACCTTGGCAACGCGACTGGTCATCCATCATTTGTCATGTCTTGCTCATTTTCAAACCAAGTGCTCGGTCAAATCGAGCTTTACACCAAATCTTACACTCAAGGAGTGCATCGTTTGCCGAAAGAGCTTGACGAAAAAGTAGCGGGCTTACATGTTGCTGCTCTTGGCGGACATCTTGACCATTTGACAGCTGAACAGGCAGATTATCTCGGTATTCATGTTAACGGGCCGTTTAAAAGTGACCATTATAGATACTAAATCTGTGATATCAAGAATGAGGTAGTGTTTATAACCGTTTGACAACATAACCGAAGTGCACGTCTTTCTTTATTACTTTTCGTCTATTTCCTCACCATATAGATACGAACGTCATCAACTATGCTACCTGTGCGTGTTAGACGTTTGTCGGCTTTTTGAGTAACATCGACAAACCCAATTTTATGATAGACATGAACAGCACTGACATTACTCTGCCAAGTCTCCAGCCAAACTATACCCGTGCTATAGCTAGCAGCGGCGGCCAACATCACTTTGGAAAAAGGTGCTGCTAAACCTTTCCCCTGATGATCTTCACTAATACGAACGCCAAAAGTGACGGCTCCCTCTGGTACATATACACTCTTTTTCGGGCCAATCCAGCCATAGCCAGCAAGCTGGTTCGGATCCTTCGAACCACTTGGCACAAGTAAATAGACCACCCGTCCACCAGTAAGCCAAACAGCTGTTACGGTATGATCATGAAAGCGTTTGGCTATGTCATTTGGGCAGTATTCTAATATGGCTGCTTGCTGGCAGACACGGCTAATGGTGTCCGAATAGTCATCACTTAAACCAACGCGAACTTCATAACCTTTTATCTCAAGTTCTTTAAGTGACTGCAGGCCATCATTCGAAAGACTATCTGCCTTAATACTCTCAGGCTGATCGACAAAATTGGTCGGGAAGGGAAGCATTATTTGCCTTCCTTGTTTGTTCGCATGAGCTGTCGTTCCAGGCCTTCGGCAATGTCAAGAACCAGTTTATCCGCTTGCTGGGCTTCGACCATTACCCGCACTAGAGGTTCAGTTCCTGACGGACGTATTAATACTCTGCCTTTACCGTCTATTGCCTCATGTTGTTTTTTAATAAAGTTTTTTACGTGCGGATTATCTAGTGCCGTTTTGTTCGGAAGTGAAATGTTCACAAGCGCCTGTGGCACTAATTGTACTTCTTGACACCAATCAGCCAGATCACGCTTGGAATTATATATTGCCGTTAATAGTACCACCGCTGCTAGTAAGGCATCACCAGTAGCAAGTAGTTCGGGTAATATAATGTGGCCTGACTTTTCACCGCCCAATGTCAGACCGCTTTTTTTAAGACCATCAAGTACGTAACGATCTCCGACAGCAGTGCGCAAGAGTCTAATATTATGCCGTTTTAAGGCTTGCTCAAGACCGACATTTGACATAACTGTTGCCACGACACCGTTGTGGTGACCAGACACTGCCAAGATGTACAATAACTGATCACCATCAATAACGTGACCGTGACCATCTACCATCATGAGCCGATCAGCGTCTCCGTCAACAGCAATACCAAGGTCTAGTTGGTCTTTGACCACCCGCTCAGCGAGAACACGCGTATCGGTTGCACCGCAACCATCATTTATATTCTTCCCGTCGCAGTGATCAAACAATGATGTCACATGAGCCCCGAGGCGTTCAAAGACGCGCTGTCCAAGACCACTGGCAGCACCATTCGCACTGTCAAAGGCAACCGCCATGCTATGGAGGTTAAGTCCATGACCATTGTCCACCAGAAAGTCTTCGTATTCGCGCACCATATCCGGTTTATCTATCACACTACCACTGCTCTTCCCCGTTACTCGTTCTTTAATTAACTTGTTAAGTATATACTCACTTTCATCAGGCAATTTATCTCCAGAAGGTCCAAATACCTTGATACCGTTATACTCGTACGAGTTATGGCTGGCCGTCACCATCAGCCCAGCTTTAAATTCATTATGCTGACGTGTCAGATAGGCTAATCCTGGCGTTGGAATAACACCAACTCTTGTTACTATTACTCCGCTACAGTTCAACCCATCTGTGAGTGCACGAACAAGTTTAGGAGATGACTCACGAGGATCATGACCAATAACTACTCCTTGCCCAGAGGTGGCGAAGTATTGACCAACTGCAGCGCCGATGTGACGAGCACCCTCTTCGTCAAGCGGATACTCCCCTGCCAAACCACGTACGCCATCAGTACCAAAGAATTCTCTGCTCATATCTAAATACCTATTATCATCTAAGGAATGTAACTGACGTCCTCATCGCTCAGCCTTAATAATCCCTCGTCGTGACGACGTTGATCAAGATAGTGCGCCATTAAACCAACCGAACGGCTAGCGATAAACAAGGCATTAAAGAATTCAATATCAATAAGCTCCTGCAGTCGTTCCTGAGTGTAGTATAGTTCGGATTCAAGGAGATCAAGCATTATAGCAGCAACCGTACCATCGACATTTAAGATAAGGTTCCCTTTCTTGGCTGTCGTCACAGATTCAACGCTGCGAGCAAAACTGAGAAAACGATCATCATTACTGTTGCCACTGAAGGTACTTATTAGCTTAACCACACGAGGATCAGGTACATCAATCCGATACTTTTTGTGTCCAATACCGGGGATAATGCCGCCATTAGATCGAAAACTCACGACGAAGTCTTTGGCAGAAGACTGAGATTGCACTCCCTCCAGCCACACGCCCGCTGCGCTATTAATAGCACCACCGAAGCGAGGACCGATAGTGAGAAGGCCAGCTGATAGACTGGAAGCGAGATCTTTACCCGCTCTGGCGGCAATAGCCGTGTTGACTGCACCAGCAACATACGGACCATGATCAATCAATAATCTGAGGGTATAATCCATAAATTCAATTAATTTTGAAGCTTTGACAGGCTGACCAAGCAGCATTGACAGATAGAGGCCAGCAACGGTGTTCCCATTAACTACACCTAAAAGATCCTGGCCAAGCAACTGAACATCACCCTCCACTTCGCCAGAAATGCGGCTGACAAGCAAACGTTTATGCCGAGTTGTAATCTGCCGATGCTCTTGTGGCTCAGTGGCCGGTGACGACTCACCGAGCGCACTAACTATATCCATAAAAACATCAACGACCGTTGCTCCGGCCTCACGAAGTGCAGTTTTTTTGGCAGCAGCAGTCTCTGCTTCTGAACCTGCCATGGCTTTGGCATGACCGAATTGCGGAGGCTCCGGAAAAAGTTCAGCTACGCTGCCAGCAATATATGCAACGATTGGTTTTGTGAGGGTTCCTTCTTTTATTAGTTCAGCGATCCGATATTCATCATCGCCACCAAGTTCACCAAAATAGACTATCCGTTTCGTCTGGCTATCTGTCTGCGCCAAGCGCATTGCTTCCGCCGGTGTGGTAATCGGGTTGCGGTCACCCCCGAGAGCCATAGCAAATGATACCCCTGAACCACTACCCGTCACAATATGGATAAGCTCGTTCACCATACCGCCTGAGGTAGAAATGACTGCTGTATCGCCTAGTACAAATATACGAGCCGCTACTAGTTGTGGATATTCGGTACCACCAATAGCTCCCAGCTTAAGAACGCCGGGTAACAGCAGGCCAACTGAAGCTGGACCAGCTATTGTAATGTTATGCTCCTTTGCCAGCTGAGCAAGTGTTATAGCGTGGGCTTCAGGTACTTGCTCAGCAAAAACATTCACAAGCGTAAGCTTCGGTAATGTTTTAAAGGCCTCTGTCAGACCACTCAGTACCCTGCGAGCAGATTGAACGTGCAATAAACAAGTTACACTATCCCTGATTTCTTTTGGTACGGTAGAAAGTTCTCGATATACCGGCAATACGATCTCACTATGGCCCCAGAAGTACCGTTCTTGTTTGCGACCGCTGCCAATGATAGCCATGATTGGTATATCTTCTTGCCCAAGACAATAATGATAATCTAGCATTGATTGAATAATCCCCGGATGTGAACCAAGACAAATGACACTGATGGGCATCTTACGAAAATTATCCATAGATTGCTTCCTTAAGCGCTTCATCAACCGCTGTTGTAAGAGGTGTCTTTGGGCCATGAACCATTCCGAGTAAATTATACTGGGCGAGCAATGTTCTCATAGCAGCTAATCCTTTTTCCTGATGCGGGCCACCACGGCGCACGAATATTTTGACCTTTTGAGCCTGCAATTTGTCTGCTACTTCTTCTATAGCCTGCATGACGCCGGCAAAGGTTTTTGCAATATCGGTAAAATTGGCCACAGCACCACCAATAAAAAGTACTTTTTTACTAGCTTGAGAGCGAAGTAATAACTGCAATACTGCCTTAGTGTAGATATAGGTTTCCTCAGTGTTCGGATTCCCGCTATATTCTCCGTAGTTGGCAAGCTCTTTACCAAACCCCTGATTTTGGATTTCGTCAGCGACCACCACGCTAGCGCCCCCACCAGATAGTAGCAGAAATATGCTGCCATTCGGGTTAAGCACACTGAGCTTTAACGAGGCCGGCGACGAAGCATCTAACTCTTGAACTAGTCGTTCTTGAATGGTAAGTTCATGGCCAATATGCGAGCGTAGATCGACTGCCTTCCAATTATCGACAAAAAATAGAGCAGCATCATCAACTTCTACGGCAGCGTCTAAAAGATATAGGTTGCCTTCGCGGCTTACATACGGATTGAGCTCCAAAAAGACCACATAGTTATCAGCCATAAGATTGCGCATCGTTTCAAGTTGTTGCTGAGTCAGACCTGCTCCCTTAGCCAACTCATGTGCTTGCTGACCTGGTCTTATAAATAAGCTCTTGATATCCGTCGCTTGACTTTCAATATCAACCCCGCCACTAGAAGTGTAACGACATATTAGACCGTCACGATGCATACTCAGACTCAGGTAACGTTCTTCATGGGGGTCGTGAGCAAGCATTGGCTCAATAATAAGGTAACGGTATCCTTTACGGAGAAGTGACTGGATGCCTTTCTCTAGATCTTCCGGCATAATATCGAGAAGTACCAGTCCTTGCTTGAAACGTCGCTTAACACCTTCGTCTACTTTTATAACGAGATTGTTACTTGTTTCACTGGCACCTTTCAGTTGAGGTTTCAATTCACGAGTGCCATCAATCTGCCAACCTTGGTAGTGTAAGTTCAACGCCTGATTTAAGATAACTTTAGCACGATACTCAGACAATTTTTGACGTGGCATATCTTTTATGATAGCAGAAAAGGTGCAGAGAAAGAGCTAGGTTTATATATCTTCATCAATACCTGGAGACGGTGATATCCTATCTTCTCCTAAGCCACCGTACCGATATTTTCGGCGACGTTGATTTTGATTTTTGTGATGGTAATGATGTCTACGATGATAGCTTTCGTGACGAACCCCTTGAGGCTTAGTTCTTATACCACCACTGTCGGCTCCGTTTAATGCTCGCCGTATCATTTTAGTCAATAATGCTTCTTCTGAAGTAGAAGTAATAGAACTGAGAGACTCAGGATCAGGAAGATTTGATGCCTTTACATGCCCACCACTCATTCCGTCTTGATCTTGTGACTCAGTAAATCCTTCTTCTGGGGTAATGCCAAAGGTCTCTCTACCCATATTGAAAATATTACACTCAATTATTGAACATGCAAGTATTGAACATGTAAGTACGTTGTTCTTGTGAGAATTTCCTTGTGAGAATTTCGTCCTATCGCCGATCTTTTCACTAGAGTATAATAAAGTTAATCAGGAGAAATTAAAGCCTATGTTTACACTACCAGATTTACCATATGATTACGATGCTCTTGGCAAATATATCAGTAAGACTATCATGGAACTACACCATAAGGGGCATCACCAAACATACGTCAATAAATTGAATGCTGCTCTTGAGCAGACTCCTGAACTTCAAGAAAAAACTATTGAAGAGCTCATTAGTAACCTTGAGGCTGTACCTGACAACATACGCACCGCAGTTCGAAATAATGGCGGCGGTCACTTCAATCATAGCCTTTTTTGGAATTTCATGTCTCCGAGCGGTGGCAACCAGCCAAGTGGCGCTTTGGCTGATGGCCTGACTGAGCGGTACGGGAACTTTCAAAGTTTTATAGATGCTTTCAGCGACAAAGCTGTTGCTGTCTTCGGCAGCGGTTGGGTCTGGCTTCTGCCCGATCTCTCTATTACGACGACCCCGAACCAAGATTCTCCTCTCATGAGTGGCGGGCCGGCTCCCCTTTTGGGTCTCGACGTCTGGGAACATGCTTATTACATTGATTATACCTACAAGCGTAGCGACTACGTCAAGGCGTGGTGGCACATTGTAAACTGGCCTGAAGTTGAAAAACGTTTTTCTGAAAAGTGATAAAAACTAAAACTATATTAAAAACTATTTCTATAGAATGTATAGACAGCCACATACTATTATGATAATATTCCAAAAATAAATAATTTTAACATTTATTTAACATAGTTACGCAATAATATGCACATGTCTCTTTCTAAGATACTCCTCATTGAAGATGACCGCAGTATAGCGAGTGCCTTGGCATACGCTTTAAAAAAGACATACCAAATCGATTACGCAGCCTCCGGTAAAACTGCTATGACGAAGATAGTCAACGGCGTTTATGACCTAATCGTGCTGGATCTCAATCTCCCTGATATACCTGGTTTTTTTATTTGCCAGCAAGTACGGGATAGAGATCTCATGACCCCTATTTTAGTTTTGAGCGGTGAAGACAAAACATTGACGAAGATCACCTTACTCGATGGTGGAGCCAATGATTACCTTACGAAACCGTTCAGTCTTGGTGAATTTACAGCACGTTTGCGAGTACTGCTGCGCAGTCATCAGAAAGCTCTGAAGCAGCAGTCGCCGTTGCCGAAACTACTCACCAAGCATGGTATCTGTCTTGACCGTCGAAATTTCAGTGTCAGTCGTGATGGTGTGACCATCCAGCTGCGTCGAAAGGAGTTCGACATTCTACAGTACTTGATGGAACATGCCGATCAGGTGGTTAGTCGAGAAGCACTTAGCCACTACTTATGGGCAGATAACGCTAGTCACTGGACAAATACAATTACTGTGCATGTTAAGGCACTGCGGGACAAGATTGACCGTCCGTTCGCTGATAGTCTCATTCATACCATACACGGCCGAGGTTACAAATTTGGGGGGTCGCTCAAAAAACATCAGCTTATGAAGGTTTAGAATTACACGTATGCCGGCACAGCCCCAGACAAAAAATGATCTAGGCAACGTTGACCAAGTCGGCCAACTTGAGGTGCTCCAGCACTTTATTGAAATGGGCCGTTTTAGCGCTAGCATGTTACACGAAATTAGCAACCCTTTGTCGGCTGCTATGCTCTACCTAGAACAAGTACCAGGACAAGGTACACTCCATATCCGCCGCGCCCGACGCAGTCTACGGCTTGCACATAATTACATTGAGGTGGCTCGTCGACAGCTGCGTAGTGGCAGCCAGCAGCAAAGTGCGTTTTGTGTTGCTCCGCAGATTGATCAACTTAAGCGATTAGTTATGCCGTTAGCCCGCAAGGAAGGTATATCCATAGAGATATCTGATATTCCGCATTACCGCATTTACGGTGATCCCATTAAACTACAGCAAGTTCTCGCCAATCTCCTTATTAACGCCATTGACGCTTACAAACATAATACCGATGGACTAGCTAAACCAGTTCGTTTAAGCGTTCGTGGCTTCGCCAAAACGCTTATGATCACCGTTACCGATTGGGGAGAAGGTATTGCTGCCCATGATTTGCCGAAGATTTTTAAGCCGTTTTACACTACTAAAGAGCAGGCCGGTTTCGGTATTGGTCTTACCATTGTCGAACAGTACGTTACCCGTGACTTACACGGTTCGATCGAGGTTCAAAGTTCCTCAAGACGTGGCACCCGCTTTACTATCCATTTGCCGGCCCTTCCCTATCCACCTAGCCACTTCCGCAAGAAGTTAATTCGCTAGCTCGACAATAGCAAAAAAAGTTGTGAAAATATTTACTGCTTCGTTATATAATTCCCGGTAGACTGATTGCATCATTCTAAAATGTAAGGAGATTAGAGGCAAGTGTCAGCATATATATCTGCAATTATGAAACCTGGACTTAACCCCAACTACATAGTTGTAGCACCCCTTATCCTTATCACTGTTTTTTCTTTCATATTCGTCGGACTCCATGGCCATGATAGCTCCACTCCGACTGCTCGAATTACAAAAGAAAACAGTCATGCTAAGACAAGTGAATTGACTGCTTCTGTCCCAATGATTCTTCATACATTACAAACCATACCCGTTACTGGCACCACCACAGAGACTCCGCTGACATCTTCTTCAGCTGCCACCGCTCAACAACCCGCTACTTCACCGAATACTATTAATGATTCATCAACTAGTGGGGTGCAACTTCCCGCCACGAATTCGCCAACTAGTAGTAACGCCACCCAGTCATCTAAGGGGATTACGAACATTCTGCAGAGCGCGCAGAATACCCCCAATACCGCAATGAAAACTCTTCTCGGCGGCCTATAACTTAATTTGAGCGGCTCTGTCGTTGTTTACGCCACACATCAATGGCGGCATGGTTACCATTCAGAAGCACTTTTGGTACGTCATAACTGCGAAAGGTTTCAGGACGAGTGTACTGAGGAAATTCAACTGTTTTATCATCGGCTTGAAACGATTCGATGTCAGCCGAATGTTCACCACCCAACACTCCTGGCAACAAACGGACAACCGAGTCTATAATGACCATGGCCGGCAATTCGCCACCAGTTAGTACGTAAGTACCGATACAGTAACTTTTATCTACCCAATGGATAATCCGTTCGTCGTATCCCTCGTAGCGTGGGCAGATAAGTATAAGGCCCTGGTCACTAGCCGCCAGCTTCTTGGCCTCAGATTGTTTATACAGAGAACCACGAGGTGTCGGTAAGATGACACAGGCAGATGGGTCCTGTTTTTTTGCAACTTCAATCGCTGCTACAATCGGTTCGGGACGGAGTAACATCCCATCACCACCGCCATATGGTGTATCGTCAACCTGTCGGCGAGGTCCGAGACCAAAGTCTCGTAAGTTAATATACTCATAATTAACTATCCCCTTACTTTGAGCTCGCCAAAGCATACTGCTACTCAAAATACCAGTAAACATTTCTGGAAAGAGTGTAATAATCTGAACCTTCACTTGTATTTTCTACTCCTCATACAAAACAACCCCCTCACTTCTTTGCAGAGCGAAGGAGTTGTTTCAACACATAAAGCTCTCGATCACACGCGTGGGTTGACGGTGATGGCTCGCAAACGAGCTTGCTGGTTTTTTATGGTGCAAGAGGACAAAACTCCTCACGTACCTAAGTACGTACTATACCGCTCTCTAAGATACGTGACAAGTTCTCTTAGACATCAAGGTCGTCCAAGTCAGCCAGCTCTTCTCTGGTCCGTTGGAGTCGGTCGCTAGTGGCTGTCTCACTGACTTCACTACTTTCACTCGGTTCGGACTCTTTGGTCTCATCCACCTCTGCTTCTGCTATCTCGTTGACCTCTGACGTAGTTTTCTCTTTGATTCCAGAAGTTTCGCTTTCGTCTTTGCTAATGGTATCTTGTGCCGGTCGTGGTTGACCATTATCTATAATCTTCAGGTTATAGCGAGCGTCATTTTTCGTACCGAGTGCTCGAAGGAGTGTGCGCAACGACTGAGCCGTGGCACCCCGCTTGCCGATTACCCGACCGAGGTCATCAGGATCGACTGTTAGCTCCAAAAGTACACCTTTTTCATCTATCCGGCGATCAATATGAACGGCATCTGGCTTACCGACTAAAGATTTTACAACATACTCTATAAATTGCTGGTCAATTTCACTCATGGTGCAGACTCCTCCTGTCAATCCATCATATTAACGATCATTGCTACTATCTAGTATATAGACAGCAGGCTCGCCGGTCTAGATCCTATTATGAAAAATCTCGCTATCGACACTTATTTTAAGTCTTGACTTCGTCTGTGTTTTCACTAGCTTCTGGAGTAGCTGCTTCAGCCTGTTTATTGCCAGCTATTTCTTGCTTGGTTTCTTCAGCTTTTTCTTGCGTCTCAGCCGTTTCTTCGTTTACTACTTGTTCACTAGGTTTTTTACTTTCAGTCTCTACTAGTTTTTCCGGCCGAGTACTCCGACGTTTGTCTGCATTACGTACCACTCGTTCCTTTGATGGAGAAGCTGTAACCCACTTCGGCAGCTTTACTCCTTCTTTGTCTAAAAGCCTGACAATACCATGAGATGGTTGAGCACCATGATCGAGGTAAAACTGTGCCCGCTCTTTATTCAGCGTCACCGCTTTGCTATGAGGATCGTAGCTGCCTAAGTAGGCAGCTACTTTGCCACTTGTCGGTGTCCGACGAGATTCTTGCACAACCAGACGGAACATAGCGTGCCCGCGACGGCCAGTTCTTTGCATACGAATAGCTAACATAAGCCCTTTATTTCAATAACTTCCTTTGGTGCGTGAAACTTATTAAAGATAATGTGAGTATTCTACAGATAAGCCTATCTGTTTGTCAACATTTATGCCGACTTCTTAGTAGCCTGCCCACTATAGTAATCGAGCGCTTTCTCGGCTGCTTTTTGCTGGGCGGCCTGTTTACTCGGTCCACTGCCCTGCCCACGTAATTTGCCATTAACGTATACTCCAACCTTGAACAACTTCTCATGATCCGGACCTTCTTCATGAATAACCTTATACAAAGGAGTAGCTGCTTCTTGACTCTGTGCTAATTCCTGTAAATAAGATTTAGCGTCTAACCATGAACCACTAGCCAAGATATCTCTGAAGGTAGATAAAATAGTATCGGCAATAAATCGTTGAGCTACCTCATAGCCTTGATCTAGGTAAAGAGCCCCGATCACTGCCTCGAAACTATTCGCTAAAATCTGTGATCTGGCCCGCTCACTGCCCCTTTTTTCTCCCCGACTGAGCCTCAGAAGCGGTTCAAAGCCACAACGTACTGCAGCTGCACTAATACTCTCAGTTCGCACTAGACTGCTGCGCCAGTTCGTCAGCACTCCTTCAGGTTCTTTATAGCTGTTGAATAGATATTCAGTCACCACGAGCTCCAGTACAGCATCGCCTAAAAATTCCAGCCGTTCATTGTGTTCACGAACTGTCTTACGATGTTCATTAACGTACGATCGATGTGTAAAGGCCGTTATTAAGAGATTGATGTTGTTAAAAGCCACCCCAAGCTTTTTGGCAGCAAATGTCCTATATTCATTGGCGTCCATTTACAGCTCACCTTTTCTGATCTTTTTCATGCCCACTAAGATAAGTTTCCCGATGTCTTCATAGGCTATCTTATCGATTGCCTCAGGAGCTGGCAACCATTGAATATCATTCAACCAGTCTTCGGGATGCAATTTACCAGTTTCGCCGAGCCCTTCTACGAGGTAGATATGCATAGTCATGAGTACCAGCGTATGGTTCCGGCGATAACGAAAGTTTACTTTACCAAGCCAACTATGAACTTTCATTTCCTTGAGACCTGTTTCTTCTCGTATTTCTCTTTCGGCTGTGAGACGTGGTTCTTCGCCTGGCTCAACATGACCTTTTGGTATCGTCCAACGGTTTTTGGCATCCTGCATCAACAAGATTTGCACTTCTTTGCCTGTTCCGTGACGACGAAAGATAATTCCTCCAGAAGTAGTTTCACGGACCACTTCGTCAATAACCGGTCGCCGGCGTAGGGTAAAGTTACGAATGCCTTGAATGGGTTTTGGACGTTTCATTTCTTTTGCCTCTTTATAGGCGTTTTCCTAGGAGAAATTTTTTTCGCGATTGGCTTTTTCTTAATGGTCTTACTGGCAGTTTGTGCACTTCTCAGCAGCGTTCCTAAAACACCATTTATGAATTTTGATGAATTATCGCCGCCAAAGGCCTTTGCCAGCTCAACCGCTTCATTAATAACAACTTTTGGCGGTACATCAGCTTCATTTTGCAGCTCATAGAGACCGATTCTTAATACCAGGCGGTCCATGCGGGCAATTTGGTCGATTGGCCACTCAGGTGCAACAGGCTGTAATTCACTGTCCAGTCTTTTTTCTTGAGCAGTTACTCCTTCGACGAGCAGTTTAATAAAAGTGACGTCATCTAAGTTCTCCCTGTAACGTTTAATATTACGTTCTAAGACTTCTTGAAGCTTGAAGTCCTTGTCCCCTGCCTCCAGACGCAACTCGCGTTCGTAGAGTGTCTGGAGGGCTATGATGCGACCAAGGTGACGATTCGATGCCATTTTATGTATATGCCTCGCACTAGGGGGTAAACGACAATCCGTTTACCCTATCTTGGCAGACTCGCGTTTAGTGGTGCGCACTTTCACCGGTGAGACAGCGTTAACCCGACGAGCTAGCTTCAATACATGATGACTACGACGAGCGCCAGTGCGACGGGGAGTACTGCGTTTCTTTGGAGGTTGACCGCCTGCCATAAAAGGCTATCCTTTTCTTTATAGTTAGGTTGACAAAACTTACATTTATTCTAACCGACAATGAGGTAATTTTCAACATAGAATGACTTCAGGCAAATGTTTACAGTACAAAGTTCACCAGTCGATTGTTGACATACACAGACTTACGAATGATCTGTTCTTTTAGGTAGCTGGCAACTTTTGGCTGCTCTTTAGCCTTTGCGATCACCTCCTCTTCGGGAGCATCTCTTTCAATTTCAATTGAACCGCGCAACTTGCCGTTGACCTGCACGGCAATCGTGACCGTTTTCTTGACAATAAGTGTTTTATCGTAATCCGGCCATGGACTTACGTGAATGGAATGCTCTTCGTTTAAATCATGCCAAAGCTCTTCGCTGATATGAGGAGCAAAAGGACTAATAAGCTGCAGCAGTGTTTTGAGAGCCCATTCCCAGTTTGTAGCCGTAAACCCATCTTTTGCTTTCAAATGATATAGGTCGTTGACTGTTTGCATACAAGCGGCAATGGCAGTATTAAAGCTTAACCTTTCAAGATCAGTGGTTACTTTAAAAATAAGCGGGTGAATAACTTGTTTTAGTTCGTCTGAGTCATCTTCTTTTGTTGAAGGCTTTGTATCAATATACTCCCTGACTAACGTCCAAACTCGCTGCAGAAACCTGTGCGTACCGGCTACGCTTTCTGGACTCCAGGGCGTCGTTTGGTCATATGGAGCTAAAAAGATAATTGCCAGTCTCAATGCATCAGCTCCGTAACCACTGTCTAAAATATCCGATGGGTTCACCACATTGCCTTTGCTCTTGCTCATCTTACTGCCGTCAGCCGCTAAAATAATGCCCTGCCCGCGTCGGGCAGCGAATGGCTCCGGGGTTGGCACTAACCCCTGATCATAGAAAAACTGATGCCAGAACCTGGAATAGAGTAAGTGCAGGGTAGTGTGTTCCATGCCACCCAAGTACAGATCAACTGCTCCCCAATATTCAAGCTTTGGCTTATCTGCAAAAGCTTCGTTATTATGAGGATCGTAGTAGCGCAAATAGTACCAACTACTGCCAGCCCAGTTCGGCATAGTGTCGGTTTCACGCTTGGCCGGACTATTACATACCGGACAAGTAGTATTGACCCAATCTGTTATAGCCGAAAGGGGACTTTCGCCGTTATCGGTCGGCTCGTAGCGTTCAAGTACCGGCAATTCCACTGGTAATTGATCGTCTGGGACAGCCACAGCACCGTGTTCAGGACAATGGATGATTGGAATAGGTTCACCCCAGTAATGCTGTCGACTAAAGATCCAGTCACGTAATTTGTATTGAATCTTTTTACTGCCAAACCCTTCCTTTTCTATGAAAGAAATAATAGCAGTAGTGGCTTCAGTTGATTTCATACCATTGAAGTCGCCGGAATTTATCATGGTGCCGGGTTTAAGTGTACACATTTCGTCTGGGTCATCATTCTTAATAACGCGCATCACAGGCAGATGGTACTTCTGGGCAAATTCCCAGTCTCGTTCGTCATGAGCTGGGACTGCCATAATGGCCCCGGTACCGTAACCACCCAGTACGTAATCAGCGATCCAGATAGGTATGTTTGTGCCTGTGACAGGGTTCAAAGCATAAGCCCCGATAAAAACACCGGTTTTTTCTCGTTCAGTCGCTTGGCGCTCAATATCAGTCTTAGATTGAGTTTGTTTGACATATGAATGAACAACATCTTTATGGTCATCCTTCGTTATTATTTCAACTAACGGATGTTCCGGGGCCAGTACTAAAAAGGTAGCGCCGAACAAGGTATCAGGTCGAGTGGTAAAGACAGTAATAGGATGATTCTTCTTGACATCATCAATGCTATAAAAGTTAATATTCGCTCCTTCGCTTCTGCCAATCCAATTTTTTTGTTGGTCAGCAATGCGCGACGGATAGTCCACGTCTTTCAGTCCCTCTAGCAGTCGTTCTGCATAATCAGTAATGCGCAGCAGCCACTGCTTGAGTAGTCTCTTTTCTACGAGCGTGTCACAGCGTTCATGTCTCCCGTTTATAACTTCTTCATTACTGAGACCTGTCTTACAATGTGGACACCAATTGATGGCTATTTCTGCCTGATAGGCTAAGCCGGCTTTGAAAAATTGCAAAAAAAGCCACTGTGTCCAAAGGTAATAACGCGGATCACTGGTACAAAAGCTACGGTTCCAGTCAATGCTATATCCCATCTCCTCTAGCTGCTTTTGAAAAGTAGCAACGTTTTTATCTGTAGCTTCTTGGGGTGATATTTTGTTCTTAATAGCATAGTTCTCTGTCGGTAAACCAAATGCATCATAGCCCATGGGGTAGAGAACATTATGTCCCTGCATACGTCTGAAACGAGCTAAGACGTCGCCGTAGGTATATTCACGAATATGTCCCATGTGCAGTCCATCGCCGGATGGGTACGGAAATTCAGTCAACATGATGTACTTGGTGCGTTTATCGAAATCTATGGCTGCATAGAGTTTTTGCTTACTCCAGACATTTTGCCACTTTGGCTCAATCTCTTTCGGGTTATACCGTTTCATGTCTTCTATCCTATCAGTAAAGAGTGACTGCTTCTATAGCATCATTCCCATTCTGTAGTAGCTGGCGGTTTATTGGTAAGGTCGAGGAAAACTTGAGAAATACCAGACACCTTATGGAGAATACGCTCGTTTGCTTCTTTTAAGAAATCATGCGGTAGATCACGCCCAGGCAGCATTGCCTGCACGGTCATAAAGTTGCTGGTGCGAACTGGTCTGAGCACAATCGATCTGGCACCCGCTTTACTAAACGAAAGTGGCAAAAGTACCACTGGAAATTGGTCAATTTTTGCAAGTAAACGATACTCGCGCATCAGCTCAAAGACAATAGCATCAGCCTGACGAAGCTGCCGCCGTACATCCTCTTTCAGGAGCGTTGGCGTAAGCGTATAGCTATCTATTGCATTCAGCCCGAGCGCATAGATAACTCGATTAATGTCTCCTCGAAAATGAGCCGGTAAGACCGTTCCCAGTTCAGCTAGTTGTTCAGCCTTCAGACTATGTTGCTGAATGGCAATAACAGACAGATGCGAGCGTTCATCGCCACCAACACCAACACTTCTAACTGGAAGAAGACAAGCTCTCAACGTTTCAAAGCCGTGATTCTTGAGAAAATCCATGATGGGCTTTACATTGGCAGCCGGGACTGATGAAGAACGATTCTCGGTGCAAATAATTCGAATCGCCAGGCCGGGGCCAGGAAAAGGCTGCCGTTCAATAAGCTCTTCTGGTAAGCCAAGCTGCCGGCCAATTTCTCTTATCTCATCCTTAAAGAGATCGTCAAGCGGTTCGATCAAGCGACCTCTCTGTTTCAACTCCTGCACTTCACGTACCTGGTTATGATGAGTCTTGATCGTCATCGTATGGACGCCACCTTTGCTGTGGCCACTCTCAATCCGATCAGCTGCATTTGTTCCTTGTAATAAAAGCGCATCAGTCAGTTTTAAATCTTTAATTAGACGATTCTGAATTTGTATAAAAGTTCTGCCAATAATTTGTCGTTTCAGCTCAGGATCGGTTACCGTACTAAGCGGTCCATAGGTTTTTCCTTTTAACTCAATCGTGGCTTGTTCAAATTCCTTGGCAGCTTCGATCTTTTTTACTACCAAATTAGCTTCTTTCAACATTTCAACAACCAAACCATCTTCGTCACGCATAAAACCACTATCGATATAGAAGGCGTGTAGCTTATCTGGCGATAGTACTTTGGTGGCTAATGTCACTGCTACTGACGAGTCGACACCGCCGCTGACAAAGGCTATAACAGGACGCTCGTTTGCCTGTTCCTTGATTTGCTGTTGTTTTTGCTTAATCAAACGAGCAAGCCGCTCTTTATGGAAAGCCGTATCCGGTGTCAGATCGGCAATAGTAATCAGGAAATTATGGAATAGTTGGTAGCCACCTGGTGTATCGTCAAAAACCTCTGGATGAAACTGCACTCCCAGCTTATTCCCTTTGCCAATAGCCGAGTAAACTGTCGTATTGTCAAGTAATGTATGCGAACCGAGAACAACAAAATCTGGTGGTAGCGACGTAACAAAGTCTCCATGAGTAAAGAGCGCCGTGAATTGCCGTCTCAATCCTTGAAATAATGGATGGGCCATATTGACCTCTGTCATAATCCGTCCATCTTCTCGAATGGCATTTTTAATAACTGTCCCACCAAAAGCGATGACCATGGCCTGCATGCCATAGCAAATACCGAGGATAGGCAAGTGGCTATTCCAAAGATCCATATCCGGCTGCGGTGCAGCCTGATCATGTGAGCTGGCCGGACTACCTGAAATTATGACAGCCTTATAGGTGGCTTCAAGCTTCTGTCGTGGAGTATTAAGCGGTAATATTTCTGCTCTAAAACCCTGTCGCTCCACAGCCTTGCGCACCAGGTCGACATACTGTCCGCCAGCATCAAGGATTGCCACTTTCTGATGTTCCATACCTCAGTCTAGCAAATTGCCTCAGTCGGCAGCAACTGAGGTAAATAGGACTGCTAAAATTGCTGAAGAAAGCTAGTCTTAAAAGTCGTGTTCAGTTGCTGCTCAATAGCAAAACGTTCTTTGCCATAGCGTATCAGTTCGCTCACTAATTCAACATTACTCACCCCAGCCCGATTCCAGTTATGAGCATAGAGACTACCAGGCAGCGGATTGGCTTCATTGAAGTAAACTACGCCAGTTTTTTCGTCAATCAGCATGTCTATGCGGGCAATGCCGCTGCACTCAAGTGCTCGGTATACTGCCAGACCAAGATCAAATGCCTGTTTTTCTAACTGCTTCGGTAATTTAGCTGGTATTTGACTATAGCCTTGTGCCCCTTTCACTCCGCCTTTTTTACTTCCTCCCTTTTTGCCGCCAATGTATTTGGTATCGAAATCAAAGAAGTCTTCAGAAGAAGTTAGCGGCTGCTCTAAAAGAGCCGGTTTTGGTTCGTTATTACCCATAATAGGAAGCGTCACCTCAATAAGATTATGAACCGCTTCTTCAACAATAACTTTATCATCATAGTGGACAGCCACTTCAAGACCATTTTGAAGTTCTTTGTCATTACTGGCATGACTAATACCGATACTAGAGCCTAAATGAGCCGGTTTAATAAATAATGGGTAGTGAAGTTTCTCGGTAATGATCTTCAGACATTTCAGAGGCTCCGTGTCGACTTGGTCTTTTGTAAAATAGACAAATGGGACGACAGGGAGGCCATTTGCTTGTACTACTTGTTTGGCTAGGACCTTGTCCATAGCTATGGCCGAGGCACGAACACCACAACCGACGTACGGCACATTCGCCATATCCAGAACACCCATTAATGCTCCGTCTTCACCGTGTGTACCATGCATACTCGGAAAAACAATATCTATTTTTTGGGTAGTTTTTCGACCGGTAATACCGCTTGTTTTAAAAAAAGTCAGACCACCGTCAAATTGAACATTGAGTGTATGATGTTTATTGAGAAAACCAGTAATATCCCCAGATGTATAGAGTGTGATGTCTTTCAGTTTTTCATCCCAGTACCAACTACCGTCTTTACTGACATAGACAGCCTCAACCCGAAAGTGTTTGGTCAGCTCCAGAGGTTTTATGATGCTACGAATAGCCGTGATGATGGAGACGTCATGCTCGGTACTACGTCCGCCGAAGATAACCGCAACTGTTTCCATGTAACTAGTCTATACGGGTGCACTTTACAATTACAATAGTCTTCTACGAGTAGTTGTCCGGCCAATCGTTCTGCATCAACACTAAATCGCCTTCAGCCACGAACTGTGCCAAATTAGTGTAAAAATCCAGTGGCTTTGGTTCAAGCACAATCTCGCCTTTATAGCCCTTGAGTCCTTCCTGAATGTACTTTGTAACCGAATTCTGCATCAGAACTACCATGTCTGGTTTAGCATCAGCAATAAGTTTACCGATTATTTTATGAACCTTCTCTGTCTCCTCCCCTTGATCAACAAGGCCCGGAGTGACGTATAGCTTGCGCCGTGCTGGCAGCGTTTTCAAAAGTCGCGTACCAGCCCGAATGCCTTCTAAATTACCGTTATACGTGTCGTCAATAATCCAAGCACCGTGCAAACGATATGGCTGCATCCGGTGTTCAAACGGCATTGTTTTTGCGATACCATTTTTAATATCTTCGTCACTCATACCCAGCTCTCGACTGAGGGCAGCTACAAAAGACAAGTAAGCTACCTGATGTGCGCCGATGAGGCCACTCTTAAGTTTCAGCGTAGTTTTACCTTTCGTCATATTAAAGCTTGTACCGCCTAATGACACTGTCACGTCAGACACTCGCCAGCCAAGCGCGCTATGTTCATCAAAAACTTTGTAACTCTTTTTGAGGAAGGGCTGGACATTTTCATCACCATGAACGTACACTTGTTCCCCTTTTAGGTAATCCGCCACAGAAAAGATATCTTTCCCGGCTGCCGCCAGTGTCTTGTATTTATCTAGGTGAGCCGGTGCTAGACCGGTGATAACAGCATGGGTAGGAGAAGTTATTTGAGCAAAACGGGCAACGTCACCTGGGGCTCCTTCGCCATATTCAATAACAAGAATATCCTCTTTGCCTGTTAGTCCTTTCACAAACTGTGCATGACTTTTGGTCACGTTCTTATTGCCTGGTGTTGCAGCTACCGTAAAGCCTTCACCTAGCACAGTCAAAAGCAGTTCTTTCATAGTCGTCTTGCCATAACTGCCAGTCACAGCAATCTTAATACTCTTATGTTGAGCGAGAGCATCTTGAGTCTGATGAGCTGCTCGTGTTTCAGTCGGAATATCAACGAGTGCTCTGCCCAGTAGCAAAGGTATAAGGAGAAGGTATGGCCAAAGTAAGGGATAGCTGATGAGGACGGCTACGCCGAAAACAATGCCACCAGCCAAGTGATGCCAAATGCCGAGATATATGAGCAGAAGGCCAGCAAAGATTTGCGCAAGAATACCAAGTCCAAGCGCCGAAAGCAGCAAGCGTGCAGGTTTCGTAAGGTTAAGTGTGCGACGCTCACTAACAGTATTGAAGTTCTTTGTTCTATGCAGCCAGGCGATGTATGGTCCAATCTTATACTCACTAGCTTGCAGCATATATACCAAAATCTTTGGGTAGTGAGGTGAATAAAGACTTAGCAGTTGATTTATCATGCCAGAAACCTTTCAATATGCTCTAATACCTGTGTTGGTTGTTTTTGATGCACAAAATGACCACCGCTTTCAATAATAGCAAGTATTGAGTCGTTTATGAGATGGTGATAACGGCGACCGTAACTCAGTGGCACTATATCATCATCACGAGCATAGATAAGTAGCGTTGGTATATGGATTTTTTCGGCATCTACCTGCACATCCTGACGCACTGTTTTTTTGAAAGTCTCTTGCAACTGTGGCATAACATACAAATCTGACCCAGCCGCACCATAGAGACTGCGGCGCAATACTCCACGGTAACGCTCCGGTAGCCAAGCCGTCGCGATATTGCCTGTTTTGGCAATTACCTGAAAAGCGAGACGCCTTACCGATTGATCGGAGCGAATACCTGATGCTGCAATCAGTATTATTCGCTCAGGGTTTAATAGACCTTGGGCAACCATACGAATAGCAATAGCTCCGCCGTTACTATGGCCGATCACCGCATAGGGCTGTTTCAGTTCCAGCTTTTTTAATAAAGCCGCGACAAATTTACCATACTCATCAAGCCCCCACACTGTCGTTGGCGCGTCAGTATTGCCAAAACCAGGGAGATCAAGTGACAGCACTTGATACTTACTAGATAACGTTTTGTGAAGGTTTCGCAGACCGTGCAAGTTGTCTCCCCAACCATGCAATAAAAGCACCAACTTCCCTTTACCTGAAAGGTCACAGTTAGTCACAAGATCCTGAACAACGACTTGCATAAGCAGCTTTTATTATACCTAGGTTTGAAGACCTTATGTTTTTTGATGAGCACTAAATGCTTGACTTAGCGTTGCTAACAAAGCTTTGCTTTAAGCTGTTGAGGTTGAGGTTAGAAATATTGAGCTGGTTAAGAACAGGCTGCAGCTTGACTATTACCTGGTCAACTGACTCAGCATTTGATGGAGCAGTAATAGAAGTGGCAGCGTTTGGCACCTGCTGTACCGTCACGGCTACACTACCTCCATTGTTGGGCAGATTTTCTGTTGTACGTATTTGAGTAATCTGTTTCATACTTTTATTGACCCATAATGTCAGGTGTGTCGTTGAGTTAGTTGCTTTGGTTCCACCCAAAGACTTGAATAAACTCGGTATCCCCGAGCCGCCTTTGCATTGCTCAGCCGACTTAACAAGAGACAAGTTCTCTAGATTAGCAACAAAGGCAAGCGTTTGTTTGTTTGACGCTGTTACTTGAAACTCTTCTGCCGGCTGGGAATTCAGCGTGACATTTGAAGAACTATTAATAGTCAAAAAAGGATGCTCATTGTAGTCGTCATTAATCATATTAATATCGTTTTGATTAAAACTAAGATTGTCATTCAAGTAGCAGCTAATCCCTGCTTCACTTAACAGCGAGTGGTCAATTTCTATCCACTGATTAGAGAGGTCATTTGCTAGAGTGTTGATTGAACTACTCATTGACGGGTCAATTGAACCAAGTAGTCCTGCAATAGCGTTTAAGCCATTTGCTTTAATATATAAGTTTTGATTAACGAAACGTCCCTCCAAGCCGATGTTATTAACTCCAAACCCCGAGAAACTAATATTCAAGGCATAAGCTTTCTCGCTTCTGTTTATCTGCCCATTTGCGTCAACGGTGAATGGCGAGATTTGAGATTTACTTCCTGACTGATAGGTTTCTGTGGTTGTAAAACTAAAGTTATTTGCTTTCAGCGTGTTAAGCATGGCAGCTTTTAGAAGACTAGATGGTTTATTAGGGAGAGTCATAGCAACGTACGCAACCGCGAAGCCACCACAGATAATAAGCAGGCCAACTAAGACAATAATCATCAGTTTGAAGCGCTTGTGGGAAGAAGACGGATTGGGTGATACAGGTGGCACCTGCGAGGGAACATTTGTTGGCATATCCCCAACTGCGGAGGTAGTTGATTCACCTGACTGAGAATCGCTGCTTACTACGACGGGGGGCGAAGTTGGCTCCGGTGATGTTGCGACAGAAGGCTCAGCGTCAGTTGGGTTAACACTAGTGGCAGGCTCGAGCGGAGAGGGATAGTTCGTCAAAGGGGAAGAGGGTGATGTCGGCTCCGCACTAGTTGGTTCTGGTGTCGATTCAGTAGGATTATTTACTGTTGGAGCCTCCGGAGCTGGCGCTTCGGTATTGCTGGACTCGGATGGCGATGCTTGGTGCAGGGGTTCCCCGAGCGGCAAGGGTTCATCATCTGAAGTTAGTGAATTGTCCGTATTTTCATCTTTATCCATAGCTAGTTACCTGAGGAATACATAGGAATACCATAAACTATTATACATAAGCGCTATGGATTCCAAAACTGACCCACATTCACTTTTTGCCAGTTAAGTAAAACGACCTACTGTAGAAGTGTCAAAACAAAAACAGAAAGGTCGTTTTCATGTCTACAATACAAAAGATGGCAACCGCTGTAAAGAAGTTACAGCAAACCTACATTACAAAAGCCAAAGTCAGGCGCTTCTCTCTGGGAGTTGAGCAATTCTCAATCCGAGAGTTTAACTCCCTGAATGCTGCTGGTAGAAGCTTAGGCCTCAACCGTTTCACTGGCGAGAACCGTATCCGGCGACTTGTCTTAGACCAGGCTTTGGGTGACCAACTACAACAACTGCTCATAACTGAGGCTCTGGCAACCAAAAAGGGTTACTAGTACTGCTCATTAGATCATTCGCAATTTGATGCTTTTTGTATTGCCGTCCTGGCAATCTCCCACCATAAAGGCAAGGCCATACCGATATGGTGTCAGGTTAATGCCTCCGAAACGGGACTCATCGCACCACTCCTGCTAGCGCTTGAGGAGCTGTTTGTATTCCTGAGCCAACAGGCACCTAATCTCCAGCTGGTTCTAGTTGTGGATCGGTGGTTTGCCTCCGACAGGCTATTCACACTGTTCGCAGCATTCCTGATCTGCTTCATTGCCCGCACCAAGAGTAACAAGCTCGTCCAGCTTCCCTGGGATCCGAGCTGGTGGAAAGAACCGATTCACGACATTAGCCATGAGGAACTTCCCATTACCTACCACAGCCATAAACTCCGGCTGGTTCGCTCCGATTACCGGGAAGGCATGAAAGATCCTGAGCCTTGGTTCTTGCTCACCAATCTACCGGAGGAAGTTACCAGACGTATGGTCCTGAACCGCTACAAAAAGCGGTTCGAGATTGAAGAGGCCTTCAAGGATGTTAAGTGGTTACAGCGACTGGAGTGGCAACGGGTTAAAATGCCCCGGGTCATACGAAACTTACTACTGTTTGTTTTCCTCGGTTGGTAGTTTCTATGGTACTATGCCACCAAAGATCTGCCGCAACTGACGTCCCATCCGAAAAAACGACTCAGCAGGTTCCGACAAGCCTGGGAATATCTGCAGCGTCTTCTGCGTACACCATTGCTTCCACCCATTAGTCTACAGAGAGGAGGAAAAAAGTGAGTGTGGGTCCAAAATATTACCGTTTAGTGGTCCTTGTCACACAAGGACACCACTAAAAGCCTACTCATATTCAAACATTTTTGCGACAGCAGATTCGAGTCTTGTTACAAGAGGCAAAAGTAAGATTTTAATATTTAATAGTGCTTATGTATAATATGCCTGGCATTATTTATAAATATCTAAAACGGTCGCAGGGTGTCTAAAGACATAACATTTTCACTTGCACACCTTTCGTCACTGCCTGACAATATGTCAAGTGACACCAAAACAAATAACTGAGATTCAAAGCTTTCGGAAGACGACCAGGGATGCACTAGCTTCGAACC
>JAJZAF010000006.1 GCA_021799595.1 bacterium | reverse complement strand
CATACGTTTTTTGATGGTAGCAGGAGATAACTTTTTGGGCATGTTGTTTGTTTTAAGTGTACTGGTGCTAGTTTAACACAAGAGGGTGGGAGCACTTACTCCACAACAAATTGACATCAGTTTCTATATCTATCATAATAAGGATATGCTGGCCACGCTGAAGCAGACAGCTGAACTGGTGGACTTCTTCAGGGTGCATGGATCAAAACAAACATTTAAGAAAAATGACTTCATTATTCGTCCTGGAGACTCGCCACATGGCGTCTTCTATGTATTTCAAGGTCTCGTTAAAGCTTACGATATAACCAAGTATAATGAAGAAAATCTTCTTATTATCCGCAAACAAGACGAGATTTTTCCTCTCATATGGGCAGTGACCGGCAAAGAGCACCACATCATATACCAGGCATTGGCTCCCACCACTACATACAAGGTTAACCGTGAAATGTTTCTGAATTTCATTAAGAGCAGTTCTGATGCGTTAGTGCCATTACTAGATATGACAATGGAGATGTATCGGCTCCATGGGGAGCGCATTTTAACGCTAGAATACCGGACTGTTCGAGAGCGCATTATCTCTTTTCTATTGGGGATGAGCCGACGTTTTGGTAAGGAAACAGAAGATGGCATTCTAATCGAAGTACCACTGCGCCACCAAGACATTGCCAGTTCAGTTAATGCTACTCGGGAAACCACGAGTCGTGAAATCTCTGCATTAGAGCGGAAAGGTTTATTAGAGAATAAACAATCATACACGCTCCTTAAAGATATAGAACTTCTTAACAAGCACCTCGCCTAGATACGTTTGGGGTCACGCTTCAGGCGATAAAATCTTTCCTGGTTTCCTTTTGCGCCAACAACAGTTGAATCAGCTTTTGCTTCAATAAACCAGCCATAAGACTGGGCCCATATTTCAAACTTGTGTAAAATATCCCTTCGCAAGCTGTCGTTTTTAACTACGCCTTTGTGTTTGAGATCGCTTTTGACCTCAAACTGTGGTTTTACCATGGCTATGACGATTGTCTTAGGCTGAACAAGCTTAGAGATATGAGATAAAATGGGTCGAACACTTATAAAGGACACGTCAACTAGGACCAGGTCAACTAGTTCGGATAACTGGCTAATTTTTCGAATGTCTGTTTTCTCATGTAATTCAATGCGCGGATGATCTCGCAAACTAGCATGCAGTTGATCTTTACCGACATCTATAGCAATGACTTTTTTAGCACCATGGCGCAAACTGTATTCACTAAAACCACCAGTGCTACTACCAACGTCTAACACAACTTTGTTATGAAAATCGAGCTTTAAGCGATCAGTGACAGAATCAAGTTTCAGTGCACCGCGGCTAACGTAATGTTCAGTAATAGTAAGCTGAATAATATCTTGCGGCCAAATTAATCGACCAGGTTTACTGACTATGTGATCATTGACCATCACAGTTCCTAGCTTTATGTAGCCCTCGGCTTGGCTGCGTGTGCGGACAAGTTTCTTATTCACCAGTGCTTGATCAAGCCGAATCCGGTCCATTATGGTCGCTTTATCCAGTCTTGACCCGTTCACGATAGGCCCCGGTTGAGGTATCAACTGACACCACATCACCTCGCTTAACAAAAGCCGGCACCTTAATAGTAACTCCCGTTTCTAGAGTGGCATTTTTTGTAATCGACGAACTGGTATCACCCTTTACGGCAGTCTCGGTGTAAGTCACTTTGAGGGGTACGTTCTTCGGTAGCTCTACATTAATCGGCTGACCATTAAAGAGCTGCAGCTGCAGTTGATCGCCCTCCTTTAAGTAGCTGGCCGCATCATGAGCAATATCTACAGGCACCTTAAATTGTTCAAAGTTTGTTTCGTTCATAAAAAAAAGAGCTTTGTCGTCCCGGTAAAGATACTGTACGTTCTGGGTTATCACATCTGCCCTATCAAGCTGGTCACTGCCCTTGAATGTTTTTTCTAACACCTTACCGTCAATTAAGCTCTTGATGCGCACATTCACTATCGAGCCACCGCGACCAATGACTTTTTGATTATATGCAACCACCCGAAACGGTTTTCCTTCCCACTGGAAAAGAGTGCCTTTCTTTAGCTCAGTAATGCTTAACGACGACATATAGTCAAAATCCTAGAAAGGCAGCTTTAATTACTTGCTATGAAGGGCAACAGAGCAATATGACGAGCCTGCTTGATTGCCCGAGCCAAATGTCTTTGTTGGCTTTCGGTCAATCCAGTTTTTTTTCGACTCTCTATTTGCCCATAAGAATTGACGTAGCGTTGCAGCGTTTTAACGTCTTTGTAATCAAAGTAAGCGACATCTGTTCGAGATTTAAAAATCTTTGCCATATTTCCCTTCCTTAAAATGGTATATCGTCAAGATTGATGGGTTCATCACTGATATCTTCAATCACGATATCATCTTTCTTAGTTTTTTTACTAGACTTCGGCTTTGTTTCAGCTGTTACAGTATCTTCACTAGTTGAAACAATGCTATCGACATCGCCAATTCGGTTATCCAAGAATGTAACATCGTTTGCGAGCACTTCGACTTTTGATCGTTTCTGACCATCCTGCTCCCATGAACGCGACTGTAAACGACCTTGGACTAGACAACGACGACCCTTAGTCAGATACTGTGCAACTCGTTCTGCAAGAGTAGCCCAACAGACAATATCCACGTAATCCGTTGCTTCCTGCCATTCGCCACTAGCATCTTTATAGCTACGATTCAACGCTAAACTAAAACTCGTCACGTTCTGTCCAGTTGGAGTTTGGCGCAACTCCGGATCACGGGTTAAGTTACCCATCAATATTACTTGATTAAGACTTCTAGCCATATATCTTCCCTCCTTTATCTACCTTGACCCTACGCCGTTAACACAATGCCCGTCAAGAAATAAATCAAAGAGTGCCCATGAAATTAATAATATTTTAATCTTCATCATCACCCTTCTCTTTGTCTTCACTATCATCCCGTTGAGCCGCTTGTTTGGCTTTCTTGGCTTTTTCTGCCTCAGACTTGGCAGCGGCTTTAAGGTCAGGACGAGTAATAAGAAAACGCAGTACCTCATCAGTAATGTTCAGTGCTCTTTCTATTCTTGCTACATTTTGTGGTGGCAATTGTACTACATAGAAGACATACACCGCATATTCGCTGTGTTTTATGGGGTAAGCCAGCTTGCGTTTACCCCAATTATCTGTAGTGGTTATTTTTCCGTCGTTTTCATCAATTATTTTTTTTACTCGAGCTTCGGCTTTGGTAATATCCACCTCCAAATCCGGATGATAGAGTATTGCTATCTCATACTGATACATGTATCTAGACTCCTTCTTGATGGTTAAAGCCCACGCACACTTTAGAGGTCGTGAGCCGAAGCTTATTGACATGTAAAGTATACCTGAAAGAGAAGTGTTGAACAAGACCTCTTGGATAAAAAATAATATTTTAATATTATCGAAATCTCAAGATTGAAAAGATGCCTTTAGACTTCTTCTAAAGATGTCTCGGTCCCGTAGTCACTCTCTATTGCTGTATCAGCACCTCCACCGAACACATCATCGAGCGAATGCACCAATACCTCTCGAGGCCTTGAGCCGTCAGCTTGGCCAACGATACCCTGTTCTTCCATTGTTTCAATCAATCGAGCAGCACGACCGTATCCTATTCTTAATCTGCGTTGCAATAAGCTCGTACTGGCTTTGCGGTTTTCTATTACTACTCTGACTGCATCTCGCCACATTTCATCATCTGCCTCTTGGCCACCAAAATCTGATATCACACCACCCTTGCCATTTAGCTGCACAGGCTGCGATACCACCTCCTCATCATACTGTGGTGGCCGTTGCATGCGAATAAAGTCAGTGACCCGAGTTGTTTCTTGCTCGCTAATTAATGCTCCCTGAATACGTTTTGGCTTAGGCATATCTGCCGTCGTGAATAACATGTCTCCCTGGCCTAACAGTTTCTCTGCTCCAATCTGATCGATAATAGTACGTGAGTCGACTTGAGAAGCAGTCGTGAATGCAATACGGGCTGGAATATTAGCCTTAATAAGACCAGTAATAACGTCAACTGATGGTCGCTGAGTAGCCAGTACGAGATGGATGCCAACTGCTCGAGCCTTTTGAGCAATACGCACAATCAGCGCTTCGACATCACGGGCGGCCATCATCATAAGATCGGCCAACTCATCAATAACAATGACAATGTACGGCATGCCTTCTTCTTTCTTGAGATCGTTATATTCACCAATGTTGCGCTTTCTTACCTCTGCAAGGGCTCGATAGCGTCGTTCCATTTCCGCTACGGCCCATTTAAGAGCGCTGATGCATTTTTCTGGTTCGGTAATAACTGGAGTTAATAGATGCGGAATTTCGTCATAAGGTTTGAGTTCCACCTGCTTCGGATCAACAAGAATAAGTTTCAAGTCTGCTGGCGAGTTTCGGTAAAGCAAGCTGGTCAGTATAGTATTAATCATAACTGACTTACCAGATCCAGTCTGACCGGCTACGAGTAAGTGTGGCATAATGTCAAGATCTGAGACTATAGCAGCTCCGGCAATATCTTTACCAATAGCGATAGCCAACGGACTCTGCGTCTCTTGCCACTGTGGTGACAGCAATATAGAACTGGTTCGTACGGTAGCTGCTCTTACATTCGGCACTTCAATACCAACTGCTCGCTTACCGGGAATAGGCGCTTCCATACGAATAGAGTGTGCTGCTAGATCAAGTGCTAGATTATTTTCCAGTGCCGTTATTTTAGTAAGTTTTACGCCGGTCGGTGGCTTCAACGTGTACTGAGTCACCCTGGGCCCAATGTTGGCGCCCTCCATGGTAACCTCTATATTAAAGTTCTCAAAAGTATCGTGAATGATCTGAGCATTGGCATTAACATCACCGGCATCGGCTTTATCTTGCTTCTGATTAAGCAAATCAATACTTGGAAATTGCCAATCTGGGTCACTAGTTGTTGTGAGTGCCTCATGATTCTCGTCACCTGTTAGTTTTTGGGCTGTGTTTTTCAACGTACTCAGACGGGCAGATTGTTCGCCTGAGATATGGTGCACCACCGGGACACCTTCATTCAGTTTAAAATTAGCTTGGTCGGCTTTTTGTTTCAGTGCAGCTAGCTCATCGGCTTCTCTCTCTGGTCGCTTGAAAAGTGTAGCTAGTTTTAATATGGCTTTCGGATCAATACCGAAGGCGAGAAATAGAGACAAGAGAGCAAATACAAAAAGCAGGATTGAAGCGGGGATTTTGTCAATAACGGTAAGCACAATACTGCCTACAATCTGTCCAACCTTGCCGCCATGACCGCCAATCCACACACCACTTATATTTTTATGAGCGAACAAAGTAGTGAACCAGCTACTTAAAAAAATGAGAAGAGCGGTCATGCTGCTAAGTTGCATAAGTGGAATGCGACGATCATCACGCATAAACTTATAGACACCCCAATATACAAGTGCAACTGGTGTTATATAAGCTGCCCAGCCGAGAAACCAATAGACGGCTTCAAACAGATCGACCGGAGCCTTTCCGCCCGTTCCGAAACTCCCAATAAGAATAAGAAAGGCCGCCAATATTAACATGACAGCGCCAGCTGTTGCCCAAAAAAGTGAATGCTCGGCAGATTTTGGAATTATTTTAGTTCTTTTCGATTTTTTCTTCTGAGCCATAGTTGAAATTGTCTAGAGTTATTGTATCAATTTTACAGCAGGAAGACGACCCTCCATACAGAATTGTAGCATAAAATACCACAAAGTGCAACTTTATAGTTCGGGCTGTTTAGTCAACACGAGGATCTTGCACAAGAAGCCGAGCTCTCATTTCCTGGAAACGTTTCTGCTGATCGGCAGCAATCTGTTCTGGAGATTTGAGTGATTTTATTTCAACCTGGCCAATAGATTTTGTCTCTCCTGTCGCTTTGGCGCCACCATGAATAATGTTTACCACCGGTATAATAATTGGGCTGCGCTGTGTCCGTTCAAATAGGTAATGCGTCACGTGGTCTTTTAGTTCAGCCTTAAACCGATCAAGGTCAACCCGTTTAAACCGTTGGGCAACCGCTCGTTTGAGTTCTGTCCGCAGCCCATTCATAATCTCTTCATTGTCCCGCATGTAAATGAAGCCACGACTAATAATGTCCGGACTCGTCAAAAGCGAACCTGTTTTCTTGTCTATAGTTAACACAATAGCAACTAACCCTTCTTCGCTTAAGAGCACTCGATCCTTAATGACGACATTACTCACTACTGCGCCGGTCTGATCCACTAAAATGGTACCATGTGGCACTTCCCCGATCACTTCCATGGTATCTGGTGTCAGAGTAATAATTTGGCCATTTTCGGCATTGACAGTATTCCGACGAGGTATGCCCTGCTCAATAGCCAGTTCAATATGATAGCGTTTGGCAGTAAAGTCACCGTAAATGGGGATAAAGAACTTCGGCTTAATCATAGTAATCATCTCTGCATACTCTTCTCTTGATGCATGCCCTGATACATGTAAGGGGCCGACGCCGTCTATTTCCCGACTCTCATGACGAAAGACGTGAACGCCTTTCTTGAAGAGATCGTCAACCATAATGCGGATAGTGCCGTCATTACCAGAATATGGTATTGGCGTACTGGAGAGAATGACAGTATCTTGTTCTTTAAGTTTGACATGACGATGCTCACCATTACTCATACGTTGCAGCGCTGAGCTCGGCTCTCCTTGTGAGCCAGTACACACAACTACTAGTTCATCGTCCTTCATTGTATTCACTGATGCAATTGGCACGAAAGTCCCTTTTGGAATACGCACAAAACCATGCCGGACAGCCATTTCTAAGGTGCTAACCATACTCCGCCCGTCCATGGCCACTTTCTTATTGTGATGCACGGCTGCATTAATAATCATCTGGACTCGATTCATGTTTGTCGAAAACAAACCAACAAAAATGCGGCCCGGCGCATTATTCATAATATCTATAAAACTCTGTTCGATGGTCGATTCGCTCGGGGTACGGCCCGGCCGTTCGGTAGTGGTGGACTCGCTGAGAAGGGCCAGCACTCCTTCCTTGCCAAGCTCGGTCAAGCGTTCTATATCACTCCGCTCGTGGTCAAGTGGGTTAGGATCAAACCGAAAATCACCGGTATTAATAATGCGGCCAACTGGGGTATCGACCACAATGCAGGTGCTGCCTGGTATAGAGTGAGTAATCCGAACCAACTCGACATAAAATACTCCTATTTTCAGCCGTTCGTGAGTATTTTCATTCATTGTGACGGTTTTTAACTCAAAACCCTCCGGCATAGGTAAGCCAAAATTCTCAAATATTTCTTCCACACGTCCAATACTAAAACGACTACCGTATATAGGAGCAGGATATTGCGGCACAATATGTGGCAAGCCTCCGATATGATCAAGGTGCCCATGTGTGATCACATAGGCTTTTAATTTGGGCTTAACTTCTTCTAGGTAAGCAGTGTCGGCAATGCCATAGTTAATACCCGGCAAATCGATGCCGAGATCATTACCACAGTCTAAAATAATAGCGTCTTCTTGGTATTCCAAGAGGATCATATTTTTTGATCCACCACCGTCCATGCCGCCGAGAGCGATAATTTTAAGTCTTGGCTGATCGTCAATCCGGTTTGCCTGGCGAGGACCACTCGTCTTGGCAGGTTCGGCCGCGACATACTGGTTAGCAATGCGTTGTGCATCTGCCTGTGAACGCCGCTGTGCGCGGACTGCTTGCCCACGAGACGTTACATTAGTCTTTGGACTCTGATGAGAGTCCTTTTGAGAACGTGATTGTTTGTTATTAAGTTGAGATGGAGTCATATATTTCCTTTCTTGTGTAGATATCTTACGTTGTTAGAGAAGGTTCAAGCTTTTGCATTATAAGAGGAATGTTAGCAAAGTCATCGATTAGCGTTTGGCGCATAGCCTTGTTATACAAGGCGGCAGCAGGATGAAATAGTGGTAGATAAATCTGACCGTCCTTGCGTTTCGGCTGTCCATGAATTTGAGAAATTTGTAAACCTGGCATGAAGCAGTTCAGACTGTGCCGGCCAAGGGTGACGATGAGAAGTGGTTGAATGATTGATAGCTGTTCTTGTAAGAAAGGCAAGAAAGTTTCTTTCTCGTCTGGATATGGGTCACGGTTATTCGGCGGCCTGTACTTTACTATATTGGTAATATAGACATCCTCGCGTTTGAGACCAATCATGGCTAGCATCTCATTAAGGAACTTCCCGGCTGCGCCAACGAACGGCTTGCCTTGCAGATCTTCATTCTTACCCGGGGCTTCACCAATGAGTACTATCTTGGCACTTGGGTTACCATCACCGAACACTAATTGTGTAGCCGTCGCTGCTAGTTCTGGCGTCACTTTCTCTGTTACGATACGAGCTTTTAGCTCGTCGAGCTTGTCTTGATTAGAATTTACCATGGATATATGCCCCAATAAGATGGAAAAGGTTTTTGAGAGCGCCAATCAAAAAAATGATAGTTAATAAATACCACCAGAGGTTGCCACGAGCAATAGACAAACTACCGAAACCGTAAGCAATGACAAGCTCAAAAACACTAAAGACCAGATATCCTGATCTTGTACGGTGCCATTTCTGCATAGTGCCTTGTTTCATACGGCCATCTTCTGCTTTTCCTTGAGCTCTCTTGTAGCCGCTTTCATGCTCAATTGCAATCTGCCACGATCATCGATCGCTACAAGCTTTACTGTAACTTTGTCACCTTCTTTCACGACGTCGCTCGGCTTACTGACACGTTCTTCAGACAACTCGCTAACATGCACTAAACCATCTTTACCTGGCATAATTTGGACAAAGGCACCAAAATCTAATACACTTACCACTGGTACATCAACATAGATTTTGCCGACTTCCGGTTCAGCTACAATGCTGTCTATCCACTGCTTAGCAGCCACAATGCTTGTGTGATCTGGGCTAGCAATCATGATCGTACCATCGTCTTTGATGTCAATTTCGGCCCCTGTTTCAGCAGTTATCTTCTGAATGGTTTCACCTCCCTTACCTATGACCTCTCGAATTTTGTCTGGCTTTATATGTATTGACTCGACGCGCGGTGCATACGGACTCAGTGTCTGCCGTGGCCCAGCAATGGTTGCATTCATATGATCAAGGATAAAGGCCCTGCCCTTTTTGGCCGCTTCTAGTGCCTCGCACAACACATCAATAGATAGGCCGTGAATTTTCATGTCCATCTGCAAAGCCGTAATGCCTTTGGCAGTACCAGCTACTTTAAAATCCATATCTCCAGCAAAGTCTTCAGCGTCTGCAATATCTGTTAGGATAATTGGGCGATCGTTATCCATAATAAGCCCCATGGCAACACCGCTGACTGGACTCTTGAGTGGCACACCAGCATCAAGCAGTGCCATGCAGCTAGAACAAGTAGCAGCCATTGAAGTAGAGCCGTTTTGAGACATAATTTCTGTCACTGATCGGATGGCATAAGGAAATTCGTTTTCTTCCGGAATAACTGGCAGCAGTGCTCGTTCTGCCAAATATGAGTGTCCAATTTCGCGACGACCAGGACTACCTAAGCGTTTGATTTCACCAACTGTGTATCCTGGTGCATTGTAATGATGCATATAACGCTTTTCACCGCTCTGCTCCATGCTGTCAATATGTTGAGCATAACTAAGCGGCGCCAATGTCACTATGTTCATAGCTTGTGTAACGCCGCGAGTAAACAAGCTTGAGCCGTGCGCTCTTGGTAAGATGTTAACTTCTGAGCTCAAGGAGCGGACTTCTTGAAACTTCCGCCCATCGGGGCGAATGCCGTCTTTCACAATCCCCTCTCTCACATCGGCATGTAAAGCTACCGTAAAAGCATCATCATACTCTTGCCATAACGACTCGTACTCCTCCCCTCCGATTTCTTCCTTGAAGGTTGCGTGCATTTCATCCCGCAAGTTTTGAATGAGAACATTCCGCTCCGGATAAGGCAGACGGAGATCTTCGCCAAGCTTCCCTTTTACCCATTTGTCTACCTTCTTTTGAATGTTGTCGTCAGGTAAATCCAACTCAAATTCCTGTTTAGTAACCTCTGCCTTTTTCAGCAGCTCTTCTTGTAAGCTTATAGCCGGCTGCATCTGCTTATGGGCAAACTCCAATGCTTCAGCTACTTGGCTCTCGCTAACCTCGTTTGCTCCTGCTTCCACCATCATAATAGCGTTTTTTGTACCAGCAACTACGAGGTCAAGACCACCCCTATTGAGCTGCTCGGCAGACAAGAATGCTGCTAATTTACCGTCCTTGTCATAGCCGACGCGAAGGCCGGCCACCGGGCCATCAAATGGTGCTCCAGTTAGACAGAAGGCTGCACTTATGGCAATCATCGCGATAATGTCCGGTCGAAATGTTGGATCCATGCTGAGAACAGTCGCTACTCCTTGTACTTCGTGACGATAACCCTTCGGCCACAGCGGACGGATCGGGCGATCGATAAGACGGCCGATTAGGATTGCCTCATCGGAGGGGCGCCCCTCCCGCTTAATAAACCGGGAGCCACTGATTTTACCAGCCGCATAAAAACGTTCTTCATAATCTATGCTGAGCGGGAAATAATCAAAACCCTGTACACGCTTTTGGCTTACCATGGCAGTGCCTAAAATAACTGTTTCACCGTAGCGAACAATAACAGAGGCATTACTACGAAAGCCAACTCGGTTGATCTCTAAACTAAGCGGCCGACCGCAAAATTGTGTTTCGACCTGAATTATTTGTTTGCCGTTCGGATTAATAGTTTTTTCCATATATACTGCCTTTCCTTTCGACTTTTAGGTTCCCTGGCAGAGTTCAAATATATAGTCTCTTGTGCCTTATATTTTGGTAACTATATATCTGCGGCTCTGACAAGGTAACTTTAAAAAAACTTTACTCTTAATGTGCACAAGCTTGGAATTTCGATCAGTTTCAAAACTCTAGAGTCTGGGCACTATTAGCGACGAATGCCGAGTTTCTGAATCAAAGCAAGGTAGGATGGGCTATCCCGCTCGGCGACATAACGTAGTAGTCGGCGACGTTTACCAACCATCTGCAGCAAGCCACGGCGAGCCATGTAGTCATGTTTGTGCTCTTTAAGGTGCTTCGTTAACTCTTTAATGCGTTCTGTTAACACTGCAACCTGTACACTAGAACTACCAGTGTCGTTCTTTTCCTTCTGAACAGCCGCAATAGCTACAGCCTTCTTTTCAGTTGTGATCATTACCTCAATAGTATCAGATAGGAAGGTAAAACACAAGCCGGTCCTCCACCTTGTTTATTGGGTCTGAAAACAAAAGTTATCCGTTCTTTTATTTTTTATTTTTGTAATAAGTCGCTTATATTTTCTGAGGTCAGTTGAGCAACTTCATGTGCTTTATCTAGTTTATACTCTCCTACCTGTGTTCGTTTTAGGGCAATGGTATATGCACCGGAATGAAGCATTTTTCCCAAATCATATACTAAACTTCGAATGTACGTTCCAGATGATACATGCGCCGTAAGTTGTAAATCAGGATATCTATATGATTTTAGAGTTAAACCATACACCGTTACTTGTCGAGGTAAGAGTTGGAGAGATTTTCCCGATCGAGCCAGTTTGTATGCCCGCTGCCCATTTACTTTAACTGCAGAATGCGCCGGTGGTTTTTGGAGGATTGTACCAGTTAGTTTTTCTAAAACATTAACAATAACTGCTTTATCTGGCCGGGATCCATTGACGTGTTTGATCTGGCCTTCACTGTCTCCAGTAGTACTAACTAAACCGAGGCGTGCAGTAACTTCATATACCTTATCTAAGCCAGTATATTGTTTGGCTACCCGGGTGTATTCTCTTCCAACCAGAACGATCAATAAACCTGTCGCAAAGGGATCAAGTGTCCCGCAGTGTCCTACTTTTATAGACTTCGGAAGTACATCTTCGGCTAGGGCAGCTTGACGTCGAACATAATTCACGACATCAAAACTGGTCCAACCGTTTGGTTTATTAATAAGGAGTAATCCTTTCACACTTTTAAAAATAGTTACGGGGCAGCCGGTGGTGAACTGCCGAATTGAGACGGAATAATAGGTGGTGGTACAGGTGGTGGTGGTTGAGGAGTTGTATCGCCCTCCGAATGAAGTTCCTCACCGAGAGGTTTTGCATTCAATGCATCAATCGGTGGCAACGGCTCATTTTCATTCACCGGTGTTTCATTATATGCTTGTTTTACCTCTTGCCTGGCAGCTTCAACATTTGACGTCGAAGCATGTGGGCTGGCTACTGCCTTCTCAATATCAGATAAGGTTTCCGTTGGCTCAGGTTTAATGTGATTTGCTGGGGGTACACTTATGGCCGCGGGGGCAACTGGTGGTGTCCAGCCGGGAGGAGGAGGCGTAAAGTTAGAGGGGACGACTGTCGGAGAAGTTGGTGATGGCACAGCTGGTGGTGATGAAGAAGGCGGTGAGTTTAATTTTGGCGGAGAAGTGAGTGGCAACGGCGTAAGATTTGGCAGTTTTACTTCAGTCGGTGTCCGATTAAGTACCTGATCAGCTTCATTTTCAGGAAGACTTAGTGGATCAGTGACTGGTTCTATGTCTTTTTCTTCTGTGTTAGCGGTTAGTGTACCGCCCATTGTTGGTGGTTCAGTCATGAGTTTTGGGCCCGGCGACAACATAGTTGTCGCATCAATCGGTCTCGGCTGCTCTTCTTTGGGCGAAGGTGGCAATAATGTGCCTTTCCTTGGCTTCGTTTCGCTCGGCTTCTTTTCCGGCTCTAACGTTTCATTCTCTTCAGCAGACACTTCCTCTATTGCCTCTGGCTGTTTCTCTTCATGATCAATCCGAATAGTGCCATCATCTCCAACAGGTTCCTCTGTCTCTCCACTAGTTGGCTCGCTATCAGGCACAAGCGATACTTCCTCAACAGGCTCATTTAGCTTACTGGCTACCAGCTGCGGGTTGGCACCGGCTTTCATGAGGGTCGCGCTCACGCTCATGGTGACAGAATTGGTTTTATCATTGCTAAAACGATCAGTCTCGGCCACTATACCCGTTAAAAGTGCTGTAGCAATCTGAGCATCGATGAGGTCTGAGCCAAGTTGTTGTGTTAGTTCAGTTACTAATTCACTTAAACTACTAGCTTGTGGTGCGTGCCAATTAATGCTGCCGACGCCACCTTCGCTCGTGAGATTAATACTAGCAACTGTCGCATCATGTAAAATCCGGCCATGAGCTGTAATGGCCTCGTCAATATCTTCTTGTTTCTGCACACCAAGTGCTACTACTACATCGATATTAAAGTCGCCTTCACTAAACTCAAGATCTTTTTCGGAAATAGAAGTTTTGTATGGTGTGATGAAGATACGAACGACATTATCTTCAACCTTATAACGCAGTTTGTCTGCCTTACTTTTATCGAGCGCAATGATAAAGTCACGTAAGCTATCGGTGTTCCTCTCAATAGTTTCCTCTGGCTGTAGAAACTCAATTGTTGATGGGATCTGACCACTGAATACAGCCGCGGTGTGTTTTCCCTGTTTATTAAGCACTAAGGTTAAACCGAGGAGTGCCGACAAGGCATCAACGGAAGGATTGCGGGCGACAGTAACAAGCACATTGTTGGCAGACTTGAGCCGTTCAATAAGCTGTTGTTTCGGGTTGTCCATGGCTTTATTTTTAATTTGTTTGGGTTTGTGTTTTCAACCAAGATTTTCACCTGGATTCTAGCATAAACACTTTTACTTTACAACCCCTGTCCTTTTTTGTTATAGTCACTGTCTGAAGTTTAGTCATGTAAGATAAGGATTTTCACCCATGCCAATCATTGCTTCCGCCAAAAAACGTGTCCGCACAACTCGCAAGGCTGCTTCTCGTAACCGTAAAATGAAACGAGAGGTAAAGTCTGCTTTGAAACTTTTCATTAAGAGCCCGGGAACAAAATCTAGCCAAACATTGCAGGGTCGTTTCGATATTGCCGTTAAAAAAGGTGTCATTCACAAGAATAAGGCTGCCCGTCTCAAAGCCAGGGCAGCAGCCCATGCAAAAGCAGCTGGTGTTAAGCCAGCTGTAAAAGCCGCTGCCAAATCCAAAGCAGCTAAAACCCCAAAGAAGGGATGAAGCTTAAAGTGTTAATAGATAGTGTTGGAGAGCTTCGTCGGCATTAATAGAGGTCTGTTTTAAGCCAATATCAATTTGTTTCAAACGAGCTAGTTGCGTCTTTATGTCTTCAAGATGCAGGTGTCTCGAAAGATTATCGCTTTTTCTAACTACATATGGATTTATCCCCGTTTGCTTTGCAATAGTTGCTAATGAATGGCCTTGAGCCGTTTTTATGACAGCCAGGACATTTAATTGCCAGCTTAGTAAAGCGATAATTTGTTGTGGCTCTACGCGCAACGAACGTTGTTGAGTATATAACCGAATTGTCTGGCTTTTTTGACCCTTAAATGCTGCTTCCAACAACTCGAATATAGTACTCTGTGCTGTTTCTTGTGTCAGATCATCAATAGTCTGACGAGTAATAACAGGATTATATAGAATAAGCTTCTGCAGCTCGTTAACCAAAAGTTGCTGTTGAGTACCAACTCGACCAATGAGATACAAAGCATCAGCAACTGTTATGGAGCCCTGATAACGTTTAGCTGCTTCCACTAACCAACGTATAAGAGCCTCTTGATCAAGTTCGTTAAATATACGCAGATCCGTTTCCCTTTTCAAAAAGCCAAAGTAACGGAGTCGTTTATCGAGATGATGCTCAACAATAAGGAGATCGGTATCAGCTGACAACCCCCCCAAGAGCTCTGCATAGCTTTCAAGAAATTGTTTGTTTTTGCTTGGACTTTTCAGAACAACTAGCTGACATGGGACCAAAAGTGGCAAACTGGTTAAAGCCTGTTCTATCTTGCCGAGCTCTACTTCATCCCCGTTCAGTCGTACAATAGATAGTTCACCGTGAATTTTTACAAAGTCGGCAATGAGGTGATGCAGCTCTTCATCCAAAGCAAAACTGTTTTCTCCATACAATGTCGTAATCATTCTATATATTGTAAAGTGGCTGCACTATCAATCCAAACAAAGGGGGCTAAACAAGTGAAGTTAACTAGTTGCATATTTTTGGCCAACTCTTTACCAATAATTTTTAGGCCTGGAGATGCTACTTTCTGCTATGCTTCAATAGATTGGTGTATATGGCTCAGGTAATAATTATCTCTAACCGACTTCCTATCAGTGTTAGTAAAGAAAATGATCAACTTATATTTTCACCAAGTATTGGCGGTGTTGCCACTGGGCTTGCTAGCTACGCGGAAGACCCAGCCAATCGGTGGGTTGGTTGGCCGGGCATTGCCAGCGATGAGCTGACATCAGAAGATAGAGAAGCAATCATAGTTGAACTGAAACAGCATAATTTCTACCCTATCTTTTTGCGTAGCAAAGAAATTAGCGCCTTCTATAGTGGCTATAGTAATTCCCTGCTCTGGCCGCTATTTCACAACCTGCCTCTGAAAAATATAGACCAAAGGAGACGACAAAACTGGTGGCAAACGTATAAGCGTATTAATCAGCGGTTCGGCGAGACAGTTGAAAGTTTAGCTGAAGATAAAAGCCAAATTTGGATTCATGATTACCAACTATTACTCTTGCCCAATTTACTCCGCTCTTCCGGCTTACATAGAAACATCGGTTTTTTTCTTCATATACCTTTTCCTGCTCCTAAAACCATCCAGAGATTACCTGAGGCTAAACAGCTGATCAACGGAATGCTCGGAGCTGACCTTGTCGGCTTTCATACAGCTGACTATGTTCACAATTTCTTGGAGAGTGTCAAAGCTACAAGAGCCGGAGAGGTTAATGATAATCATTCAATCAGGTTGGGAGATCGAATAGTCCGCATTGCTCAATTTCCTATGGGCATAGACTATGAAAAATATGCTGCCGCCAGCAAGTCGAAGACCGTTAAAAAAATAGCAAAAGCATATAAGAAAAATTATGCTGGCTGCAAGGTAATTGTCAGCGTTGACCGGCTTGACCCTACGAAAAACCTTGAGGGCCGACTTCACGCATATGAAGAATTTCTGCATGATAACCCGCAATTTAGAAATAAGGTTATATTTGTGATGGTAGCAGCTCCTTCACGTACTGATCTTTCGGTCTACGCTCATTTAGCGCGGCGCCTGGAAGCACTTGCGAAGAGCATCAATCAGCATTATGGTTCAGCTAGTTGGCAACCCATAGATTACATTCCTGAGATCCAGCCGTTTGAGAACGTGGCAGCACTTTTTAGTATAGCCGACGTTGCCTTCATTGCTCCGCTGAGGGATGGTATGAATCTCTCTGCCAAAGAGTTTGTAGCGAGCAACCATGGTCGTGGCGTCCTTATCTTAAGTGAAACCGCTGGCGCTGCTCAGGAACTTCAGGATGCACTTATTGTCAATCCTCGTAAGCAGGACAGCCTTGTTAATGCTCTTGAGCTAGCGCTATCGATGCGAAAACGAGAACTTCGAAGCAGATTAAAGCGAATGCAAAAAGATATAGCAATGAACACTGTTCATCATTGGGCCAAGACATTTGTTGAAGCGCTACAACAACCGTTCCCTGCTCCTCGACGCATGATGCATTTATTGCGCGGGCAGCAACAAGAGCATTTGATAAAATCGTACCATCAGGCAAAGAAACGACTACTACTACTCGACTACGATGGCAGTCTGGTGCCTTTTACCATGAACTATGAGCAAGCTTCGCCGCCGCAATCGTTACTTCACCTCTTAGGTGACTTAGCAGCTGATCCAGCTAATGAGATAGTTATCGTGAGCGGTCGTAGCGACGAGGAACTTGACAATTGGTTTTCTGGTCTGCCTATTAATCTCATTAGTGAGCATGGGGCATCGTTTAGAAATGCGAATCGTAAAACCTGGAAGTTAGTTAAGCCCATTAACACCGACTGGAAGTCGCTACTTCTACCCGCTCTACAACAATATGCCGAAGCTACTCCTGGTGCACGTATAGAAATTAAACCACACTCTATTGTCTGGCATTATCGAGCAGCTGACCCCTATTTTGCAGCTAAAAATCTGGTCATTATCAAGCGTGCCCTTAAGCCATTGCTTAAGACTTATAGGTTAGAGATGCTGCAGGGCAATAAAATACTGGAGATTAAAAATCCTCAAGTATCTAAAGCCCACGCTGCTCAAGCTTGGCTTAATAAGCCTCACGACTTTATCTTGGCTATTGGCGATGATACAACTGATGAATCGCTGTTTACAGCCCTTCCGCCTGATAGTTTTAGCGTGAAGGTCGGCCACGGCCACAGTGCTGCCCGTTTTCGCCTTAACTCCAGTCAAGAAGTTATTGCCCTGCTTGAAGAGATAGCCTATTCCCAGCGCGATTGAGGATTACGCTTTTAGCTGTTGGCATGACGGACAGATGTGTGTACCCCGGCTTGCTACCCGGATTTTCATAATAGTATTGCTGCAACGAGGGCAAGTTTGACCCTCTCGACGAAAAACGTGCGCAAAGTTAAGATAGCTTCCTTGTTTGCCTTCTGCGTCCACATAATTCTTGTCAGTAGATCCACCTTTAGCAATTGCTAGTTTGAGAACGAAAATTAGTTCTTTATGGAGTTGCTGTAATTGGTTGGCAGATAGAGATTTTGTGAGTGTCGCAGGATGGATTTTTGCCCCCCAGAGCGCCTCGTCAGCATAGATGTTACCAACCCCAGCAACAACACTCTGGTCCAGCAGCGCCGCTTTGATAGTAGTGTTGGGTCGACGCTTGAGACGTTCTTGCAATTGGTACCAAGAAAAGCCTTTTGCCAAGGGTTCTGGCCCGAACTTCTTGAAAAAGTCCAGCTCATTCACTTTGTTGCCCGGTAGAAGACGCATCCAACCAAACTTTCGCTGATCATTAAAAAATAATCGGCTACCATCAATAAATTTGATAGTAACTCGCGTTGATTGGTCCGGTAGTTTACCTATGAGAGAATGCGTCGGGTGACCGGCCCCAAAATGCTCATGATTGCTACGAAAGACTAACTGACCGGTCATTTTTAAGTGAACAAGTAATACATATCCACTTGAAAGAACAAAAATCAGCACCTTGCCGCGACGTGAGACACGTATTATTTGAGAATTTATGAGAAATTGTTTTACCTCATTTTCTGAGTTCGGAAACGATTTCGGCCAATCGGCTTTAACTGATTGGATAATCCTGTTCGGCAGCAGTCGCGCTAACCCACGTCGAACAGTCTCAACCTCCGGTAATTCTGGCATGCTGTTTATTGTATCAGTATACTAAGGACTGGCTTATGGACTCTCTTAAAAGCATCTTAGATGATTATGACTTCTCAACACCGCCGGAGGTTGATGCGATTAAAAGATACATTAAAAAAGAATTTAATATGACACCACGTATTACTATGCAGGCTCAATCCATCATTATTTCAGTTCATAGTGCCTCTTTAGCCAATACCCTAAGGCTACGGAGTCCTGACCTGAAACGTCGTTGCCAAATAGACAAACGGCTTGTCTTCCGCATCGAATAGACTAAACTAACCGCGCCGCTATGGCACTTTTGATCTGTTGGGTATTATGGTAAACCAAACCTAGCATACCAATAGAGTCAGCAACCTGTACAAAACTTTCTCTGTCATCAATATAGATGCACTGATTAGCAGATACTCCCAGGCGATCAATAGTAAGTTGATACATTCGGATATCCGGTTTTATCATGCCGACATCTGCAGAAACAATAACTTCATCGAATAATTGCTCTAGGCATTCTTTTCCTATTTTTTGGTCTAGGACGCCGTAATTAGCATTACTTAAAATAGCCGTCTTGTAATGGGCATGAATAGTACCTATGTAGGCAAGCAGCTCAACGTTCACTTGTTCGGCATCTCTAATTATCTGTTGCCACCTGGCCATAGTTACTTTCAGTTTGTCGGCCATAGCTTTATGGAATTGATTATCTTTAATCTGGCCGAGATTTGCTTTCTTAAGCGTATCATTAATAAAACCTCTGTCACGTGATGGATCGCCACCAGCTTGTTGGTATGTACTATCGAAACCTTCACCGATGAGCACACCAAAACAATCAAAAATAAGAGCCCGGATCATACCTTTATTGTTACATATTCGTTTAGAATGTAACGTTTCTGACGAGGTTTATATAATTCGGCACCTGAGCCTCAAATAAATCAAGCGTAAGTGGCAGATTGCCATCGTATGTCTTTGTAATACCTGGGCAGCTGGTTGCCCATAAACGCTCAATATCGCTACCGCCTTGGTTCAGTTCAAAAATATATCGATCACCAAGCGGGCAGTAACCTTGCTCGCTCCTCAGAGCGCTACTTGTATTACCTTGTGTGTAGCCACCTAAAGCAAGTGATTTTAAAAAGGCTGAATAGGCATTCAAAGAGTTAGCAAATTGCTCTTGCACCACCACTTTGCCGTTATATCCTTGCAACTGAGCGAACGTTACATTTGAAGCATTGACAGTTATTTGTACTTGCTGGTGCTCTATATCGGCATTAGTCGGTCCATCAATAGTTAAACGCGCGTATGAACCTGTTGTTGCATAATCTGCTAGCGGCATATGAATAGACGGAACATTGGGTTTATTTGAAGGGTGAATGAAAAGAATTACTAACAAAAGCAACAGTAAAAAGGTAATTAAAAATCCAATATAGTAACGCCGCATCTTCCTTTTCCTATTGCAGTATAATAACACTGCCTTGTATTTCTTGCAAATATAACGTTAAACTACATGCCTCGGCACTCAGCTTTTGTTAAAGTTACATACTTTATAATAGGTTAGGTATGCGCTTAACATATGAAACAGGCATAGCGACACTTGCACAATTTATTGTCCTCGGCCTCATCAATATTGCCGGTGCACTGGAATCTATAATTAGCACCTGCCGTCACAATGGTAATAGCTGCGTTAGCAATCTACTAGTATCCGTTATTTTCTACTTACTGCTCGTGACCTGGTTTGGTATAGTTGCTGCAATTGGCGTCTTGGCCCAAAATAGTCGTAACCGGAAGTTAGCCATATTACTTATACTAGCTGAGTTTGCTGTGTTTTGCGTTGCCGGCTATAATGTCAAGCTCAATCTTACATACCATAACAGCTTACTCGGTCTTATAACCTCACTACTCGATATTGCTTTCTCTCTATGGGTTATAAGTCTAGCCTATAGACTCATTCGATCTGGCGGTCGACGTGTCGTTAAACGCCAAAGACGTCGGAAGTCGCACGTTTCTCTATAGTTGCCCCCAATTATCTCCAACCGTAACATCTACATCAAGCCGAACCGGCAGTTTATAGACATGCTCCATAGAATTTTTCAGCATAGTCCCGATACGTTTAGTGTCACCTTCTAAACATTCCAACAAAATGGAATCATGAATTTGTAATAGCAGCACTGCTTCGTCGAATTGGGTCGATAACTCATCAGCAACCTTCTTCATCGCCATCTTCATAAGATCAGCTTCTGTGCCTTGTATAGGCATATTAATAGCAGCCCGTTCTGCTGCTTGTCTGACCACAAAGTTGCTGGAATGGATATCCGGCATCGGGCGGCGACGGCCAAAAAGGGTCTCCACATACCCATCGGTACGTGCCTTTTCTTTTAATGTATCCATGTAATGGAACAATGGTCTGCGAACTGCTTTATACCTTTCTATAAATGATACGGCTTGCTCCTGACTCATGCCGGTGGCAATTGATAAGCCATGCGGGCTCATGCCATAGAGGATGCCAAAATTGATAACTTTGGCAGCTCTCCGCATCTGTTTTGTTATATCTTCCGGCCGTCGTTCGTATACTAAAGCTGCCGTCATAGCATGGATATCTGCCCCCCGGTTGAACATGGCAATCAGGTCTCTGTCTTTTGCAAGCACTGCGGCGAGACGCAATTCAAACTGAGAATAGTCAGCACTTATTAATTGTTTGCCAGGACCGGAGACGAAGGCTGTTCGAATGTGTCGACCAAGTTCAGTTCGAATTGGGATATTCTGTAAATTAGGATCTGTGCTACTCAAGCGACCAGTCTGGGCAATAGTTAAATTGAAGGTCGTGTGGACACGTGAATGTTCATCAACGAGCTTCGGCAGTGTATCGACATACGTGTTTTTAAGTTTCGCTACCTCCCGATATTGCGTGATCAGATCAATAATGGGATGTACGCCACGAAGTTTATCCAGCTCGCTAGCAGCGGTACTATAGCCAGTCTTGCCCTTTTTTATACTTGTACTTGGTAAATGTAATTTTACAAACAGAATGTCTGCTAGCTGCGTTGGTGAACCGATATTAAACTGCTGGTCAGCATAACCATATATTTGCTGTTCATAATCAGAAATATAATCATTGATCTCTTGAGCAAATTGTTTTAGGTAGTCAGTATCAAGTTCTATGCCAACGTACTCCATGTCTGCTAAAACTGGTATGACCGGCCACTCAATGTCTTTGGCAAGCGAATCAAGTTTTGGCACCTTCTTGATCGCTTCTATCTGTTGTTCATGGAGTGACTTAATAACCGAGATTATTTCAGGTGCTCTAACAATAATTTGCTCAGGATCAAGGTCCTCAAGAGGAGAAACCTCGTATGTTAGGTCACTTACCGCCAATTCGCTAAGCGTCTGTTCACGACGCAAAGAGTTAAGTAAAAAGGCCCCGATTAACACATCATGGCCTACCGGGGGACGTTTATCGTAACCGAGCGCCCGCAGAACTTTCAAACCATATTTCACGTCATAGCCAATAAGCGGCAATTGTGGTAGATTAAAATGTTCCACAAACAGATTCCCGATTTTTCGTAGATCAAAACTGTAAACCGTCTTGCCATCAATACTTAAAAGCAACACCTGCGGCTGACGACCGTGTTTACCGGCTGCCTGAGGGTATATATATAGCTTTTCGCCGCCGACTAAAGCCAGCTGCTTTAGCTTGGATAGGCTATCGACGACAACGTTTTGGATAGGTTTAATAGGCATTGCTCCTTGAGCACCCTGATGATTATCTATTGCTACCTGCATCACTTCTGGCAAGCGACGAGCCAGGGATCGAAATTCCAGCTGCTCTAATAGCTGTAGCACTTTCTCGGGCTGGATATGACTGCCATCGAGGTCAGATAACTTCAACTTCAAAGGCGCGTCAGTCCAAATACGAGCCAGTTCTTTACTTAAATAGGCCAACTTCCGACCGGCTTCTAATTTTTTCCGGACTGACTCTTTTATGAGCGAGAGATTAGCATAGACATTATCGAGCGTCTTGAACTGTCTGATAAGATCTAAGGCCCCTTTCTCACCTATACCAGGTACACCAGGTATATTGTCTGAGGTGTCGCCTTTAATAGCCTTAAAGTCAAGAAATTGATCTACCCGAATACCATATTTAGCCTCAAAGCTCTTTGGCGAATATAGTTCAATGTTAGATAAGCCAGTTTTGAGAACATAAACATGCACTTTGCCATTAACGAGCTGCAACATATCAAGATCAGAAGTAACAAGCAGCGTTTCAATCTCTTTCTTGCGAGCTTGAACTGCTAAAGTACCCATAATGTCATCGGCCTCGTAGTCGTCGAGTTCATAAAGTGGCCAGCCAAATGCATTGAGTAGTTCGTGCAACAAAGGAATTTGTTCATAAAAATCTGGTGGAGCAGGCTTGCGACCTGCTTTGTATTCAGAATAAAGTTCAAGACGCTTACGAATATTAGTCTTCGGTTTGTCCCAGGCGACCGCTACATAATCCGGTTTTAGCTGCCTGATAACTTCTAAGGCCATGGTGGCAAAACCAAAAACGCCACCGGTTGGTTTACCCTCTTTGGTAGCCAAATTAGGCATAGCGTAATATCCTCTGTAAAAGACGCTTTTACCATCAATAATGACCAGCCTTTTCCCTTTCTGGGGATTACTCTCTCTCATTATCCACAGTATACGCTATCGAGAAGCTCGCAAAAAAAGCAAACATATTAATCTTAAAGTCGCTTGTTTCCGTAAATTTTAGTCATGCTAATGAGCTCTGAAAGAACAAAAAAGCGATTTTGAGGAAAAGTTATTGGTATATCTGCCGTTCTGTAACAATTCTGTCCATCGGGACATCATGTTCTTGAACGGGTAGCTGTGCTACTCGGCAGATCTCAAAGCAAACTCCTATTTTCTGTGCTTGTGGCTGGGCAATAAGCAGTTTATCGTAGTAGCCACCGCCATATCCTATACGATTCAGGCTTATATCGCACCCAAGCATTGGCACAATTACTACATCAAACGAAATTTTCTTCAGCGAAACTTGGTCTTTTTGAGCGACAATTCTCCATGCTTGACCGAATCGTTTGGAGGTAAAGAGATTTATGTGCGGAAAAGATCCGGTAAGCCAACGCATAAATGTACCTATATCTACTTCTCCAAGTTCAAGCAGTGGTTCATAACAATGAACTTGTATCACATCTCGCCAATCGAGTGTCTGTAACTGCTGACAAATACGCTGACTAAGCTGTGCTCGTTTTGACACGCCAAGCCCCAAACGTTTCCGTTTGAGATCATTCCTAAATTCAATTTTATTCATCGTCCAAATTAAGAGCTGTCCGCACTGCTTGCCAAAGGTCCTCCGGATTTCGGTAATCGTTCATGACTATTTTGTCACTTCGTGCTTTGACCGCAGACATATCAAGGGAAACAGCGCTACTGTCAACTGTTCGATTCATCTCGGCCTTCTCTTCCTTTAAAAATTGTTGGTATGTTTTGTCATCTTCACCCGAGCGGTTTCTTGTCGCAGCATTTGCCTGTACGCGCATATAGCGTAGGTGTGGATTTGCATCAATCCATAACATAATGCCACCAATTTCATGTATGCGATCGGCCTCACCTGGGTTGCGAAGACTTGACATGACCACTCCCTGATAACGATTTTTCTGTGCTTTGAAGAGAGCAAGTGCCCTATCTACAAGCACACTCATGCCATATTTTTCTCGCCATTCACTACTTAAGCCTCGCATGTGCTTTCGGTCGACAGGTTGATCACGCCGTCTTAGTTCGTCTCGCAACATGTCTGTCACAGATACAAAAAAGTAGTCGCAATGTTTTTGAAGTAATTGGCCGACAGTGTCTTTACCGCTGCCATTCGTTCCAGCCAAACCAATAATGGACGCAGTGCTCTTCATTTATTTTATATAGTCATGAAGTTTTTTGGCATCACGATGTTTGCGAAGCTTGGCTAGGGCTTTAGCTTCAATTTGACGAATGCGTTCTCTAGTCACACTGAATTCTTGACCAACTTCTTCCAGAGTATGACTTTTGCCATCTTCCAGACCAAATCGGAGTTTCAAGATTTTTTGCTCACGTTCAGTGAGTGCGCCAAGCATATCTTTCACCTGCTCTTTTAGCAACTGCCCGGTAGCGGACTCCTCAGGGCTAACTGTGTCTTCGTCTTCAATAAAGTCAGCCAACACACTATCCTCTTCATCATCACGAATTGAAGCATCCAGCGAGGAAATATCCTGCTTAATCTTCATGATGTGTTCAACCTTATCAACATCAATTTCCATTTCCTTGGCAATCTCCTCATTAGTAGGTTCACGATTTAATTCTTGAGTAAGACGGCGTTGGGTACGTAATAGTTTATTGATCGTTTCTACCATGTGTACTGGTATGCGTATCGTGCGAGCCTGATCAGCGATAGCTCGAGTAATAGCCTGTCTAATCCACCAAGTAGCATAGGTGGAGAATTTAAAACCTTTATCTGGATCAAACTTTTCGACGGCCCTGAGTAAACCTGTATTACCTTCTTGAATAAGGTCCAGCAGATCTAATCCTCGGCCAACGTAACGTTTGGCAATGGAGACCACCAAACGCATATTGGCTTCAGCCATTTTGTCCTTAGCATCTTTATCGCCAGCTACGACCCGTTTCGCCAGCGCCAGTTCCTCTTCAGCATTTAACAGTGGTATTTTACCGATTTCTCGTAAGTATAGGCGAACCGAGTCATCCGCTACATCATCATCAAGATAGACAGCGTCCGTACCAGCTGCCTCTTCTTCAATATCTTCTGCTTCCCATTCGTCAGTAAAATTTTCTGGATTAGGTTCCGTCGTAGTGATTTCTATGTTGGCATCAGCTAGCTCAGTATAGAGAGCATCAAGTGTTTCAGCATTCTCTGGTGTTTCAGGGATAGCATTGAAAATATCTCTTTGCTCTATATGGCCGTCCTTTTTAGCTTTAGCAAGAAGTTCCTTCTTGTGATGCTCCAAGGATGCCTCCTCGGTCGGTTTGTCCTTTTTATTTTTCTTCTCTCCTTCTTTAGCCATAAGCCTTTCCTTTCACCTTGTTCAATAATTCATTATATCGCTTATCCTGCTGTCTCAACTGAGACAATACCTGCTCATTATCTGACTCTTGAAGCTTCTCTGATAATTGTTTTTTTTGAGTTTTGACGTATGTGGTTACTAATTCTGCCTGCAATCTAGTCGCCTCGTCATGAAGTTCATTCAGCTCAAGGCCTTCGTACAGTTCTTCGTATAACAGTGTCTCTATTTTAACATAATCTGCTAAGCTTTGCACTCTGCTGGCATCTTCACTTGTTAAACTTGGCCGTTTCTTCATAAGCTCCAGTAGACGTTTTCCAGGCTCTGTATAAAGCATCTGTGGACTGACAAGCTCCAAAAGATCGCGCAAGGTCTGTCGTAGAAGCAGTAGCGCCAGAAACCTATCTTGCAGTTTTTCTTTTGCAACCAAAGCATAATCTACTGCAGAAGGTGCTTTAGTAGATTTATGTGAAGTACGTGACACAAGTGATGAAGCTGTTTGGTACTTTTGGTCCAGCGCACTTTTACTTACTTTTAAGATCTCGGCCAGTCGGTTGAGATAGTGATCACGTTCTACCGGATCAGTCAGACTCCGTACCAGTGGCAGGAGAATGTCACTGAACTTACGTTTGCCAGGTCCTGACGTTAAATCCAGTAGAGTGCTGTGGCGTTCTATGAGCCAATCGAGGGCGTACTGGGCATTGCCAACGGTTTTCTTCCAGGCATCTCGATCCTTTTGAATAAGCTCATCAGGATCCTTAGCGGTCGGTAGTGAAACAATGCCAAGTGATAATCGAGCACGACTGGCTAACGTAATGGCACGTTCACTGGCCATCAGACCGGCTCGGTCAGCATCGAAACATAGTCGGATATCGTTAGTAAATCGTCCTAAAACCTTTAAATGCTGCTCTGTCAGTGCTGTGCCAGCTGTGGCAACTACTTGCTTAACACCTACTTGGTGACTACTAATAACATCAAGGTTGCCCTCGACGATCACAACGTAATTGTTTTGACGTATAGCTTCTTTTGCTTCATGCAAACCGTATATGTGACGGCTCTTATCATAAAGCACGGTCTGGGGAGTATTAATATATTTTGGCGCTTTATTCTCCTGAGAAAGCAAACGAGCTGTGAAACCAATAACCTTGCCCTGCGAATCCTGTAGTGGAATCATGAGTCGTCCGCGAAACATATCCTGTATACCGCCACCGTAAGCTTGGGATACTACACCAGCTTGTTTTAGTTCACGCTCATTAAAGCCGTGGTCAATTAAGAATTTACATAGTGCCTGGCCGGTATTCGGCGCATATCCGAGACACCAAGTAAGAGCAGTTTCTTTCGTGAAGTGACGAACTTTAAAGACATATTCCAATGCTTCACGGTGTTTTGAAAACTGTACCTGATAAAACTTAGTAGCTGATTCAAGGAGCTGCTCAAGACGCTTTTTGTCTGGACCACTCCGTCTTGGCGAAGACTGATATTGCTCCAGGTCAACACCTGCTTTGCGAGCTAGCAACTCCAAAGCTCCTTTGAAGTCCATCCCTTCCATTTCCATAACAAAGTCGAAGACAGAACCGCCTTTACCAGAACTAAAATCTTTCCAGATTTGCTTCTCTGGGCTAACCGTGAAGCTCGGTGTTTTCTCATTAGTAAACGGACTTAAGCCTTTGAAGTTACGACCGCTACGCTTTAGGGTAACGTATTCACCAATAATATCCTCAATAGATAAGCGAGATACAATCTCTTCCCGAACATCCATACCACTAGCTTATAGTGAACGGAGCGGCTTGCCTAGCATAAGGATAATGTCTAATTACCGACTTTAACAACTCCAAACTACTGACTGAGACCTGCCGCTTATGGTTTAATGAAGACTATGCCTCCTAGGTCCTCCCACATTTCACAAGACAGAGCCGCTATTATTCCACCTCGGGTTCAAGCAGAAATGGCCAAACGTATGCAGCAAACGCTGCCAGCGAATTTACAATATTATCAGAGATCCGGTGGCTATGTGCCGCCACATATTCAACAGCAGATGGCACAGCATATGCAACAAACACTGCCAGCAAATTTGAAACAGTATATTGGCCCTTACATGCAACAACGGGTCGCCACCCAGTACCTTACACCGGAGGCATCACTGGTCGCTCAATCCACTCCTCACCCTCTGTCCGAGCATCAAATTTCTCATGACCTGACACACCTCAGTGAACGCCACGAGTTGCCGGGAATGACAGTGTCGCCGACAATATCGCCTCAAACAAGCAAGCCCCAGGATGAAGTTCAACCAAGTGGTCCAGCAGAACCATACGACTTTATCACTAACCCCCCCTCGCCTCCGAAAACTTCCTTTTTAGATGTCTTTCATGAAACTTCGTTGCCTAAGCTTCTCGGTATCCTCGGCGGTGGGTTTGTTGTCTGCTTACTCCTTATTGTTATCTTACATAGCTTCTTATCGACGAGTTTCGATCTTTCACCGTTTTTATCGGTCTTACAGGATCAGCAGGAATTAATTCATCTGACAAGCGAAGTGGTGCAAAACCCCAGTGAGCAAGCTGCCTTGCCGCCTACTTATAATAACTTTATTGCTACTACTCAGGCTACTGTGACAAGTTCACAAAACCAACTCATTAATTACTTGCTGCTAAACAAGCAAAAAATTAATCCGAAAGACATTAGTCTGAAAGAGTTAACAACAACAGATAGTCAGCTGTTGGCCGCTGTTACATCTAATACTTTCCCCAGCACTTTCCAGTCTATTATGACCACCGAACTGAACACCTACCGAGCAGATATTCGTTTTGCATATAATCAGACAACTGGTAAAAACGGGCATATTGAGCTGCTTAATGAATATAAACAAACTGGTTTATTGCTTAAGCAACTTAATGAAGCCAATTCCGCAGTTAATTAAATTACTTTATAGCTAATTGATAGCTATGCTGGATAAGATCTTGTACTTCACTCCAGGTTAACTGGCCAGACAATACCAATGTGTTCCACTGTTTCGGGCTTAAGCGATATCCAGGCATTATTTCCTCATACTTACCTCTTAGTACTTTGGCTAGCTCAGGATCACAACGTAGGCTAAGTCGCAGCGGTTGTTTATCATTAGCGATGAGAGCAAACATAGAACCGTCCGGTTGGGCACCTACTTTATAAACAACTACCTCTTTGCCGAAGGGATAATCTGACCACGTGTTCGGTAAGCTCAAGATATAATTTTCAACTGTTTTCTGATCCATGCTTGAACCACTCCAAGTAGTACTGCAACTCGGCAATTGAAGCCTGTATGTCATCAAAGGCGTGGTGGACCTCCTTTTTTTTAAACTGTACACCATACTTTCCCTGCATTAATACCTTCCAGGCACTAACATCAAGCATGCGGTAATGTAATTTCAAATCAACTTCAGGCCAATAACGTTTAATGAACTTACGGTCACTATGAATACTATTGCCTGCTATGATTGCCGGATCTTGTCCACAGTGTTCGTTAATTAGGCCGGCGAGCTCATGAGCAACCACTTGAGAAGGTTTTGCCTTGTCTAGACCCGCCAAGAATTCTTCTCGAAGCTGCGGATAGTTTGCCCACCAAACATTGCGTTGCATGTACTCTAAAACAGACTGCTTTGGTTGATTTACGCGAGCTTCATAACTTGCAAGGGTTGTGAAGTTAAAATCTGTTATTTCCATTGCGACCTCCAAAATGAGGTCGCTCTCGGGATCAAGTCCTGTCATTTCCAGATCCATCCACACCAGTCTTGTTGGCATGCTTGGTTTCTCTACCATAACGTCATTATACAAGTGATTTAAGAGAAAAATATTATCGTGCTCTGGCAGCACTAAGCGTATCGCTGTACCATTTGAGCTCTTCCAGTGTAGCTTTAAGAGCCACCTGCGGACTGAACGGATTGGAGCGAGCCTCTTCGTTAAGTTCCCCAGAATCGTTAATTAACTCCCCCGCTCTGCCTATCAAGAATGTTGCTGTTGGCGTCGTAAAGCTCTTTAGCCCCGCCAGGACTCCTCGCAAATGGGCGACGGCTTGAGCTCCGCCGGTGGATCCGTGGGCTACCAATGCAACGGGCTTTTTTTCAAGTTGAAAATCGATGTAGTCTAAGGCATTTTTGAGCACAGCTGAGTATGAACGATTGTATTCCGGTGTTACTAGTATATAAGCATCCCCTTCAGCAACTTTGTTCAGAAATTTTTTGGCATTAGGGTTTGGATTGCGGTTTGAATTAAGCTGTGGTGACATCGGCTCATCCAGGAATGGTAAATCGTAGGTAGCAAGATCTACCACCTCAACAGTAGTTTCAGGAAGTTCTTTGGCCGCTGCCGCCACCCATTTAGCTACATTTAAGCTTACACGATTAGGCCTGGTTGATCCGACAATTATTTGAAGCTTCATCTACTTATTTCCTCCTATGGTATACTTTTTATAGTATTAGTATAGAGATAATACTATACTTTGTAAAGTTATGAAGTAGTAAAGTTATGAAGTATCCACCTTCTCCATTTGATCCTGACAGCGATTGTATTTCAAGCGCTATGGAAATTATTGGCAGTAAATGGACAGCGCTGATTTTGCACGATCTTTTTAGTGGCCCGAAACGTTTTTGTGAACTCGAGCGATCAATCAGTATCATTAACCCCCGGACCTTATCTCGACGCCTGGACGACCTGGAAGACCATGGCATTATTACGAAACAATGTTATGCCGAAGCACCGCCTCGCATTGAATACACGCTTACTAAAAAGGGTCACGACCTACTTCCTATACTCAAACAGATGGCTATTTGGGGAACCAAATACGCCCAATCGGTCAGTCTGTATTAACCTTACGAAAACTGAGAGCAGCTGAATTAATACAATAGTGTTTACCGCTTGGTGAAGAACTATCATCAAACAGGTGACCTAGGTGACCACCACAATTTGCACAGATAACTTCGGTGCGGTGCATTCCAAGTGTGTTGTCGTCTTGCAAACGGACTACATTATTTCTAACCGCGGCAGAGAAGTTAGGCCACCCTTTCAGGCTGTTTATGTCTGATTCGTACCTTGCCTCATGCGAAAAAAGAACAGTGCCACAACCAGCGCAGACAAAATTACCTTCTCTGTCTTCGGGCAGCAGTGTGCCGCTAAAAGGCCGCTCGGTGCCTTTTTCCCGAAGTATGTAGTACTGTTGGGGTGTTAGCTCCTTTTTCCATTCTGCATCACTCAATTCCATAATTTGCAGCTTTCACAAACGCTCCGGCGCTGTTATGCCAAGTACGCCAAGCCCTTTCTGCAAGGTTTCTGCATAGTGTTTTACCAGCAGTAAACGGGTAGCTTCTCGTTCATCGCCGACTACCCGGTTTTGCTCATAAAATCTATTAAAAACTTGCGCCAATTCGTAAAGATAGTTACAAATATGGTGCGGAGCTAGTTCCGACGCCGCCAGATCGATGACTTCTTTATATTCAGTTATCTTCCATAATAGTGAGCGTTCCTGGAATTGCAGATCAGCAGTCACTTTTAAAGACGCTGTTGATTGAGTAGCCTTACGGATAATAGAGCAAGCTCGGGCATATGCGTATTGGATATACGGCCCGCTATTGCCTTCAATTGCCGCTAACTCCTTTGGGTCATAGATAATATCTCCACCGAGGCGGTGCTTTAAAAACCCATACTTGACAGCAGCTAGGGTGCTCTCTCGATTATAACTACCTGTAACTGTTCGGTTGGCCTGATCAACTGCCGTTAAGATATCTCGGGCCTCCAGAACATTGCCGCGGCGACTACTCATTTTCTGTCCACCCGGCAATCTCACCATACCGTGGGTTAAATGTTTGGTGCGATTAACACTCTCCGGGTAGAAAACCGCCGCTACTGTCAGCACTACCTTCATATAAGCAACAATGTCATTGGCAGTAATCATGATGCTTTCATCAAAGTTATACTCTTGCCATTTTAGACTCGTCAAACCAAGCTCCTTAGCTTCATAAGTTGGTAGCCCTTCGGAATTTAAGAAAACTCGTGTATGGATATCCTCGCCATCTGCTGCTTTGAAAATAACGGCACCTTCAGAGCGCTCGAGCGTTCCTTCCGCAAGGCCCCTTTCAACTAACTCAAGTCCGGGTTCTACGACTTCGCTTTCAGAAATAAATCGCTCAAATGGCACAATTTGCAGTTCTTCATATAGCTTTTCAAAACCCCTATAGCTCCAGTCTCGGCACATCCAGTATATCTGAGCAAATGGCGAGTTGCGGTCATCATTCTGGTATAGCTCATACACCCGTTTATTACAAAGAGTAATTGCCTGTTTCGCCTGCTCATTTTCTTCATATGCCAAGTTGCCAGCTACGTAACGTTCACTGAGCCAGGTGAGCCGATCAGCCTCTGGAATATTTTTCAACGCATCTGGTTTTTCACCACCGATATTATCTATTACGGCCCACATGGTCTTGCCGACATGCAAGCCAACATCTCCCCCGTAATTTAATCGATGCACTGTGGCACCAGTGACTTCCAACAACCGCGCAATGCTATCCCCAACAATTGTGGTGTACAAGTGGCCGACATGCAGAACCTTGAACGGGTTGGGGTCTGAGTACTCAGCAACTACTACTTTCCTCTTTCGAGTCTTGGCCGGTTCTTGATTGAGACCCATTAGTAAGGCTTCGTTGCGAAGTCGGAGATTAATAAAGCCTGGACCGGCTATTTCTATCTGGCTAACCGTCACAGCGAGAGATTCCTTTAACACCTTGACAAGTTGGTCTGCAATCGAGAGAGAAGTCTGATTGATGCGGCTAGCAAGCAGTAGGGCAATGTTAGTTGAGTAATCACCGAACTGGTTGTCTGGCCTAGTAAGATTAACCTCCACTGGTTGATGGAACAACTCTCGGCACGTTTTTGTTATGCTGTTTTCCAGCTCTTGTTTCATACTTTCAGTGTAACAGATGACTGCAGACCAGTTGTTTCGTCAAAACCAAACATCAAGTTCATATTCTGCACTGCTTGGCCGGCAGCTCCTTTTATCAGATTGTCTAAGGTGGCCACCACTACCAATTGACCGGCTTCGTCTGTCTCAAATCCGCCAATTTGACAGATATTTGTACCGACTGTACTTTGTATATCCGGTACTTTTTCGGTAATAATAGTAAACGGCTCGTCTTGGTACTGTTTTTTGTATCGGGTTTTTATCTCTTCGGCCGACATATTTGGCATAAGGATATGTGCCGTGCACATAAGACCCTCGATGGCACTAAATACGTGTGGCGTGAAACTTATATTATTGCCAAGAAATTGTTCAATTTCGTACTTGTGGCGATGTTTGACAAGGCTGTAAGCAATGAGATTATCCTTCAACAAATTTCTATCCTTCGCATATTGGCTGTCACGGCCAGCTCCTGACCAACCACTGACACAGTCGAAGATGCAGTGAATGATATCTTTTTGTAAAGGATAGACGGCAAGAATAGCCGCAGTCGCATAGCATCCGGGGAGCGCCACTGCGTTTGCTTTCTTGATATCTTCTCGAAACAGTTCCGGCAACCCATAGATCCATTGCCGTTTTGTAGCCAGTAGTGTCTTCCCGTATATACGTTTATACATTGTCGGGTCTTGAAATCTGTGGTCCGCACTGAGATCAATTAATTTCACACCTGTTGGTTCCAGTTTGGCAATAATGTCCATTGATTGCTTGTGAGGAAGCGCTAGAAAAATAAGATCCAGACCGAGAGTAGCTATTTCCCGAAGGGAATAGCCGCTATACGCCGCGTCGCCTTTATAGCTTGGGTACAATATCTTAACCTTCTGTCCCTTGTAATGGCTGCTATTGCGAACCTTTAACTCCACACTAGGATGCTGGTCAATGAGCTGACTGAGCAGGTGTCCGGTAAATCCGCTTGCGCCGATTATACCCACTGTCTTCATGGCTGCAGCTCTTTTGTTAAAATTTCTACGCACTCATCGGCTTGCTGTCGCTTCACTATAAGTGGTGGCAATAGCCGAATAACATTCGGTGTCGGCGCATTGCAGAGCAAACCGGCGTTTTGGCAGCCGGCTACAATCTGATTAGCTATCGGACGCTTTAATGTAACACCGATCATTAGTCCCTTACCTCGCACTGCTTCTAAGATTGAACCTTGTTTTGAAAGACAGGCCAGGCGTTTCATCAAGTATGTGCCCGTCTTAGCTGCATTATCTATAAGTCTATGCTTCTCAATGTAGCCAATAGTTGCCAACGCAGCGGCAGTTGATAAGCTATTTCCTCCAAGCGTCGAACCATGCTCACCAATATCCAGGCTATAGTCAGACAAACAGGCACCAATAGGTAGTCCATTTGCAAGCCCCTTAGCAATAGTAACAATATCCGGGCGAATGCCTTCTGCCTGATAGGCAAAAAAGTTCCCTGTACGACCAAGTCCGGTTTGCACTTCATCGACAATCATTAAAATCTTATGCCGATCACAAATCTGTCTGACAGCTGTCAGAAAACCTTCATCAGGAACAATAACGCCGGCTTCTCCTTCAATTGGCTCGACTATCACTGCCGCTATATTGTCTGAAACAAGCGACTCAAGACTCTCTGCATTATTGTATTGAGCGAACCGTACTGTAGGAGCAAGGGGCAGAAACGGTTGCCGATATTTTTCATTATGGGTAAGTGCCAGGCTACCGGTTGTTCGGCCATGAAAGGCTTCAGTAAATGCAATAAATTCGCTCTTGCCCGTTACTTTCTTCGCTAACTTAATTGCTGCTTCGTTGGCTTCGGTGCCACTGTGGCAAAAAAATACCTTCTTTAAACCACTAAGGCGAGAGAGCGTCAACGCTAACTGAATAGGCGGCTCGGTATAATAAAGATTTGAGACGCTAATTAATTTTTTAGCCTGTTCAGTAATAGCCCGTACTACGGTAGGATTAGCGTGACCGACACTGCAGGTAGCAATGCCACTTACGAAATCCAAATATTTTTTACCGGTTTCGTCAAAGACATAGCACCCCTTTCCTTTCTCGATAAGTAACGGTCGTCGTGAATAGGTTGACATAATATGCTGGTTGTCGATCTCTTGAAGCTGATTAACATTCATAAAACAACCTCTGTGCCGACTCCTTCTTCTGTAAAAATCTCTAAAAGCAGAGCTCTTGGAATTGTCCCATCGATAAGATGAGCTTTTTTCACCCCGTGTGTTACTGCCTCTGCACAAGCCTGAACCTTTGGGATCATACCACCGTAGATAACATCATGCTCGATATAAGCAGGAATATCCCGAACTTTTATATGTGCCAGTCTTCTTCCTTTTCCGTCAAGCACACCATGGATATTGGTGAGAATAGTGAGTTTTTCCGCCTTCAATGCTTCAGCAACATGCATTGCGGCTGTGTCGGCATTAATGTTATACATTTGTCCTGCCCCGTCTGTACCCCAACAAGACACTACTGGCACAATCCCATAAGCAAGTGCCTTTATAAGTACATCTGTATTAAGTTTCACTATGTCGCCAACATAGCCAAGCCTTGGATCACGCTGTTTAGCAATCAACATGTTTCTTGTGTAGTCTTCTGCTCGAACACCGGCCTTAATGAGGCCCTTGACGCAATCTTTATTTATACGCTTAAGAGACTCAATGACCACCCTCAGTATTTGTTCATCCGTTACTCTAAGGCCATCAATTGCCTTGCTGACAATACCCCGCTCCTTCAGGGCTTGATTAATAGCCGGGCCGCCGCCGTGAACAATAACAATCTGTAGCCCCAATCTACTTAAAAGGCTTATATCCTGAAATACTGAGGCCTGAAGTTGTTTGTTCTCTATGACACTACCACCATATTTAATGACAATGACTTTTCCATCAAACTCTTTGACATATTCTAACGCCTGAAGAAGCGTATCGATTTTCTTTGTAGTTTCGTTCATGACATATCGCCTCCTGGTAGTGTACCAATTTGAAGTAACCGTGAGGCATTCTTTTCCAAGCTTGTAGTTAATAACTTTTTGTATATTTTGTATGTATTTTCCAAAATATTATGCTATTTCTTTTTTGTTTATATAAATATTTTGTCAATTTTATATATTTTTAATAAAATTTTACTCTTGGTGTTGGTTGATTGTCAATTCTATGTTGGGCTAAGTTCATTTGACTTTCTTGAGGCACATCAGAAAAGTATACCCATGCAAGAACTCTCGGCCGATTGAGTTCAACCAGTATACGTCTCAAGCCCTTTTTTTGAGCAGGGCTACCGGCCGCATAGTCATCCAGTTGCGGCAATATGTGAAGGTCTTTGAGCATGTAAAGCTCACCGACAACATCACCCGTACCGGCCACAAGCTCCTCTTTATAACTATCTTTTTTAAGCTGTCCCGGTATATGACAGTAGCCTAGAAAAACAAGATGCTCTTTTAATAGTGGGTGGTGCAGGGGGTCTCCGCCGCGGCGCTTGCTATTAAATAAGGCTAGATAGCGAACCTGCCTGGTTGGAGTTATATTTTTCCTCAATACGGTGGCGCCACAATAGAGCAAACCATACATTGTGCATAGCACGATAAAAAACACAATAATGGTCATAACCATCTGTGGATGAGCAGACGGATGTTCAATGCTATCGGCTATATCGAAGAGCAACCCCCCAGGGTTGGTAATAATATCCCAGCTGTTCCACCGAAGGTCTCGTCCTAGGTAAATAGCACAACTGGAGATAAGCAATGTCGCTGCTGCCCAGATGTGCGCCTCATATGCGGTCAGACGACGGTAAAGCTGATTATGCACGAGATATAAGCTAGTAAAACCGAGCGCTACGCCAGTTGAGATAAAAACAGTAAATAGCAAGGTGTCATACATGATAGTATTGTTACCGATAGCTTGCAGATGAATAAAATCACTGATCATGTAGAAACTATTCGGGAGAAAGATCAGCCACAATGTGCTCATGGCTAATCCTTCCCAACTCGACCATAACTTATTTTTTAAGACATAAGTCAAACGGATAGCGAAGATAAACGGCAGCCAGGCTAGCACGAGGTTAAAGGGCAGATAGCTAAATTCTCGAAAGCTATGATTATCAAGCGCTCCATACATGAACAAACTGACACTGACCGCACTTGCTAATAACAGCGCTATGAGAAATTGCGTGCGTACGGAACGCCACCACATAACCATAACCTAATTATACCGTAAGCATGTACAGTATCTTTTAGAGAAGCTGTTTGAGCTTTTCTACCAGTTCTACAGGTGAAGGATTAAGTCCGTTTAGTAGTGCTACGTAAAGGCTGACGAAATCTCCAAAGTTGGATGTCCAAAGTAGTTGCTTCAAAATACTATCCCCCACAGGCACTACCACCTCCGGCGCTGGTCGACGACCAGACAAAAGACGTTCGCTTATAGTAAAACGCTTCTGCACTTGATCGTTTTCCAAATCTGAACGAATTTCAACAACAGCATACGGCTTTTCTGTGGGATGGCTCGACCACCCAACAAATTCATTATGGTTAAACTCAGGATATTGGTTTACCCAGGCTACATTTTTAGCATTCTCGTTCATACAAATTTTCCATTTATTGGCTGCCGGAAACATTTTGGGGCCACTATATACCACTATAGATTTACCAAAGAGTTCTAAGGCTAGTTCTTTGGCAGGATTGTTTTTTGTTGGTATGACTGCTTCCCAAGGAAGAGTCTGTTCTTTTAGCCACATTGCTGCAGCTTCGAGCTCCTGCCTGCTACCAGCTGGAATAACCCCAAGCGGTTCTAGTATTTGAATAAGAGCAGCCAGAAAATAGAAGGACGACATCCGTGGTTGAATTCCCTGAGGAATAAGATATAAAGGATAATTGACAACTTTCGCGCGCTCAACAAGTTTTCCACCGGCACTGAGCACAATAATTTGGGCATGACGTTCTTCCGCATCAGCTAGGGCTGAGAGTGTTTCTTCGGTATTGCCGGAATAGCTGGAAGAAATAAAGAGGGTGTGCTCATTAACGTAAAACGGTAAGCTGTAGTCCCTGACAATTTCAAAAGGAAGCAAGACATGGGGCCAGGAGCGCAAGAAAACTGCTGGCAAAGCCGAACCACCCATACCGGCAAGTACGATATTGCGTATATCAGGTAACTTTGGTAAATGAACAGTATAATTATATGTGAGTTGTTGCCACTGTTTCTGGGCTATCCCGAGTGCATCCTGTACATCTAGTTGATGAATACGTTTAATGTCATCGAGCATGATCTTTTGAATGGAACTCCCTCTTGTTTTTAATGCCCAATGTATATAGTATAACCTAAAGAAGGTACTAGCTCATTATTTAGGGGGGGGATTATGTTTGGGCACCAAGATAATAATCAGCAGCAGCAAAGCGATCAAAACGATCTAGCAAACAACTACCAATACCAAAACGGTACTCAGCCACAGTCTGATATTAACAGCGTGGCTGCGGCTAGTGATCCACCCGATGCACCGTCAGTAAAAGATGCTCCGCATTGGCAGCATCCTGGTACTGCTCTTGATCATGATCATACTAACGGAAGTAAGGATGAAGTTATATCCCCGGCTGGTGGTTTTCCGAAACCGTTGAGCAGCAAGGATCCTTCGACTTTTAATCCAGCAGTGCAGCCACCGAAAGAGGATAATAAACTGGTTGATGCTACAAATGAAGACCTTATTGACATCAAAAAGAAGGCACTTGAAGAACTGTTTCCCCTTATTGACAAGCTTGACCAAGCGCCAAGTGAACATTTCAAGACCCTGATGATGATCATTCAAGCCAGCGACAATGACGCTCTTATCGCCAAAGCTTATCAAATCGCTCAGACAATCGACGAAGACAAAATGCGGGCTCAAGCGCTACTAGATATTGTCAACGAGATCAATTATTTTACCCAGCAGCCTGAAGTCTAAAGGATTACATCATGCCACCCATACCGCCCCCCATGGCAGCGGCTGGGTCAGCTTTCTCATCTTTCGGTACATCAACTACCAATGCACCCATCGTCATTGCCGTACCGGCAATCGAGACAGCACTTTGAATAGCTTCTTTTGTAACCCGAGTTGGGTCGACAATACCGTTTGTTTTCAGATCAACAAGTTTTCCTGGCGCATTAAGGTTGACACCCTGGCCAGCCTTACCGGTCTTAACCTTTGGTAGCCACTCATCGGCATTAAGCCCGGCATTGCTAAGCAAAATGCGAAATGGCTGTTCTAGAGCTTTTATGAACAGCTGCCGGCCAGCTGCAATTGAATCATCTTCATCGTTCACTGTTGCCACCGTTGTAAGGTTAATGAGAGTAACGCCGCCCCCTGGCACTATGCCTTCCTCAAGAGCCGCTTTTACGGCATGAACAGCATCATCTACTCGGAATTTCTTTTCTTCGATCTCGGTCTCGCTGGCGCCACCTACTTTAATGACCGCAACTTTGCCAGATAGAGCAGCCCGTCTTTTTTCTAAATTCTCCTTATCATACTCACTGGTAGCCTGTTCAATTTGCGCATTAATCTGGTTAATGCGAGCCGATACTTCACTCGCACTTCCTCCACCCTCAATAATGGTCGTCTCATCCTTGTTGACAATAATCCGACGAGCTGAACCAACGACATCTATGTCGACGTTTTCAAAGGTCATGCCCCTATCTTCAGTTATAACATCGGCTCCAGTTAAAATAGCAATGTCGTTTAAGATGTCCTTGCGACGGTCACCGAAAGCCGGGGCTTTAATAGCCACAGTGTTGAAGACACCTTTCAGTCTGTTTAAAATAAGCGTCCCCAGTGCTTCGCCTTCTACGTCTTCTGCAATTAAGACAAGATCCTTCTTCCCTGCTTGAGCTAGTTTTTCCAGTAGCGGCAGGAACTCCTGGATGCTGGATATTTTTTTATCCGTAATAACAATGGCCGCTTTATCATATACCGCCTCCATACGAGCAGTATCGGTAACCATATATGGACTCACGAAGCCACGGTCAAAAGTGAAGCCTTCGACTACTTCGCTTTCAAGCTTCAGTCCTTGCCCTTCTTCAACTGTTACCACGCCATCTTTACCGACTTTTTCAATAACATCCGCAATCAAAGTACCGATTTCCTGGTCACCCGCTGATATTGTTGCTACTTCAGCAACCCGACTCTTTTTACCTTGAATGTCTTCCGAGAAACTGTTCAGTTTCTGGATTGTTTCCTCGCTCGCAGACTCCAAGCCTCGCCTCAAAAGCATCGGGTTATGACCAGCAGCAATCAGCTTATTGGCCTCATAGAGCATATGGTACGTCAAAACAGTGACAGTCGTTGTGCCATCTCCTGCTAAATCGTTCATTTTACCGGCAGCTTGTTTAATAAGTTCGGCACCGACTTTTTGTCCAAGCGTTTCATCGTCGACGTCATCGAGATCCATACCTTTGGCTACCGTTACTCCATCATGAGTAACAGTCGGGGTGCCGTAGGTCTTACTTATAACAACATTACGCCCTTTCGGTCCCATAGTTGTTTTTACTGCGTTATACAGTATTTCAGCTCCACCGAGTACCCGCTTGCGGGCATCATCATCATAAAAAACTTTCTTTCCCATTAATTTCCTCCTTATTATTGTACGGTAGCGAGTACGTCTTCTTCTTTTACCAATACGTATTCAATGTCAGCCACTTTGACATCTGTTGTGCTATAGCTTTTATATACAATGCGATTGCCGATTTTTACCTGCTTAGCCGAGGGGCCGGTTGCTACAACTTTGGCAATCTTCGGTTTTTCTTGGGCCTTGTCTGGTAAATACAGACCGCTGGCCGTCTTGGCTTCTGCTTCTTCACTGACGGCCACAATGTAATCCCCCAAGGGACGTAGTGGTGTACTCATAGGAATACTGAACCTCCTTATTTCGCTTTTTAGTCATTTGCAATTGCAGCTGTTTTCTCGCGCTAAACACCTGCTGCTGGCACTCACTATACCTGAGTGCTAGAAAAGCGTCAAGTCCTGAATCTCTTTAATATTTTGTGGGTTAATTCAATCTCGTTCCAAGGATGTTCACCATCTGCTCGCTCGATTGTCTTCTCATGACCCTTCCCCAGCAGCAGCACCGTATCCCCCGCCTGGGCCCTACTAAGAGCAAATTCTATAGCCTTGGTCCGGTCATGGACCAAAAACAGATCTTTCTCTCTTGTTTTACCAGCCTTCTCGGCTCCTTTTGCCACTGAATCCATGAGAGTCTGACCATCGACATCTCTGTCGTCCTCTTCGGTAACTATCACTTCATCACAGTATCGACCTGCTATTTCTCCTTGGATTGCTCCCTTTGATTGGTCACGACGCCCCGGAGTTCCAAATAGAGCAACAAGCCTTCCTCGTACTATTGGTCGAAAATTTTTTAGTAGCTTTTCGAAGCTGTCCGGGGTATGCGCAAAGTCAACGATAACATCGAATTTTTGGCCTTCGTCAATGTGCGTCATTCTCCCTTCCACGTGGTTAAGTGCTTGAATGCCTCGCTCTATCTGTTCTTTGCTCAGCCCGAGACTGATACCAACACCCACTGCTGCCAGTGAATTATAGACATTAAATTCTCCCGGTATGTGACAGCTTATATCGTAGGTCTCTCCTTTGTACTGAGCTTTATAGCGAACACCGCTCGGTGATAATTCAACTTGAGTTGCTCGAAGCTCACCTTCCTTCACGCCGTACATTAACGGATGAGAGATATCACTGGCAAATAATTTAGCACTGGCATCATCAGCATTAATGATGCCAGTCCTCAGACCTCCTCTATTACGGTCAGCCATTTGAAATAACTTCCGCTTGGCGTTGACGTAACGCTTAAATGTCCGGTGATAATCCAAATGTTCATGAGTCACATTCGTCATTACTGCTATGGAATACGGAATACCCCATACTCTATATTGTGCCAGGGCATGTGAGGTGGTTTCCAGCACTAGCCATTCCATTTCCTGCTGTTTCATTTCTTTAAGCCTTCCTATCATTTCAGGTACACTTACGTTGGTCATGTGGTGAACCTGGGGTGTAATATTCGTTCCTACGCCGTATCCTATAGTGCTCATCAGACCAACCTGATAACCGGCTTTCTCAAGCATGCTATGAATAAAAAAGCTGGTGGTCGTTTTACCGTTGGTACCAGTAACTCCAATAACTTTGAGCCCACGAGCCGGAAAACTATTGATGCTCTGCAGAAAAACAGCCTCCCCCAAGTGGCCGTATGGCTCAATGACCGAGAACAGCCTATTAGGTATAAATGCTTTTATAAGTTTACGAAAAGCCATTGGCTTTCAGTATAAAACGCATTGTGTATTTGCTCTAGCTCTCTTCGCTCATGTGTCGTTTGGCAAGGTGGTATGCTAAGGACCATGATCATACTAGGCATAGAAACTAGCTGTGACGAGACAGCTGCGGCTATCGTAGAAGACGGCTATTACCTGCATAGCAATGTGGTAGCTTCCAGCCTATCACTGCACGCAAGATACGGTGGTGTTGTACCAGAAATTGCCGCCCGTAACCACATAGAAGTTATCTTGCCAGTTATTCATGAAGCGCTGGATACAGCCAACTGCACTTGGGAGCAAATAGACGCTATCGCTGTTACCTACGGCCCTGGTTTGGAGGGCAGCCTCCTCATAGGCGTGCTTACTGCCCGCACCCTGGCCATAGCACATACGAAACCACTGTACGCAGTTAATCATGTCACCGCTCATGTCTATGCCAATTTTATCACCGATTCTTCCCTACCAGGATTATCGCTGCCAGATAAGAAACCAGCCTGGCCCTTGCTTGCCGCGATTGTGTCTGGTGGTCACACCCAGCTTGTTCTTTTTTATGACCACAATGATTACCAGCTTCTTGGACAAACCCTCGATGATGCTCTCGGCGAAGCCTTTGATAAAGTAGCTAAAATGCTCGGTTTGCCCTACCCCGGGGGTCCTGCTATTGCCCAAGCAGCAATAAAGGGGGATGCCGCTGCCTTCTCCCTGCCAAAACCACGAGTGGGACAATTTGACTTCAGCTTTTCAGGCCTTAAAACGGCTGTTTTAAGGCAAGCCCAGGCCGAAGTCGGGGAAAACTATACTTTCCCTTCCATTAAGCTGCCAGAGCGGCTCTCCGTAGCTCAGAAGAGCAATATTGCTGCCAGCTTTCAGAGAACAGCAGTTGAGATAGTCGTCTCCAAAGTCAAAAAGGCGTATGAGATGTACTGCCCCAATAGTATTGTGCTCGCTGGTGGAGTAGCTGCAAACAGAGAACTTCGACAACAGCTGCAGAGCATATTACCTTCCCCGCTTATTTACCCTGACCCCTTGCTCTGCACGGATAATGCTGTTATGGTAGCGAGCCTGGGCTATTTTACTGCTCAGACTAACCAAGCTCCGGCTGATCCGTATTTGTTAGGTGTCGTTCCAAACCTATCAATGTGAAGTAGCCTTAGGGGTGGCTCTTGGAGAGTTTAAGAGGTGATAGTATATTACGTACCATGAAGTTACCGAAGCAGTACGAGGCCAAGCTCTATGAAGCAGATATCTACGCTCTGTGGGAAAAAAGCGGCGTTTTCACAGCTGACCCCAGCAGTCAAAAAAAGCATTATGCCATCAGTATGCCACCTCCGAATGAAACCGGCACACTTTCTCTTGGCCATGCTCTTTTTATTACTTTACAGGACATCCTGATACGACATGCTCGGCAGCAGGGGAAAGACGCACTGTGGCTACCTGGAACTGATCACGCCGCCCTCCCTGTTAATGCCATCATTGAAAGGCAGCTCATGGAAGAAGGAACTAATAAGCACGCCATCGGAAGAGAGGAATTTCTCCGCCGGACCCGCACATTTGTTGGCAACAGCCGGGATACAATGCTAAAACAGATGAGAATAATGGGAGCCAGCGCCGATTGGACCAGGCTACGTTATACGCTGGATGATGCACTTAATCGCTGCGTCAATGAAACCTTCGTTAAGATGTACAATGACGGGCTCATTTACCGAGGTAATCGCATCGTAAACTGGGATCCACAGCTTGAAACTAACGTTTCCGACGACGAGGTGATGTACGTCGAAGAAAAAGGAACTTTCTACACTTTCCGTTACGGACCATTTGAAATAGGTACCGCACGTCCAGAAACCAAATTTAGAGATAAATACGTCGTTATGCATCCTCAGGACAAACGGTACGCCCAGTATAAGCACGGCGATACTCTGGAAGTGGAATGGATTAACGGCCCCATAATCGCCACTATTATTAAAGATGAGGCAGTTGACCCGAAATTCGGCACTGGTGTTATGACCATTACGCCTGCGCACAGTCTGGTGGATTTCGACATTGCTGAGCGACATAACCTCGATAAAGAACAAATCATCGACCTTCACGGGAACCTTCTACCTATAGCTGGTGAGTTTGCCGGTATGAGTATAGACAAAGCCCGTTCACAAATTGTTAAGAAATTAACTGAGAAAGGACTACTGGTGAACGTCGACAACAAATACGTTCACCACGTAGCCATTAACGAACGGGGTAGGGGAGTTATTGAACCACAGATACGCCTGCAGTGGTTTGTTGATGTTAATAAGCCTGTCGTCATGTGGAAAGGTGAAAACCAATCATTAAAAACCGTTCTGCAGCATGTTATTCGTGACGAGGATATCAATCTTATTCCGAAACGCTTCGAGAAAGTTTACTTTAATTGGATAGATAACTTGCGCGACTGGTGCATTAGCCGACAAATCTGGTGGGGACACCGTATACCCGTTTGGTATCGAACCAATACCGATGGTCGAGAGGAGACCTATGTCGGTGTTCAGCCGCCAACAGATAAAAACGAAGGCTGGCATGAATGGAAGCAAGACCCTGACACACTTGATACCTGGTTCAGTTCGGCTCTCTGGACGTGGAGTACACTTATCGACCAGGATCTGGCTGCTGATTATACGCTTTCTTTGTCAGAGTTACTCAAACGTAGTCCAGATTTTCAGGCATATCATCCTACAAACGTTATGGAAACTGGTTGGGACATTCTCTTCTTCTGGGTAGCTCGCATGGTTCTGGCTACTACTTATATGACCGGGCAAATTCCGTTTAAAGATGTCTACCTGCATGGATTAATTAGAGCAGAAGATGGAAAAAAGATGAGTAAGAGCCGGCCAGAGTCTATCATAGAGCCACAAGAAATAATTGATCATTACGGTGCCGATGCCTTGAGAATGGCTCTTATCATGAACGTCAGTCCTGGTAATGATCAAAACTGGGGCAGGGGAAAGGTGGAAGCTAATCGTAACTTCTGCAATAAAATCTGGAATATCGCACGTTACATAGAAACAGTTCTGGGCAATCGCTGGTCCACGACTACACCCATCCCAACCACGCCAGCAGACCACTGGATAGTTTATCAATTAGCTTTAGCGCAACAGGGAATTAACAAGGATTTAGACAATTACAAGTTCAGCGAAGCCTATGCTAAGCTCTATCGGTTTATATGGAATGATCTGGCCGATTGGTATATTGAAGCCAGCAAAGTATCGCCCAATAGGCCACTACTTGCTCATCTCCTCCAGTCTATTCTCGTCTTAGCACATCCTTTTGCCCCATTTGTTACGGAAACAATTTGGCAAACACTCCCACCTGGCACAAATAGTTTGTTGGCTGCTCAAGTTTTACATAAACCACTCAAAGCCGATAAAGATAAGGGCGTACTGTTTGAAAAAATACAAAAAATAGTCGTCGAAGCTCGTCTTATTACCAAATCTCTAAACGTACGCAATGCAAAACTCCACCATAAAAACGACCCTTTATTAGCCGCTCACGGATCTGTTATAGCTCATCTAGCTCATCTAGAGAGTGTTACCCCCAGCGAAGAGGCCTTCGAGTATATTCATCTGACTGGCCATGAGCACGTTTGGCTAAATATTCCCAAAGCCAAAGGGTATACCTTCGTCCGCGAGCTTCAGGTTAAACAAACAGAGCAAGAAAAGGTTATACAAAACCTGGAAAACCGACTTGCCAACAAGGCATATATGGAACATGCGCCAAACAATATCATTGAGGAGACTAAGAAACAGCTTTCTGAGGCAAGAATTACTCTGGAGAGCATTAAAGCGGAGGTCAATCGCTTTAGTTAAGCTGTTGGCTCCAGGGCTTCGGCCACCCGTTTAATGGACTCGCTAAGACGGGAATCGTCAAACCATAGCACGTGCCAACCGAAGTGGCTGGCAGCTACTAAATTGGCATTATTGTCGTCAATGAGCAAAATTTCATCGCTAGGGCAACCTGTTCTTTGTTGAGCTATTTCATATATCTTTTTCTCGGGTTTGATAGCACCAACTTGAGAAGAATCAACTATTGCACCATAGTGCAGCACTGGCAACTGTTTATTCTCTAACATACTCTCTACTAGTCCAGGCATGGTGTTTGTCAGCAGACCCACCTGATAACGTTCACTCGCTTGTACTAGCAGTTGCTGCATCTCGTGAATGGGCTCAACGCTTTCTAAATAGTAATCTAGCCAATCGACGCTTGGAACACCAATTTGTTTAGCGAGTTTTCTATTGAACTCATCGACGCTGAGGTCGCCTCGGCACACTTCATCGTTATATCGCCAAAAGGCTGATTCAATGGCTTCTGTACCAACCCCCGTATCTGCAGCTAATTTATCAAAAGCATGTTGCCAAAAATAGATAAGACAACCATTAACGTCAAAATAGATAAAGCGTGCCCCTCCTTTGGTTTTTAGGGACATCAGTCGATGGCCAACTAAATCGTCAAGACTAACCCCGAGGGCTCCGGCAATAGCACGTATGGTAAAAATTGAGGGGGCCTTAATGGCACCTCTTTCAATCTTTGTAAGAGTAGAGAAACTTAGATTAGCGCGGTGGCAAAGTTGCTGCTGTGTTAGACCTGCCGCCAGCCTGGCAGCTTGTAGTTGTTTCCCCAACCCCCGCTCGTCCATGGCCGTATGATATCATAATTAACTTGCTAAGCAATATGAAGTGGCCATTTACAGATGCAAGGTAGCCAGTATTGTCCAAAAAAAGACAGTTGCAAGGATAAAAACGAGGCCAACAATAACTGTTATGCTCTGGGTGTTACTGTATCCAGTTCGTCGACCCATTCTGGTATACGTAAAAGCAGCGACACCGGCACCAAAGAAAACTGAATATAGAAATATCATTTTAAGAAGTTATTATACAACTAAAACTTAAGCTTTTTTACCATAATTTGCAAGGAGTTATGATCGGGCTCCTTACTTTGATCCGGAACAGATTGAGATTCTTCAAGAGTAGAGAAAGGGTATACATGTACATGCGCATGAGGCACATCAATACCCATAACCAGCATACCGACATATGGTGGTTGCAGTACTGCTTTGATTCGTTCGCCCACTTTTTTAACTGTTTTCATGAGAGCGTCGTAGTCAACATCTTCTAGATCCCATATAAACTCTACTTGGATTTTCGGTATAACCAATGTGTGTCCAGGCTGTTTCGGGTGAATATCTAAAAAGGCCAGAGTTTTATCATCCTCATATACCTTATAGGAAGGAATCTCTCCTCTAATTATTCTCGTGAAAATACTATCACTCATAGCTTTAGTATACCGGTTTTGTGAAGGGAAGTGAGAGGTCTACAATAGGGAACATGTTATGGGTGCGCCGGGGTCTAGTCTTTATCTTCTCTGTCATTTTATTGGTATGTCTTATCGGGATAGTTTTCACGACTAGCCTGCAAACAAGTCTGATGCGGCCGCAGACCGTCGAGAAATGGATAGCTCAAAGCAATGTCTATGGCAGTATAAGTAGTACAATCGCTCTAAAGGCCCAAAAGTCCATATATAACGATATCCCAGGCGGATCAAGCATAAGCAGTAGTGTAATCCAAAAAGCCGCTCAGAATGCCTTTCCCGTGCCTCTCACGAGACAAGTTGTAACGGGCTTCCTTACTAGTAACTACGCATGGCTAAAAGGAGTTACCAATATACCCCGTTTTACCATAGATCTTACAAAGGAGAAGCAACAATTTGTGTCTCAAGTGGCCAGTCAAGCAGCGCAATCTCATCTAGGTGATCTGCCGAAATGCAGCCTTACCGAAGCCCCCCCATTAAGCAGCACCAGCCCCTTGCTCCTCGGCTGCCTCCCAATAGGTATTAATACGCAAGCAGCTACAAGCCTGATCAGCCAACAACTCTTATCGACCAAAGGCTATCTGCAAAATCCTGTTATTACTCCAACCGACATCAGTACAAGCGGTATTAATGTCGGCGGACAACCATATTATCTGCGCCTCTCTTCAGCACCGAAGATATACCAATTTATTCAGAAACTGCCATGGATTCTAGCTATAGGTATACTAGCAAGTCTGACGGCTGTCGTTCTTGGTAGCAGAAAAAAACGCTTCGGCATGCTTTTGATATCTCTAGTATTCCTTTTTAGTAGTTTAGCAGTTCTCGCTGCTCGACAATTTACTACCTCGGCTGCATCATCTGCTCAACAATACGCTCTTCGACATGTTACAGAACAGCCGCTTAGTCAAAGTCTATCCGTATTTCTACATTTACTGCGGAATAAAATCATGATAGTAGATGATCATTTTATTATTATCTATCTTGTACTTATGCTTCTGTTGGGTTGTGTATTTATGTTACTTCGCTTTCGTTCGAAGACACCAAAAAAGGTTCTATCGTCAGCTCATCCCGAAAGTAGTAGTATTTCACATAAAGCCATTATTACAGAAGTTACGAGAGCTAATATGGTACAGCCAAAGAAACGTCATCCACGTCCACCAAAGCTTATTCAGTAATTTTTACTCACTTAATAACAGTTTAAGTTTAATATGGCTGGGCACTGCCGTTAACTTAAGCTTTTAGAATTAGTACTTTATGGCACTCCACTAATATACTTATTAGCAAAAAGGAGTGCTCCTACATGAAAAAAACAGTTATTACTAAGTCGCAGCAAAAATCTGCTTGGCGATCAGGATTTTGTCAGTCGCTACAAACAGTCAGTATCAGACTTTACTCGATCTCGTATACTAGACTTTCAGGCAATTGCGGTA
>JAJZAF010000023.1 GCA_021799595.1 bacterium | reverse complement strand
ACTCGACTTACGCAAAATCTGTCAGTTCAAACCTATAAGCAGGATTTCTCCAAAGCTGTTTCTGGTATTCTCGTAAAGGTAAATGCTTTACCTCATACATGGTGGTCTGCATTTGTTTGGCTAGCTCATTGAGCTGATGCCAAACTACAAAGGCAATGCAAATATGATTCCGCTGTTTTCTACCTTTCCTGGCTTGGCACTTAGCTGCACCAGTTAGCTGTTTAACTTCTCTATGAAACTGTTCGATCTTCCAACGAAAGCCACCAACCTGTTTGGCAGCCTCCGTGGTCTTCAAACTTACTTGGTTCGTCACCAAGTATTCCACCCGGTGTTTAGCCGTGACGAGGAATAGTTTCAACTTCTTATCCTTAGGGAGAAAGTCTACACAGACTATCTTGCCATGTTCTTTAAGCTCAGGATCTTCCCAATCCAGCTCATCAACATGCTTGTAGATAATCTGCATCTCACCCGTCGTTTCATTCGTCTCCTCGTAGGAGACAATCCTACTCTTCGGCATCACACCGAAAAAGTATTTGTTAATACGAATCACATACTGCATGATCTGCTTGCAGGTATAGCCAGCATCAATGAGGATTGTCGTAAATGGTGCTTTTTCTGGATGTAACTCGGACATTGTTTGCCAGTACTCAATCATCTCCAGGGCATGTTCGGTCTTCTTCTTGCCATCAGTAGCTTTGTCATAAATCCGGTAGTCTAGTATCCAATACGTACCCAGCTCGGGATTAATGTAGACTAACGTTACTACGCCAATACCATTGGTAATGCCATGTTTTTGTCCGGAGTATTGCGGACTGGCAACTTCAATCTCTTCAGAAGATGCCTTATCCATGATGGTGTCATCAAGTGCCAAGTATCCATTAGTTGAGGGTATGATGAGTTCAAGAGCCTTTTCTCTGACAATCTTCGGTGACAGTTTGATGGTAGCTATTGATCTACCGATAGTGTCATGGGATACCGTACCGATCACTTCAGAGAAGTAGGTAGCGGTAAAGTTGTCTACACCATTAAGCAGCGTCTGAGCATAGTCAGAAGTTACAAATTTCGCCATATTTACTCCTTATTTTTTATTTTCGCTTACAAAAAGTATTTTAGACTATGTTAGTGGTTTTGCGTAAGTCGAGTAAAACTGTTTTCTTGCAGGGTCTTTGGTGGTCGTTTCGTCGTGACCACTGAAATCCTCAACATTCCACTTATATTTGTTATATTTGGCTTTCAGCTTTCGTATATCAGAAGTGAACTCTTCATTCCTGATCAGTAAATCACTTGCTTCCCAGTCTTTTTCTAGTCTATCTTCGTAACTTCCCTGGTGTTCAACTGGCAGCTCTTGCCAACCTGTTCGTTCATATAGACGCTTTTTATAATCAGCGATAAAGTCATAAATCTCTTGGGTATCTGGCAGGCCGTCGTCCATGCATACATTTTAAGCTAAAAGTGTAGTGCCTGTAATTATAGTTATTGACGGTAACCTGTTAAAAACGGAGGCAATGTTTTTATCCTGTTCATGACTAGCGGTTTTGCTAGTCACTGTCCTAGTCATTGCTAAAATTACCCGACTACGAATGACTTACAAACTGGACATGTCTAGCGGCTGTGCTGGACACTTGCCTAGACACCTTTGTCGTATTACTTCATTTGGCTAGCAGACATTTCTCGGTGTCCAGGGGGCGACTATCAAGTGATCAGTAAGTGACTAGCAGCTGACTAGGGAGTGGCAAGTACCTGAACTGCAATAACTTTGATTTGCAACTGTTTATTTGAGGTTCAAGGTGTAAATAGGTTAATGTCGCTGAAAGCCTTGATATAGCCTTTGTAATCGCTCTCCATGAGTACCGCATCGTTATAAATCTGCACCATCTCCAAGCTCCTGTGCCTGGAGAACTGAGCCACTTTCGTAATATCACCGTTGAATTGCTTGACCAAACGGGTAACGAAGGTGTGTCTGAGTGAATGCACCTGTTTTTCAATGCCTTGTTCCTCAAAAGCGGTGTTCACGATATACCTTAGCCCCCTGATCGTAATCCTGCCTGATCCGCTTGGGATACTCCGACTTTTGAACATTGCACCAGTTGGCTTGCTCTTCTCAGGGTCATCATACTGCGTCAGGTCGTAATACCGCTTGAGGGCTTTGACAGTAACAGGATGCAGGAAAATCGTTTCTTTATCGTCTCTGCCTTTGCCTTTGATAAGCATCTGGTTGCTTTTCCAGAGAACGTCTTCCCAATTTAAACTGCTAACCTCGCCGATACGAAGACCCTGATAATACAGGATACAGATAATGGCTACTTCTCTAGGCTTGAGTACGCTGTAGCGTTGACACCACTCCTCCAGCGACTCAACTTCACGGTCGTTGAGGCCGCTTACTTTATGACGCTTATCTAGACGGAAGTTACGTATATTAGCTGTAATGTCGGTTGGCAAAATGCCTCTCCGGTGCAATTCTTTCAGGAATATTCTCGCTACGACCAAATACTTATTCTTGCTAGATGCAGATAAATCGCTTCTGTTTCTCAGCTCTCTTTTGAACTCCAGAAACGTATTTAGATTGAACTGGTTATTCTCGATGAAGCAGAGAAATGGCCACAGCCTCGCAATGTAATCCGCTCTTGTAGCCTCTGATACGTCTAGCGTATCGAACACCTCATAAGCGTTATCTCTAGTATATCTCCTTGCGAGTACTAAGTCAGTGGCCATTATTTTTTTCCACCTGCCTGGCTAATTACCCACTTACTAATACTGTCTGTTTCTTCGTTCAACTGCTCCATGATGTTTTCGAATACTTTCCAGTACTGCTTAGGCACGTTATCCGATTCCAGCCAATGCACTGGCCGCTGGTCTTCATACCAGATATTACGTTTCGGGTTCAGGCTTGAGCGCATACACCAGATGATAGTTTCCAACAAATTAAGGTCGCTTATATTCGAGCCTAGCCAAGCCCTTTTCTCTGGCGGTATTTCTTTCCTTAGTAAGTCTTTGACCCAATCTAGCTTGAGCAGCATGTATAAGATTCCTGAACAGTGCATATCCACGCTTTCTAGGAGAATGTCCTCTACGGTGGCATACGGTACGTTAGCCCACTCGATAATTTCTCCTGTAGCGTACTGTTTCAGGTCTTCGGCTTTCCAAGTTCCTGTTGCGAATCGTTTGTTCCAAACCCTAGCCATTTGGTTCAACATGACCCAATCCCATCTGCTAGTGCCGATTCTTGACCGGTACAGCAGGGCGTTTACTAGATCGTTCTCTTTATTGCCTGTTACTGGTTGCATGGCGTAGTCTTTGCCTTCATCATCCGGATTGCCAACATCCAGGTCACGCCATTTACATCTGGCTGTGTCTGCAATTATGGACAGTGCAGTGGTCTTTTCTGTCTCGGTCAAGGGCTCGCTGCCTTTTGCGCTGACTCTCATAAGCATGGCGGCGTATTTATCATAGTCTGGTGGCAGGATACAGTCCTCTATGGGAATTATCATCAACCTGCGTAAAGCGTCTGTTTCGTTTAATAATATGAGGCTCTTGGCTGATCTTACTGCCTTGTTTACCTCGCCTCTCCTTACTGATTTTTGTATATTACTCTTGAGCAGACTTGGGCTAAAAGACACTAGAGCCTTAGCCTCCTCCTTTGATAGTTTTTGCATTTCGGTTGCCTCCTGAAATTAGTGTTATGTAATTTAATTGTAACTTTGTACATACTAATGACAAGAGGTTTTACCTCTGTTAAATGCAAAGAAAACAGATCGCTATTAGCAGTTCTAAGCTACTTTTACCGATCTAGATACACGAATAATCGTAATCGACACGTTTGGTAACGTACTGTGTAACGGTTGTTTTACCACCCGTTAAAGCTGGCAGGGTGCAAGCGGTTTTTGCGCTGCTGAGATTGCTGGAACCAGGTAACCAACTATCTAGACCGTAGAGGTTGCTCGTACTGCTGACTGTACCGGCTATTTGATTCCATTGTGTTGCCGTTGAGTACAAGCCGACGCTGCTGCCAAGGCTTTCAAAGTAAGCTGTCATGCCCTCAAGGTCGGCAGTATTGTTAGACGTGCTAGTCTCCCATGAGTTGTTTGTCTCGACGTCCAGCCACCATTTGAAACCAGCAGGATTGTTGCTACCGATACGTGTCTGGGCATCTAACTCGGCCATGTTATGACCGTACTGGTAAGCGCAAGCCTGGTCATCTGCTCCTGTGCACGGACCGTATGGGTCGGTATCTACTGCACCAGTTAGAGGGTCCGTATTGCTGGTAGGCCAATCGGCTACGCCTAAATTGCCTGGGTTAGCGGTATTAACATACAGGGCTGCTTTGCCCTGGCCAGTACTTCCAACTGAAGTCTCAGCCCATGCCAGTTCAGTTGAAAAGCAGGGATTAGTCGTATTAGCAAGGCCGTCATTGACGCCGACGATACCGAATAGCTGACCTTTTGGCAGGGACTTATTGCATTGCGGCCAAGACACGTCATTGCCGGTTACTACGCTCGTTGAACCGCCACCTCCACCGTGAGCAGGTTTGGCGGCTAATGCGGTTGCTGGCGAGAGCAGTATTATTGTTGCTCCTAAGAGCGTTAATACGGTTCGGTGGGCTGAGAGTTTTTTCATGGTTCTTATTGTACCTTATGTCTTAAAATTAATATTTAATAGGCTTGTTGCGGTTGTTGCTGAGGGCTAAGGTTGCAGGGGTGACCGTTACTATCGCCAGACACAGTCAGTACCCCGTCAATCTCCGCTACGTCCTTTATGGCTACTGGTGCAGTAAACGAATAATAGTTCGGAGCGTTAGTTATCTGCACGTCATGTCGGTATATCTGGCCGTTGTTATCACTCAAGTGCGTAATAAGCTCACCGTTCTGTTTAATATCGTATGACCAGGTCGTAGTACCGTTACCGTTATCCTTGTATATACCATCACAGTATGATGGATCACCTTGAAAAGCTAAATCCTGACGAAGCTGAGGTTTTGCTGGAGCGGTTTGTGTCGTGTTACTGTTCTGTGAACTCGCAGTTGGAGCCTGGCTGGCCGGTTGCGATGTATCAGTGCTAGTCTGTTGCTGCGATGAGTTCGTTGAGGCTACTTGGTTGTCGGCAGTGTTCTGATTATTGCTGTTACCACCTGAAGTTGCTGCTAGGGCGAATACGATTAAAACAATAATTGCTGTTATAACCTTGTGCTTCCAGAACCATGCTAAGTAGCGTTTGTACCAGTTAATTGCACCCCTCATTTTTTTAACTCCTACCTAAATTATGATTGAGTTAATTTTTGCATAAATACTGAGGTACGACAATAAAAAAGAACCTGAACAGGTGTAGCCTCATCTGACGCCATTTGGCATCTTATGGTCAATGGCACGAACTAGCACAAAACAGAAATTGGCAAAAGGCGTTAAACACTATAGGAAGGCTGCTGGGCTGTCTCAGGAAAAACTTGGCATCAACTCTGGCCTAGGCCGTAGCTATATTTCAGGTATAGAACGTTGCGAACGAAACCCCTCACTGGAAAGCCTTGAGAAGATCGCCAAGGCATTAAGAGTCAGAGTATCTGATCTTACGAACTTCTAGGTCGAATAACTGAGGGCTGATTGTTATAATCTAGGGTAATGGCTACAAGACTACCAAAAATACCGCAATTACTGGCTCGTAAAATATACAAAACAGGTCAAACACGTGGAGCTGATGATGACGAGATTTTCCAAAACCGTGTAGGCAGGAATAGTACAGTTCTAATACCATACTCACAATTCCAGCTTTATACTGAACTGATTGAAAATGGCTTCAGTTTCGAGAATGGCTTCATAGTGCTTATTTCGCCAGACGAGTATTTTGATATGCCAAACCCGGATACTTCACTAAAATCGCAAGGTCTAGAGCTAGGTATAAATGCTGTCCTATTTTATGAAACCAGACATCAGTGGAATGAATACGATCCAGATGATCATTCATTTACACCTGCTCAGAGCCGCTTCGCCCCTCTTAAGGGTCAGTTTGTTGCCAGAGTTTCGGCAACAACCGCACAAGAAAACGGAGCAAAAATCGTTGCCGGCTTTAACACAACTACTTCTAAGGGCGCAGGTATTCGAGTTTATGAGTATGCGTCCAATGAAACTACTAACGATTGCAGACTTCAACTCGAAGCTATAGTTTGGCTCTGTAAAGACGCCGATGAGGTTCTCGAACAAAACGGAATGTTGGCCGGCGAAGTCGTCGAACGCAAGAGGGTAATTCTAGATAATGCTTCTAAGGGTGGCCTCCTGGATAAACAACGTCTTATAGATGCACGTATCATAAATGAACATGGCAAAACCGTATGTCCACTATGTTTAGAAGAGGTGTCTGCTGCTGGTTTTTTCAATAGAATGGAACAGGCGCTGGGTCGTGAGGTGCATGATCTTACCATCACGCAACTTAATTTATTCCACATTGAGGAGCTACGCTTTGGTGAGTTTAATCATCGACCTTATAACCTGGGCTGGGGACACCATCACTGTAATGTCGTAACTAAAGACAGTGGCATAGATAGCACTCTCGAATGGATGCGGTCGGTTATACAACGAAACGATACCTTACTTGATCAGTCAGACTAACCCAACGATAGTTGAACTTCGGCAGTCTCAATGGGTGAATCTTCTACGAATGATACTTGTGCGTCGGAAACAGCATGAGAAGTAATGGCCCTTTGAAGCAGACGCTTTACCGACCTGTCAAACCATTGTTCCTCTATATCAATGGCGATTGCACGTCTATTTAGGTTGATTGCCGCAAGAGCAGTATTCCCTGATCCGCTAAAACAATCCAGAACGATGTCTCCCTCGAAAGTCGTTGCCTGGATGGCGTGTTCAAGTAGCTCTATGGGCTTCTCTGCCGGATGTTTGCCTTTGTAAGGCCTTACATTAGGGAAAGTCCACACATCTGTGAACTCTTTCTTAGGATTTACTATAAAAGGCCGGATAACATCTTCATAAGCCTGCAGCTCTTCTATCTTGCCGGTTGACTTGAGAGCTTCAACTAATTTCCTATATTGCTCTCTGCTTGGAGTGTTGCGTCCTGCCTCCCAGTTGGAAACAGCCCCACCATGGTTTACTTTACCGTATGCTCCAGTGAGTTCCGTCAATTTGTGTCCAGATAGCCCTGCAGTCTTTCTCCACCCTCGTAATAAGTTACCAAAGTATGAACGATGGAGATTCCCATAATAAGCAGGTTCTGCAAATATAATTCTCTCACTATGGTCGTACCATTGACGCAGGGATTCTTTCTTCATTTTTTGCTTCCAACCATCAAACCCAGGGTCGTTAGGTTTTGTCCAAGTAATGTGCGATAAAACGTTGAAGATTTTGCTGAAGCTCACCTCTAGTTGTCCTGCCATTTTCGGAGCACAAAAGCAGAAGAACGAACCGTTAGGTTTTAATATCCTATTCCATTCGTGTGCGTAGAGCATCATCCAGTCAACAAAATGCTGATCCTCTTTAAACGAGGCATCACCGTAGATATTCTTCTTCTTTGTAACATGGTAGGGCGGATCGGTTAGTATCAGTGATATGCTATGGTCCGGTATAGCTTTTAGTAACTCTAGGGAGTCTGCTAAATAAGCTGCCCAACCGCTACCTGTTACCCCCTTAAAGGACTGTAGTGACTGATTTATAACTGTAAAATCTTCTTCTCTACCCATTGTTTATATTTTAGCCATTTACTTCTTCGGAGGCAATTTATAGATTCGCATATAATCTAAAGCATGGAGCTAACCAAAGCTGATCTTGCCAAGTTCAAGAAACTATACAAAGAGAAGTTCGATATTGATCTTATGACCACGACGCTAGACATATGCTATCGCTACTTGTCCGGCAGATGAAAATCGTGTATCAGTCTATTACTGCTCGGGACTTAAAGGGCTTAATCATCAAAGATGCAAAGGACGGTATCCTCAATGTGCCAGCTCTGCAGCTACTCGAGGAACACAACAAGAAAATAGCCCTAAAACGAAAAGACAAGAAGAAAGCATAGCTGTTTCTTCGTTATCGGCACTGATCCTCACTGTACTTAGTTTTTATAGTCAGGGTATATATTTTATGGTTTGCGACATTAAAATCATTTAACTACATCGTGAGCACGTTTAATTGTTAAGCATTGCCAACAGTGTTTTATGAGTACATCTGTGAGGCATAGCCAATATCCAAAAAGGCAGTAGGTATTTACGAGACTCTAATGATTTGGGCAAGAACTCATCCATATTTTGTTGGGACTGCTCAACAAGTTCCTTCCATGACTGAGTTGCATGAGGAAACGTGTCAAGCAGCATAGCTTTGTCGCCAATTCTCCATAACAATAGATCGTTTGGATCGTCTGCAATGACTTCTTGGTTGGAAATTAAACTGATAAGAAGCCAGTGGTGCTCTAGTAAAGGGCGCTGTCCGCTACGAGCTGCAAGAAGTATGGCCGGCCATAAACAGTACGCTCTATTCTGAAAACTCTCGGTAATCTCATCTTCATTGAGCGAAAATGACCATTCTACAGACTGCTTTGCAGTGTAATAAGGGCTAGGGATACCCGAGCCTTCATCGGCATAACTTGAAAGTAAACCATTCAGCAAGCCGGCAATTTCTATCTCAGCCGGCCGGATTTGATTCGCACCTAGCAAAAAGATAATGTAATTGAAAAGCTGTGGCGTTGAGCTCTCGCCAAGTATTGCTTTGTACTTAGATAGTTCAAGTAACTTTTCTGCCAGCTCCTTGGAGAACTTTGGCATGACTGCTTTTGTAGCGCAATAAATTAGGTAACCTGATATGTAGCCCATTAGCTCAGTACAACGCAGCTTATGCGTGATTAGACCCTCAGAAAGCAGGCCGTACGTTCCGTCCACAAAGAACTTGGTATCTGCTATGATGTCGTCAATTAATGCGCTAAATACAGCTTCTATTTCGCCCAATATCGTATCTTCAATCACCCCAACTTGCTTATTGGCTATGCCCCAATCATTCGCAAAGTAGAGGATTGTAAGTAAAACCAAGATCCATGCGTTGATAATTTCGATGTAGTTCTCTTGCATATATTTGTTCGTAAGAAGATAACTACATAAAATGCAGGCCGCTTGCAGGGCTTCTAACTTCTTCTGTTTTGATTTAGAGGAATACGACCCGAGCCATTTTTCGAAGAATAGCTTGAACTCTTCTCGGTTAAGAGATTTGTCGCCGTGCTGGCAGTATATTTCCAAGAACAAGTTAAGATCTTGCGCTTCTGCAGGGAAAAAGCTCCCATAACCGTAAACAAACCGTTTTACGAGCTCCTCTTTATCAATAGTTTCGACCGGCATGTGGCCATTGGTCTTCTGGCGATTAGAATAATCAACGATGGTGCGCTGTACTGGATTTAGAAATGAACCATTAGTCACCAGGTAGCACTTCCAGTTATCGGGCGGTGTCTTAAATGATGTGTGAACAGGCGGTATTTGGGTTAAGTCATTGATTTGTCCGTTTATTTTATTCCATTCAGCTGTGCTGATGTTGTCGCACTTTAACTGGAAGCAGCAAATCTCGCCGTCTGGGCTTAGAGCAACTACATCCTTGCCTTGCTCATCAAAGCCACCACGTGACCGCAATATGGTGTAGCCCTCGGTAATTAGAAGCTGAACGAACGGCGTAGTGAAACTAAGTTCCTTGCAACTAGTCAACCAATTTTCGACTAGCCTGTTCTGCATCATATTCCTTCTTCTTTTGTGCGAGTATAGCTTCCATGCGTTGTTTTGCCGTCTCGTCATTTTCGGCTTCTTCTATGAGCTTACGGTATTTATCTGACTGACTTTCAGGTATGACCATTGTGGGCATCTGAGGATTGCCAAATTTATCAAAATCGATGCTAATCTTGCTTATAGTATCTAGGAATAAATCGATAGTCAGCGGCTTACCACCTGCATCAACTACGTTACCAGCTTCCTTCGTCGTTTCATCTAGGACTTGATAGTTTATTCGTAACTGTTGACCGCCAAACTCTTTGGCCTTCACTGTAATTAACTCAAGAACGTCCTCGGGCTTCATATTTATTACATCCTCGTATTTAAAGGCATACTCGACCTTAGCCTCTTTGAAAGCGGTCTCTTTTCGCTTGCCAGTGTCATCTTGCGTATTATGAATCAGTTTTCGACCCTCGTGCTGAGTAAACCTTCGGACATCCCTGAATGGCCCCAACTCTTCACGAGCCTTTGTCTCGAAATAATTGAGAACCATTTTCTCAAGGCTGCTTTTAAGTTCAGGATACTTCGGAAGAGCCATAAAGTTACTTGAAATATAGTCTTAATTGGTACATGCCTACATTCTAACTCTAAAGTTACCTGGCATCCATCTGAGCAAAACTAAAACTTGGTCTCTTTCAGCTATTTGTTGAGGTTCTAATCCAGTACGGTAGTTACTGTGCTAGACTTGGCAGAGGTGATACTTCAAATGTCTCATGCCACCGCAGCAATTCAGCCTTGAGACGGTTCCAAGCCGAAACTGGAAGGTGTACCATCAAGACTTTTCTAACGACAACCTCTGTTACTGAAGTTCTAAATAATTAGCGATTCTGACAAACCTAGAGCATTTACTTCTTAAAATCGGTTCGAATCCTGTCAGGTCAATGCTCAAACTATTTACAAGTCCAATATTTCACACAGACTAACTTGGAGCTTGCTAGGTATCGTTTTTAGCTCTGTTAGCGTTTACTAATAACCAATCTGGGCGAGCCTTGCCCCTATAGTCATCAATCGTTTTTATTTCAATGTCTGTGAAACCATTTTTTACTAAGAGTTTTTTGATGTCATCAGCTTGCCAATAACAAAAGTAGCGGTTAACATCTAGCTTTCTGTCCGTCACTTCTTCGCCGCTTCCAGCTTTCAAGCTGAATACTATGAGTCCATTAGGTTTTAAAGCTTCAAAAACCTTACTAAGTACTTTCTCGAGCTGTTCAGGATTAAAATGCAGAAAGACCGCATCCGCAAAGACCATGTCATAGTCACCGCCTAAATCATCCGTAATAGCGTTAAGTAAACGGGCGGGTTTACCATTTTTTATAAGGTGATCAACAAATCCTTGGCTTGCATCTGACAATTCCACCTTGTAGCCTAGCGATTCAAAGTAATCTGCATCCTTGCCTGAGCCGCTTCCAATTTCTAGGATTTTAGCAGTCTTATCGATTTGTTTTAGGTTTTTATCAATCCAGGCCTTGAGTTGGCCGTCTACCTTCTGCGGAGATGTATCTATGTATTTCGTTACTGTCTTATCGTAACCTTTTACAGTCTGGTCATTTAGATTATTCATCCGGATACTTTCTTAATCACTATTTGCTTATTGAATAGCTAACTTAGACTAATGCAAAGTGCCGACACCAGCTATTACGCTGATTTCAATTTCTGCACCAAGTGGCAATGCCTTTACGCACACGGCTTCTCTAACAGGATAAGGTTTATTGAAATAGGTCGGATAAACTTCATTTAGTTCAGGCATTACAGACATATCAGTTACGTAAATGACGACTTTTACTATATCATCGAGCGTTGCATTTGCTGCTTCTAGAATGGCTTTGATGTTGCTAAAAATCTGGTCAACTTTATCTTTAGTTGATCCTGTCACCAAAGTATTATCTGGCTTTGTATGAATCTGCCCTGAAACAAATACTAATCCGTTACTAGTTATAGCCTGAGATAGAAAGTTTGGTGCTGACGGCGACCTATCAGTTGATGACTCTTCTTTCATAAGATAATAATATCAGATTTTCTTGTATATTAACGTATTTAGGTTCTAATCCAGCACGGTAGTTACTATGCTAGACTTGGCAGAGGTGATACTTCAAATGTTTCATGCCAACGAAGCAACTCACTCTTGAGGCGGTTCCAAGCGGAAACAGGAAGGTGTACCAGATTGAATCGTTTACGTCAGATTGTGCTTGTTCATTCAGTTGCTTAAAGGCTTCATAACAGTTAATGAGCTGATAAGACAATTTCTGGTCAAAGAGTTCAACGTTATAAACCAGCCCTTTTAAGAGCTGCTGCTTTTGGAGTGAATCTGCTGATTTGAATAGGTAGTTAGCCGCTACAACTGGTGCTGTTTTCGGGTAGGTTCGTAGACTGCGGAGCAGCGTTATATCTTATAGAACGCTGCTATACTATGCAGGAACATGCTCACGGGCGTAACCTACAATGTATTCCTTGGCAGGACGTTTGAGCCACTTTTTGAATGGCTATTCGTTCAATGCTCCCCACAAGATTTCTATTGCTTTCAGGAGTTCCCTGAGCATAGCATTCAGGATCTGAAAGTATATCTAGATAAGTCGGGATATGATTTTCAGTTTACTCCTGGCTTCGTGCGGTACGGGATAACCTACGGCGAACTCACTGCTTTTAACAAATCTAAACTTAAACTCCTGCATACTAAAACAATCTCGCTTGGTGGTAGGGGCGAACGAAACGTAGTTTTCACTCATAATGGACTTAGGCTTTTTAGGATAGATGAAACAGAAATTGATAAATCCGCCTTGCTCACACACTTTCAATACAAACATCGCGATTTTACGCTCGTCAACGCCCACCTTAGCGCCGATCTGCATAATTCCCGTAAACTTAAGCAGCTAGAGATCATTCTAGGGGCACTCTCAACTACAGAACCTGCAATTATTCTCGGAGACTTCAACTATCCTGTTGGCAAGAGAAAGTTAGCCAGAGTTATGAGCCGTCGGGGGCTTAAGAGTGAACTGCAAAACCAAAAGACATTTCGTTTTGCATCAGGTATCTATTGGCAGAATGACTACATCTTCCGTAAAGGCTGTACGATTAAAGAAGTCACGGTCAAAAAGGTACAGTACTCAGATCATTATCCGATATTCTTCACTGTAGAAGTCTGAAATAATAGAGCTAAATTGTCAAGGACCCCAAATTCGGACAGTTTTGTCTACAAACTAACAGCTGCTAGTTGAGCTTGCTTGGCCAGGTATTGTTTAGGTGCCATTCTCAAGGCTATACACATCACACTCTCAAACCGCACTAGGCTGAGTAGCCTGCGGGCGTAGCCCGCAGAGCTGGTAATCATAGGTTTGGTTGTTCAGGTGTCCAACAAAATCGTCGGTGGTTCTTTCAATGTCAG
>JAJZAF010000022.1 GCA_021799595.1 bacterium | reverse complement strand
CGAGCGGAGCTTGATCAAAACGTTTAAAGTAAGTTCGGTCAAAGCGTGTATCTGGATCGTTCAGTTCACCGTTAGCCCCTAGGTTACTAATCTGAGCCAAGGCTTCTCCATCAGTTGCGGTTTGCAACTCAGTAGCTACGGTCGCCTGGTTTTTAGCATTCATCCAGTTGGTTTGCTGGTTAGCGGTACCCTTCGGTACGTTGTAGTGCCGTGGTGCAAAAGCAACACGGTAACCTTTGCCAGTGACTGCTGGAGTTCGCTTGTCATTGTAGGCTTCTGATCGGATGTAGGGGCTGTACTGTGTGGTTATTTTGGTTTGTACATTTTTAGCAATGGCTTGTTCGTCAGTTGCAGTAAGATCCTCAGGTACAATGACAAGGTCAAAACCAGCCTCCGGACTGTCTACTTCAGGATTCCTGGTAAAAAAATCAACCTCAGCCTGGAGTTCTTCAAGTACCCCAGGAGTAGCTAGTATAGCCTCAACATCTGCTTTGACTGTGTTTGCATCAGTGGCTTCCAATTGTTCTGGTTTCTTTCGACCTTTGACCTCAGCTCGCTGGGCATTCGAGGTGTCGACGAGTGAACTGTAAGTCTGGTAAGCAGTGTCAAACGTGGCTAGCAGACTTTCTGCGCTGAGAGGAGCGCGTTCAGGAGCGGCAGTTTCAGAAGATTCCGTAGGTACTGGTAGCTCTTCTACGGCGGCAGTTTCAGCTACAGTAACAGAGCCGACAAGGCTAGGGATTGCGAGTTCACGTGCTTTTGCAACCTCTAAAACCTCTTCTGCTAATACAACCAAATCCTCACCTGGCATGCTCTGAAATAGTTCTTTAGTATCCATGAAAGACTAACTCCTTAACCTAGGGTGTATAAAATCATGATTATGATACTACTAATACTTTATATTGTCAAATTTCTATCTGTACGGGAGGTACGGTTTTTAGCTTGTCGTGATAAAGTAAGTTCGAGCCTCGTTGTAGAGGGACACCAGAAGAAAACTAATCGGCTTTTTTGTTTGGGTTTTTCGGGGCGGTATGTAATGCTGTCCAGTCGTTTACAATGGGAGCAGGAGTGTTTTCGGATAGTTGTAACTGAATCTTTTTGTTTTGTAGACCGCCAGTGGCGGCTTTCGTTATATAATACGGGTGCACCCACACTATGATTGTTCTTTTTTATGGCCGTCTTTGGCCGCATTGAGCAATCAGTGTGGGTGCACCAAAGGCGGTCATTTAAGTTGAGGAGGGGATGGACTATGAGTGAGAGGCATATACTTTACGCCCGTAAATCCACTGACGTAGAAGATAAACAAGTTTTAAGTATTGAAGCTCAACTCACCGAGTTGCGTGCGTATGCCAAACAAGAGAATTTAGAGATTATTGATGAACTAATAGAAAAACAATCTGCTAAGATACCAGGCCGTCCAATCCTTGGACAACTACTGAAGCGTATTGAAGCTGGTGAAGCGACTGGTATCTTAGCCTGGCACCCTGATCGCTTAGCCCGTAACTCTATAGATGGTGGACAGATTATATATTTATTGGACTGTGGTCAGCTTAATACCCTGAAGTTCCCCACTTTTTGGTTTGAAAATACCTCACAGGGCAAGTTTATGCTGTCTATTGCCTTTGGGCAGAGTAAGTATTATGTAGATAGCTTAAGTGAGAATACCAAACGTGGTTTACGCCAAAAAGTCAGACGTGGTGAATATCCAGGAGTTGCTCCAATCGGTTATATGAATGACGTACGCAATAAGACCATTATTGTCAATGAACAATGCGCTCCGCTTATTCACCAGGCCTGCCAGCTCTATGCCAGCGGCCAGAGCCGGTTGGAGGATATATCGCTGTTCTTGGCGGAGCACGGCATTAAGACATCTGGCGGCAAACCTTTAAGCAGAGACCGGGTAAAACGAATCCTCACTAATCCCTTTTACTATGGACACTTTAAGTATGGCAGTGAAGTCTATGAGGGGAAACATACGCCAATTATTACCAAGAGGCTGTTTGATGAAGTAGAAGCAGTGTTATCGCAGCGGGGACGGCCACGCAAGCAGTTACGGATTCAGCCAAAGGCTTATTGTGGTTTACTGGCTTGCAGTGAATGTCATATGGGTATTACGGCTGAAGTACAGAAAGGACATGTGTATTATCGCTGTACCAGGAAACATAAGATTATAACCTGTCATCAGGTATTTATTCGTGAAGAAGAGCTAGATAAGCAGATATCTGAGTTACTGCGTGGTTACGCCCTGTCCGATGATTGGGCACAGGACTTGCAGACAATGCTCAACAACGATGAGAAAAATGAGCAAAGCAGCTCAGGTGTGTTTGTAGCCAGCAATAAGGCGAAAATACAGAGCTTACAAAGTAAGCTACAACGACTGCTTGATGGCTATCTTGACCAAGACATTGATCGGGAAACATATCTCAGCAAAAAAGCTGAACTACTAGGTCAAAAGAAATCGTTAGAGGAGAAAACAGCCAAAAGGACACGTGACGGTCTAGCCTGGGTCGAACCTATGCGGAAATGGATTATACAAGCTAATTCTATCCGTAAAACAACCCGAAGCACTGACTTACAAGCAAAAAAGACACTGGCCAAAGAAATCTTTGGGTCGAACCTGATTCTACAAAACAAAAAGACGCAGCTACAGCCACCCGAAAGCGCTTCTTTTCCCCTTACAAACAACTGGACGGCATTACATGCCACCCTGAAAAATCCTAACAAAAAGCCGATTAGTTTTCTTCTGGTGCGCGAGGCGGGAATCGAACCCGCACAGCCGATTACGGCTAACAGATTTTAAGTCTGTCGTGTCTACCTAGTTCCACCACCCGCGCTATTTTGGAGACGCCGACCAGAATCGAACTGGCATAAAAGGTTTTGCAGACCTCTGCGTAACCACTCCGCCACGGCGTCACTACTCTATACCTACCGCACGCAGATATTATACGGTATTATATGTCAGCTGAAGTTGTTTTTTAAAAGCTGACCTTCAATTTTATTATATTTACATCTGCATGATGACTTAAGATAATAGAAGCGTGAAACAGCACTTAGACCAAACTGGTTTAATGTATGAAACAGTTATGACAATTGTCGTTATTCTTATTGTTGGACTGACTGGCTTTGCTATTTTCGCTGTCTTCCATACCTCTAATAATCCTAATCGAGCAGTTGCTCAGAGTAGTCAGCGACCCAACGGCAACTATACCAACAATTATGCCATTCTCGGCCCAGCAACGGTGCCATCTAAAGTGCCGGAGTGTTCGCATGCTATTAGTTTTCAGAGTAATGGTAATTCCGGACCTATTCAGTGCGCTAATGGTGATCTCAATACAATCGAATGGAAAGCTTTGGCTGCACTCGAGCCAAGTGTTATGAGTCTTGGGTACAGTCCGAGTATTTCTCAGCTGCAAACTGATCTATGTAATGATGCCAATGCGTCCAATTCTGACGCTAATACAAAAAATAGTTATGTAACAGAAGCAACAATATACCAGATAAGCGCGCTCTACTATGGCTGGCATTTTTCATCCAACCCAGCCACCATCTTAACAAACGGCGGTTGCGGTTAGTATTGAGCTTGGCTACTGCGGTATGTGTTGAATAATTAATAAGTGTTGTTCAAACAGTGATTACTGGTAGTGTACATAGTGTCACCGAATTATTTCCAATAATCAATGTCTGTAATCTAAATATCGTCAGCAGTCAGTATTAGAGATTAGCTATAGACCTAAAATATACTTGCTAGAATCCGCTCGCTTGTGTGCTCAATTGACTGCTGTCAGTATTGCTTGATGTAACACTTGTTTGGTTGAGTGCCGACATTGCGCTGTTTAGGTCCTGGGCATTGCTAACTTGCGGGGCTGCTGGAGTAGACGTAGTCGGCGATTGATAGCTGTTTGAACCTGTTGCAGTTGTGGTAGATGTAGTGTTGTGACCATGCCAGACGTAATAACCTACACCTGCAATAGCAGCCACTACTACCAATGTAACTATTAACTCAACGACTGCGAAACCTGTTTGTGGTTTTTTCATTACTATTGACCCCCATGTGATGAACTAGATTGGTTAGACGTAGATACATTTACTCCGTTCGCCGAAGCAACAGCTACTATCAGATCCTTAACGGTAGTGCGGTAGGTTTGTAAGGCAGTAATCTCCGCTTTAAGGTAACCTTGAAAGGCAGTCACTATGCCTTTAGGGTTGTTGAAACTGCAGTTAAAAGTACTGTTATTTTTCATGGCTCCAAAATCTGATTCAACTTGTACTTTAGCTGATGCAACAGCTACTACTAATTGGTTGTAATTGCTTACGGTTTTACTTTTTGAGTTATAGAAACCTTCAACACGAGCTGCAATGGTGCTAAAAAGCGTTAATTGGTTTTGAGAGCGGGTAACAATACGGGTTATTATATTAGTAATGGAAGCTTCACGATTTTGACAAGCCTTGAGCTGTGCGGCTGCTAAGTGCGTCTGTCCGTTGGCTTGCCCGTTAGCTGCTTGGTTTGAGCCTTGGCCTCTATTTGTCGGCTGATGAGAATTAGCTGCTTGGTTTGAGCCTTGGCCTCTATTTGTCGTTGAGGTGCTGCTCGACACTTGGGCGTGGGCATTAGCCTGGCTCGGTAAAGCCAGAACCGTTGAACCGCTAACTACAGCAACAGCTAGAACAATGCTGAGTAGCCCAAGCTTATGAAAATGTTTTCGCATGATGTTCCTTTGTATATCTTATATTCGCAATAAATTAATTTAATACTCAGATATATTAAGCTTATGGTTTTAAGAAGTCAATACATGTCAAATTTAATAAAAACTTGATTGAACTAATTAATAACTGGTGCCACTTATCAGGCATATTCCGAATGGAATCATATAGATTAGATCAGTCGTAAGTTTATCTAAAGAAGTAGGTTTAGCTAGAAATATGCTAAGGGGGTATTCTTAGACAAATTAGTCGACAGACCAATGAACCTCGTTATACGACCTAAGGGCTAACCTTCCTAACTCATCATCATATTGATAGACCGTAGTCCCACAATTTTCTGGGTTTTGTTCACCATTCCAAGTAGTTGCCTGATCATAACTCCATCGCTCTAGTAGATATCTGAAGCATCTCAATGTTCCACCGTGCGTTACTACAGCAACGTTTTGTCCCACCCTGTCTCTAAATAAAGAACCGATAAATGTATACACCCTGTTTGCAGTATCTGCTAAGCTTTCACCACCTGGAGGTCTTGCCATGAATCCACCAAAAGTTTGCCAGTATTCTTTAAGCCAAGGAAAGGCGTTCTCAGCTTCCTCGGTAGTCATATCATATGCGTAGCCTGGATCACGTTCACGTATAAATGAGTTTTGGCGAACTTGTATAGCTTGTCGTTCTTCTTCTGAATATGCCTCTAGTAAATGCTTTGTAGTATCTATTGTCCTTTTATAGCCAGAGTGATAAAGGTAATCAAACGCTCCGTAACGCTCTCTAAGTGCATGGCCCGTTTGTCTAGCCTGCTCTCTACCTCTATCAGTTAATGGAATTTCATGATCAGGTATACCAGCTATAGAACGTCTAGTATCATTGTCAGTAAAGTATATGTTTCCCTTTTTGACTTGATTACGCAAAGACTCAGCATGCCTAATGAGTACAAGCTGCCTTGGCCTATTCATGAACTAATACTAACATTATTGCAAGTGTATTCTCAAATCTTGGTTTTTAAGCAACTTGGTCAATTCTTTATCTATGCACATTGATATGATGTCTGCATTAAATGCTCTTCTTGATATTCGGAAAACATTCAACAGCGTACAAGTGGTGCAGCATATGTGACGTATTGCAAACGTGTGCTATTGAGCAAATCCATAATCCTAAGCTTCAATATCTAGCTAAAGTTTTTCAACTTTCAGGGAACTTAATCTAAGCTTAGGTTACACGTAGACCTTTTATATTTGAGAACTATTAGTCCATAGCTAAAACACGAATAATTGCACCTTCTCGGACTAGTGTACTCTCCTCTTCGGCAACTTTAGCATCTAGTATAAATTGCCCATCTAACCGGTCGATAGCAACGTGTCCGACGTTTCTTGCAGTATCTTCTGGCGACAGCCCTCTTACCCTTGCATAGGCTACATAAGGAGGCTCCTGGCCTGCGTCTATCTGCTCTTGTATTGCACCCACAACATAGGAAGCTTGTTTCTGCACTTCAGTATCAATGCTTTGCTGTCTATGATTTGCCAAAAAATTCATAAAGTATATTATACCTTAAATATCTCTACCATACATACCCTGCAACAGGTGGGTAAAAGTTTACACCTGATTAGAGGTGAGATAGTTAGGTGGAGGAAGATTTTGGAGATACCGTATAAGGAATATCTATACTCTAAGTAAGAGGCTGGAGTTACACTTGTTGATTATTCTGGATAGTAAAGCTCTTACTTATTCAGGAACCTATCTGCATAAGAGCTTAGTACACCATTAATCATAGGCTGGTACTTGGTGTTGTGTTTCTTGGCATACTCTTTGTAAAGTTCCAGACTACGTTTATCTACTGAGATAGTTATCTTTTCTTTTTCGCTCCTCATAATAAGTTCCTTAGGAGATGGCAATAAATCGCTAACTATAGTTGCATTGTCTAAAGCCTCGTCTATGTCCGACGGGGCGTCAGTATAGTTAATTGTGTTGCTCATATATTTTCTTTCCCTTCCGCCAATATCCTGCACCAATGATGCGAATATGACTATTTCTTATAGTAAATCTTACTGTGGCAATACCGCCGTTGGCAGTTTTACCGACACAAAAATATCTTTTTTCTTCTGATGAATGAACTTTATCTATTAATATAATCCTGTTTTCATCAAAAAATGCTTGCTGGGCTTCATAGAACGATAATCCATGTTTGCTTATATTTTCAGCATTCTTTCTATCGTGCCATTCAAAGTCCATACATATTATTATACATACTATCGTATGGGTTACAAGTAATTTATTAGCACAAAAAACTACATATTACTGAGTTCATGATGCTTATGGTTGGTGCAGCTATGCCAAAAAAGTTTACACTCAATTAGTGGTGAGATACTTAGATGGAGGAAGATTTTAGCGGTGCCTTATCAGGAGTATTTACTAAGTAAATAAGAGCTGGGAGTGACACTGACTAAGTAGTTAGTACATTTTCATACTCTCTAGGCAATGCCTCGACTTTACCATGTAGCAATACTGGGTTAAGACCGATAATCTCTTCTAAAAAGTTAGAGTTTTCAGGTATTTCGTTGAGTATAAAGATAGGTTTGTGAAGGAAAAAAGCCAAGGCCATTTCCATAAGCGCATTACCGCCGATATAGTTTTTTATATCATGTTTTTCGTAGTTTAAGACAAGTATTGCATCGCCTTTTTTAACTTCATCAAAATGTCCTCGCATTAAAGCTGTTTTCTTATGGTAGTCATTCTTATTACCAAACCATGTTTTGTAATGTTGCACGTTGAAGTCACCAGAGTGCTTCATCTTTTCAGCTGTCGCAGGAATAATAACCCTATAATCCAGCTTTTGTAGTTGGGCCTGGACATCCACTGCTTGTCTATAAAAACTTGCACTAGAACAGATTGTGATAGTGGGTAACGAGTAGTACTTATCAATAAGTTTTATGTCTTTCAAATCTTTAGATCGTCCTGAGCTCTCTTTCCACTTCCTAACCTCATCTAAGGACGCAAATGGAATATTTTCAATAATAGTTGCTGTTTTAAGTAGCTTAGTTAATGTTGGCTTATATGAACTAAAGTTCCAATTTGAATGAGCCTCAAAGTCATCTTTGACAAATGGTTTATCTTTTGGACCTTTACTAATTTGCTTCCAGCCCGCCGACTTTAATCGATTGCTGACTGCACTATTTACTAACAAGTCAATGTCGTTTGACTCTCTAATTCCTGCTAAGGCTAGGGGGCAGCTCCCAAATACAACATAAGAACCTTCAGGTAAGTTTAAGTCTTTAACCTTTGCAATAATCTCTTTTCCCGTCATTCATCTTAAATGATACCAAAGTTATAAAAATGGCTTCTTTTCACAGAGTTCAAAATGGTTATGCTTGGTGCAGCATAGTTGACGTATTGCAAACATCTGCCGTTGAACAATTCAACGATACAAAGTTACAAAATTTGGTAAGTTTATTTGGATTAGCAGGTAACTTACTCGAATAACTTATGTTATAAACCATTAACGTGCTTACCACCTTGGCTAGCCAAACGCTTATCAAATGTTACTAGCTGATTATTATATGCTTTTGCCTCAGAGCTAGCATAACAATCTACGATTGAAAGCGAAGGATAATGTTTATAGAGTTGAATGGTTTCTAATAAGAAATAAGGATTGTGCACTACGTTTGGAAAACCCAAAAAATCAGTCACCAGCTTCAATATATCCTCACGTGAGAGTAGAATAACTTTCTCTAGGACATATATTACTTCTACAACTACTACATCTGTAACATAAACCTTACTATTCTCGATAGCCTTCGTTGCCCTTTCGGTTTGTTCGGGCACATCATCAAGTAAAAAACGTAAGACTACATTTGTGTCTAAGCTAATCATTATTTCCAGCAACCCAAGCTTTGGCGGCAGCTTCACGCAAGGAGTCGCCTGCAAGTCCTTTGAGATGACTAGGAATCTTTTTGGTTATATTTGCCCTTGTTGCTTCAAAGGTTTTCAAGTCAGTACCTGCATCCAATACTACTTGATTATTCGAATTAAGCGTGACTGTTAGCTTTTGACCTGTCTTTAGCCCCATGGCCTTACGCAACGGTGCGGCGATAGTTATAGTCCCTTTACTCGTAACTGTTGTATTGTAAGTCATGTAATACATTTTACATCGCGTAATACGCTGTGTCAATTTCTTTCACATAAGTGAAATATAGGTAAATGAAATATAGGTAAAGCAAAGCAGTCTATGTTTGAAAGCTATCTGAAAGAAAATCGTTTGGGTCGAATTGGTGCGAGTGAAGAGACTCTAACTCTCGACCTCTTCCTTGGCAAGGAAGCGCTCTAAACAACTGAGCTACACTCGCATGTTTATTAAGTTTAACGTGACTTTAATCTATAATTCAAGCTGTGCTGTTTTTATTCTCTAATTGGCTAATTGAACTTTGAGACTTACTTTCATCATTTTTATAGAATCATCACTGCGGATACACATTCGTAAAATAAGCAAAGGCAGAGATGACGTGTTAAATATTTTCTCGAAAACCTTGATAAATTGCTGCTACAACAGCTTGATACGATCAAAAGAGCATGTTTTTCAGCGTACTCTTCGACCGTTTAGCGAGATACGAAGAATTAAAAAGTTGCACTGCCAATACAGCGTTTTTAACGAAAGTTAATGAGCTGTTCCAACTCGTTCTAACTACCGAACCTGGTATGGTGGCTCCTCCCAGACTCGAACTGGGGACACAAGGCTCTTCAGGCCTCTGCTCTACCAACTGAGCTAAAGAGCCACTGGACATACATTTTAAGGGAAATAACAGATTAGTACAACAATCAGCGCTTTCTCGAGATAACAAATTGATATGTACGATTAGCTTAAGAATTATGACATAATACTACATATGGATCCGCTAAAATTAGAGGCTGTCGATAGTCGGGTTACATATGCAACTAGATTTGCAGGCTTTGGTTTTTCTAATCTTGTAGCTGCCATTATGTTACTTATCCGTTACGGAATCATCCACATTTCGGGAGCATATTTAATCGCCTGTTGGCCTTTAGCGGTATCAATGTTAACTGTCGGATATGTAGACATGCTCTGGAATCCACATACATGGTGGAAGGCTAAGTTATACCTTCAAGCATATACAGTGTTGGGTGCCTTGCTAAGCATATTTATCTTTGGTTTCCCAACATTAATTGTAGCTGGCTGGATAGCCATTATGATCGCTGCGGATATCTACTTTAACCGCAAGCAAGCCATGTTGAGTTTCATTGTTTTTGTAGTAAGTGTCATCGCTTGGTTTTTGCTCCATAGACAGCATATATCATTAGCCACAATCATTAACTACATGAGCGACTTTATCGCTATTTTGCTTGTTTACTTTATGGTTTCTAACATACTGCGTCTGACTTTTAACTCTTTAAAGGAATTAGAAATCAGCCATAAAAAACAAGAATTTGAGCACAAACAGCTTAAAAGTTTAGTTAATTCTATGACAGATGGTGTTATTGCTGTTGATGAAAATATTAAAATAATTCTTTTTAATGCTGCTGCTCTTAATGTGCTTGACATTAATACCTTGACTAGTGGCGTCTCATTAGGCGATGTTTTAAAGCCCCTCGACAAAAACAACCAAAGCATCGATATTGTGAGTCTCGTTCAGCAATGTAGACTCCCAATTACCAACCAGGATTATCATATGAAATACAGTGACGGCAGCACAGTTAATTTATACTTAGGTATAGCCCCGGTACATATGGGCTACGGGGCACCGTCTGATCGTGGCTACGTGTTGCTTATTAGGGATATCAGTCGTGAGAAGTCTTTAGAAGAAGAAAAAGATGAATTCATTAGCATTGTCAGTCATGAATTACGTACACCAGTTGCCATAATAGAAGGCAGCATTAGCAATGCACAACTCATGACCGATAAGATAGACGTAGACCCGACCATTAAGAAGACGCTGAAGACTGCTCATGATCAAGCCTTGTATCTTGCTGACATTGTAAACGACCTTGCGACGTTAAGTCGTGCCGAGCGAGGAATATCAGAGGTAGATATTACCGAGATTAACGTTCATGAGTTTATCGATAAGCTTGCTCGGGATTATAAATTACAAATCGAATCTAAAGGACTTCAACTCAATGTTGAAGTTGAATCTACTATAGGCATTATTCGTTCTAACGAATTATATGTTCGCGAAATAATTCAAAACTTCATAACAAACTCCATCAAATACACCAATAGTGGCAGTATCACTATTTCCGCTGTGGCCAAGGATTCTGGAGTCTGTTTTTCAGTATCTGACACCGGTATTGGTATTGGAAAGGCCGATCAAGAAAGAGTTTTTGATAAATTCTTCCGATCAGAAGATTACCGGACGAGAAAAACAAGTGGTACAGGACTAGGGTTATATACAGCAATGAAGCTATCTAACTTAATAAACGCTACGTTAGGATTACATAGTGAGTTAGGCAAAGGCTCTACGTTTACCGTTTTAGTGCCAAACATAGATAAAACATTGGCTCCATCCTAATTTTTGTTGAGTTTGACAATAAAATTTGAGAGTAACTTGCAAAAGACGTGTTGGTTTCTGAAGCCAGATTCTTTTGTTAATTAGCATCTCTGGCTTAAGACTAAATTCTAGTTGCTCTACTAATCTGTTCTTCTAGAGAACAAAGTACACAGGATTGTAATTGTACGTTGTTTTGAGGCTCCCCGGTGAGGTATAAGCTTGTCTTTCCAAACACCAAATCTACCATCCAGTGGACTTGTAGTATTGGCTACTTGCTTACCAGTTTGTTTGGTATATTCCTGCAAGTAGTCAGCTTGGTATGTGAAGAGATTTGGCAGATTACGGCACAAACTAAAGTAGGCTCGTCTAGTGCGTTCATGGGCATAGCGTTTAGTAACTACATCCCGCTGCTTGAGCCATTGACCATGTTTTTCGTACCAACCAGCTAGAGTCGCTTCAAACGTTAATTCGTCTGAGCGAGCCAGAGTTAATGCAATATTCCTCAGCTCAATGTTCTGTGGTAACCGGGGATGCTTTGTCAGGCACCGGGTAATAGTCATGAGCTGGTGGAACTGGCAATACTGGACTGGTATACCACGCTCTTCAAGCATCCGTTTCACTCCACGTCTACCATCAATGGTAGCCGCAATAATGTTGTAGCCCATAGCCTCAATGGTATCTGTTGCGACTTCATAATCTACGGTTTTCTCAGTGCCTTCAACAATTGCATAGTACAATACCGTATTCTCACCAATCTGGGCATCTGCATACGGGTCTATGGCTACTAACATGCCCCAGCCGTCAAAGTAGGTAACATCCATGATGACCGCCACGATGCGAGGCTTCTGAACTATTCTGGATGGCACGTACTGCTTCAGCTGAGTATTAATGCCACCAGTACTTAAGTTGTACTCTTTGGCCAAACTTTTGACTGTACGGCCGTCAAAGGCGTACTGTTCCCAGAGTTTAGTTATCTTACGATGCGGTCGACTCTTACTGCTCCAAGTACGGCTACAATTGTGGCAGACATAGCGTTGCTTGCCATTTTGCTTCCCACTCTTTTTTACGTTGGTACAATACGAATACGGACAGCGTATAGCTCTCATAGTACTTCTCCTGATTAGTTTAGTAACTTCAGGATACTACGGGACTAATTGCTGTCCGTATCTAGTTAATTATGTTGTAGTAGCAACTTTAATTTGTTATTAAGCCGCATCTCTAGACGGTTAAGCGATGAGAGAGTCCGACTCAAAAATTTGTGACAGACTGCCAAATAACGGGATATAAGGTATTTTAGTGTTTGATGATGTAGCCATCGACAAGAGCATAAGCGGTAAAACAGAGCTGACTAACTGGGCACATTCTGGGGCTAAGCATGACATTACTAAAGGTATTGGCGTGGTTAATGCTCTATAGCAAATAGCCAAAGACCAATATGCGCCTATGGACTTTTGTATCTGGAATCCACCAGAGATGGTAAGACTAAGAATAATCATTTTAAGGATATACTGAGCAGCGCCAAAGAGCGAGGACTTGATCCAGAAATGGTAGTAGCTGACAGTTGGTATTCATCTTTGGATAACCTGAAGGCTATCTGTTCCCGTAGTTGGGATTAGGTGATGGGTCTCAGGTGTAACCGGTTGGTCAACAAACCCCACGTACCTATTAGATCACTCACCATACCAAACAAGACCATAAAAATTATGTGTAAACCCCATACGCTAAAATGGGAGGCTCAGAAATCTAACTAAATAGAATACACAGTGTCCAAAAATAAAACAAAAACTGTAGTACAATAAACAAGCAATGGCTTCAAGTTCTCTCAGCGTAAGTGCTCCCACCCTCTTGTGTTAAACTAGCACCAGTACACTTAAAACAAACAACATGCCCAAAAAGTTATCTCCTGCTACCATCAAAAAACGTATGCAGATGCTGCAT
>JAJZAF010000021.1 GCA_021799595.1 bacterium | reverse complement strand
GGTTCGAAGCTAGTGCATCCCTGGTCGTCTTCCGAAAGCTTTGAATCTCAGTTATTTGTTTTGGTGTCACTTGACATATTGTCAGGCAGTGACGAAAGGTGTGCAAGTGAAAATGTTATGTCTTTAGGTATTTAATAAGCTGTGGATTTAGCCTACGCTTTGCCATGTTTTAGCTTTTCTGGAAGTGGCGTCATAGCCAGGCCAGCCAGGCCCCACCAGACATAGGCCAAGGTATCATCAGCCCAGGCCGGCTGCAGCATGTTTATAAAGGTAATGCCGACAAAACTTGCTAATAAACAGAGGGCCAGTGGGTCAGAACGACGCAGCCAGAGTAAATAACCAACACCGACGTTAATTAAGATAAATATGATGAGGCCTATCCAACCGATTTCTTGTCCGATCTCAATATAGAAATTCTCGGGTTCTCGTTGTGGATGACCTTTGTTGTAATAGCTCGCCGGACCGGAGGTGCCCGGACCACTTCCCAAAGGATGGTGAACAAGATCATTGAGGCCATTTTTTATAGCTGCCGCATGCTGTTCGTCTGAGGTCGTTTTAATAGTTGAGTTGTGCTGGGTATGAAAGATGTAGTTTTGGAAGGTAGTATTATTATGAAAAGCCGCAAATATACCAGCCATCACAACTAGTAGCCCAGCTACCGATACCGCTATTGCTTTGCGTATTTTTTGAGAATGAATACTTAAAAATACGACGATAGCGATACTAATCACGGCACCAATCCAGGCACTCCGGGAATTGCTGTAAAATAACACCACTAAGCTTGCCGCCAGTAGGATTAACTGCCGCCAGCTCCGTTTTGAACTCACCAGCTGAACACAAAATAAGCTGATAGGGATCAGAAGATAGGCTCCAAGTGGGTCTGCGCCGCGAAGTGTGGAGGCAATTCGTATATAGTTCGGATTGTTATTAATCGTTTCGATGACAGGAATAGTATTAGGGCCATAACCAAAATGCTTGAGAAAGTCATGCGGCAGAACAAAAGCTTGCAGCAGGCCAAATAGCACGACGACAGCCGCCGGCCAAGCGATAAGCCATTGCCAACGATTTCTTAGACGAGACAGGCGAAGCGCTACAGACCAGCTAACAAGAAAGAATATGGGGAGCCGCAAGTCAACAATCCAGCCATAGCCAAGAGCTTTTAGTGTGACCGCATGTCCTTCATATGCCACAACTCCCCATATTAGCTCTATGCCGATATATGTGAGGATGAGCAAGACGAGTAATCGTGAGAGGGTATGCGTACGGATTTTATGGTCAAAGATCCAGAGATACAGGACACCAAGGACACAGAAGACAAGCAGAAATTCTTTCCAGAGACGTAACGCCAAGTAATGACCAATAAGGCTTGATCCCCAGACAGTCAGAAAGCCATGAAATGGCATTAAGAAGATGATGATTGTTACGAACGCACTGACCCATGACAGAATGGTGTACTTCAGCGCCGATGTCTTCATATATCGATGTATTCCCTTTGTCGGCTTGTTTAAGCTACAATCTAGTATAGCTTACTAAAGTCAAGAACGATTATATAACTGTTCCAGTAGTAGCTTAATTGGTGACATGAAAAATAATACCTCGATTATTTTCGGTATCGCACTCATTATTGGCGATGCGTTAGCTATAACTGCTGCTTTTACTGTTGCCTACATTCTCCGAGTCAGCATTAATCACCGGCGCTTAAGTACTCCTGTACACGCTCATACGTATATTATGATTCTGGTAAGCTTGCTGCCCTTTTGGATACTGATATTTACTCTTCTTGGTTTATATAATATCCGAATGTTTGAAAAGCGCTTTAGCGAGCTTGGTCGTTTGTTCGTTGGTTCATTCATCGGCATTTTGTTTATCATCAGTTATAGCTACATGGTCAATAAAGCAATTTTTCCGGCGCGTCTTGTTACTGTATATAGTTTTTTGCTGATATTCTTTTTCGTGATCAGTTTCCGTACTATTGCCAGAGGATTAAGGCGAACACTTTTCAGTTACGGTTTTGGTATTAATAATGTACTCATTGTTGGTAGCAACAAGACAACTAATCGTTTAATAGAAGCTCTCTCTAACACGAAGACTACTGGCTACCGGGTACTCGGAGTAGTAGATAGTAAACATCTTTCAGGAGATAGGCGGTATGAACAATTTAATAGTTTCCAGGAGGCAACTAATGATTTACGTCTGCAGACTCTTCATACTATTATTCAAACCCACCTATACACATCAGCCGAACAGAACAATGAGATATTAACATATGCTCAAGAGAATCACATTGCTTATCGGTTTGTACCGGGTAATAGTGAACTATTTGTCGGCAATTTAACTGTTGATCTTTTTCATGCCGTCCCTATTATAGCCGTACATCAGACTGCCCTGGTAGGTTGGGGACGAGTGGTCAAGCGATTGATGGATATTATTATTGGCGGCCTATTCTTCATTATTGCCCTCCCGTTTATGATTATCATCAGCGTCATCATAAAGTTGAGCGATGGCGGTCCCATTTTTTTTCGGCAGGAACGTTTAAGTCGTTTCAATACTCCGGTTCAGGTGTATAAGTTTCGTTCCTTGAGCCCAGCTTATAGCGGCCTTAAGCCTGAGGAAGCCTTCCGTAAAATGGGTAGAGCGGAGCTTATTCAAGCATACCGGAACGGCGGTGACCATTTGGCGAATGATCCTCGACTCAGTTTGATTGGTGGCTTTCTAAGACGTTATAGTCTTGATGAATTACCGCAGCTATGGAATGTGGTAATCGGCCAGATAAGTTTAGTAGGGCCACGGGCTCTGGTACCCTACGAGCTGGAACAATCAAAGCAGAAGAATTTAATTTTAAGCGTCAAGTCAGGTTTAACCGGGCTTGCTCAAATTTCGGGGGTACGGGACTTAAGTTTCACCGAACGTCGTAAACTTGATCTCTACTATGTTCAAAACTGGAGTTTGTGGAGCGATCTTATCATTCTCATTAAAACCTTTTGGGTGGTTCTGTTTCATCAAGGAACCAGAGGATGAGCAATCAGAAGCTAAAAGTTGCGATTGTCTGCGATTGGCTAACGAGCATTGGTGGGGCTGAGCGAGTCGTCTTGGAGCTTCATCGCCTTTATCCAGACGCTCCAATTTATACATCTCAATACGACCCGAGCAGCATTGATTGGTTTGAGGACGCCGATGTGCGTACCAGCTGGCTGCAGCGGTTATCGCCTGGCCTAAAGAAGTTTTTGCCATTGCTTCGTGCTTGGACATTTAGCCGACTCGACCTCAGTGAATATGACATCGTGTTTTCTTCCAGCGGCGCTGAAGCAAAAGGCGTTAAGACTGGCAAGAAGACAGTTCATATTTGCTATTGTCATTCACCAACTCATTACTATTGGATCCGGCATGATGAATATTTAGAGAAACCGGGATTCCCTTTTGGTTTTAATTGGTTAGCAAGGATTGGACTGAGATTATTGGTAGGACCAATGAAACGGTGGGACAAACATGCTTCCAGGCAACCCGACTACTACGTAACTAACTCCACGCATACTCAGGCTATGATTAAGCGTTATTACAGGCGCGACTCAACAGTAATTCATCCACCGGTTAATGTTGATAGGTTTCATGGCCCTCTGCCAAAGCTACGGCATGGTTTTGTCGTTGCAGGTCGACAGACACCATACAAGCGCTTTGATTTGGCTATTGCCGCCTGCAATGAACTGAAAGTGCCACTTATTGTAATTGGTGATGGGCCAGACCATAAAAGGCTGGAGAAACTGGCTGGACGGAGCACAACGTTTTTGACCCAAGTGAGCGATTTAGATATCGTGAACCATTTTAAAGAGGCTATCGCTTTTATCATGCCGAATATGGACGATTTCGGCATTGTAGCAGTTGAAGCTATGGCGGCCGGCACACCGGTTGTGGCATATGGAAAGGGTGGAGCGCTAGATTACGTCTCACCTGGCAAGACTGGTCTCTTCTTTGAACGCCAGACGCCCAAGGCTTTATCTAGTGCTTTAGAAACCGCGATCAGAAAAACATGGGATTATTCCCTTATTTCACGGGAGGCTGAGAAATTTTCTGTGAACAATTTCATACAAAATATGCAAAACTATATTAATAAATGTCTAGCTGAAAGAATGGAAAAATAGGAACATGTGCGGTATTGTCGGTTACATTGGCTCAAAACCTGGCAAAGACATTATCCTCCGCGGATTAGAGGCATTAGAGTACCGCGGATACGACTCTGCCGGTATCGCCCTTTTAGATGGTGAGAAATCCCAGGTTTTCAAACGAATCGGACGAGTTAATGGACTAGTTCAGGAAGTCGAGGATAAAGCTGGTAATGCAGGCTTAGCTATCGGCCACACCCGTTGGGCTACCCATGGAGGAGTGACAGTTGCTAATGCCCATCCGCAGATGAACAGTGATCACAGTATTTTCGTCGTGCATAACGGTATTATTGAGAACTTCAGTGAATTAAGACAAAAACTAGAAGGAGCCGGTTACCAGTTTGAGTCTGAAACCGATACCGAAGTCGTACCGCAGCTGATTGACTATTACTTAAAGCAGCTTCCCTCATTTACAGCCGCGTTCGAGGCTGCTCTAAACGACGTGCGTGGTGCATATTCTATTGTCGCTATCTCTACCCGCGAACCAGAAACACTCTACGCGGCCCGTCTGTCTAGTCCGTTGGTTATCGGCGTCGGTGAACACGAGAATTTCCTAGCTTCTGACCCTTCCGCCATTATGGAACACACGAAGAAAGTTATCTACTTGGAGGATTACGATGTTGCCGTCATTACCAAGGATACAGTGGATGTTCATAACCTGAAGGAAGATAAGCATATCAGCCCGAAAGTGGAGTTATTAGATTATGAAAATAAACAGGCACTGCTGGGGGATTATCCAAACTTTATGCTGAAAGAGATCTTCGAAGCGCCGGCAGCAATTCGGTCGGCTACGCTCGGAAGAGCAGTTGCTGAACAGAATGTCGTAAAACTCGGTGGACTAGAAAGCGTGCTCGGACAGTTGAAATACATTGACCGTATTGTCATTGTTGCTATGGGCACTTCCTACTACGCTGGCCTCGTAGCAGAGTATTTGATTGAAAGCTTGGCCGACATACCAGTAGAGGTACAGCTAGCCAGTGAGTTTAACTACCGTGAAGAGCCCTTTTCTCGCAGCACGGCGTTATTAGCCATTTCTCAATCTGGTGAGACTGCCGATACAATTGCTGCTCTTAAGAAAGTTGAGGATTATGGTGTATTGAGACTTGGTATCGTCAATGCTGTTGGTAGCACAATTGCCCGGATGACTGATGCTGGTGTGTATTGCCACGCCGGCCCGGAAAAAGCAGTGGCCAGCACGAAGGCATTTGTAGCACAAGTAACAGTACTTTTGCAGGTTGCTTTATGCCTCAATGATGGGAGGAGTAAGCGATTTAAGCCACTTATTGAAGAGTTGAATAAATTACCTGCCAAGGCGCAGGTAATTCTTGACCAGGCAGATGCTATTAAGACTATCGCTGAGAACTATGCAGACTACAGGGATTTTTTGTTTATTGGTCGTCACACTGGCTTCCCGGCAGCACTAGAGGGTGCACTGAAAGTAAAAGAGATATCTTATTTGCATGCCGAAGGATATGCCGCAGGAGAAATGAAGCATGGGCCACTAGCTATGATTGATGAACACTTCCCCACCTTTGCTATCGCTACTGACTCACCGCTCTTAGAGAAAACTTATTCTAATATACAAGAAATTAAGGCCAGGAAGGGACCGGTCTTGGCACTAGCAACAGAGGGAAATGAAGCAATTAAGGAGCTCTGCAGTGATGTCATTTATATCCCTGATACAGCACCCGAAACTCAACCAATTCTGCAAGTAATTGTGATGCAACTTTTTGCCTATTACATCGCCATCAAGCGCGGTAATGATGTCGACAGGCCCCGCAATTTAGCAAAATCCGTTACTGTTGAGTAGAGATCAATAGGGGTTTTTGACTTGACCAAGTATTGACTTGACCATAGTAATTTTCTAAAATAGATTTATGGATAAAGTAGTAACAATTTATGATGCGAAGGCCAACCTAAGCAAACTTGTTAAAGATGCTCAAGCTGGTAAGACAATTTATGTTGGTGCCTTTGGCATACCGCAAGCAGTTATAGCTCCCCTGCCGAAACAACCTAGAGTAAAGATCGGTGTTTGGCAGGGTAAGCACAAGATTACCTATACCGACGAAGACCTAATTAACTCAGACAAGCAGCTGGTTGAACAGATGACCAATAGTAAATTATTCCCCTATAATGGCAAATAGGCAGTCGCTATTATTAGATACTCACGTTTTTGTCTGGGCACTTGAACAAGTTGACAAAATAGGACAAACGACCCTATCTCTTATGCAGTCGGGGGCTGCGGTATACGTTTCAAAGGTGACGCTGTGGGAATTGGCAATAAAATACAGAACACAAAAATTTCCTTATGAAACAGACTACTTACTTGAAGGCATGAAGCTCAGTGGGTTTTCTCTTTTAGATATAGACACTGATCACCTACAAAAGTATGCAGCGGTAGAGCTGTCCCATAAAGACCCGTTTGATGTACTGCTCATTGCCCAAGCTGAAGTAGAACATTTTACGTTTGTGACTGCCGATAGGAAAATACTAGTATCTTCCTATAACCTTCAAGATGCCTCGCGTTAGTTAATATCACTTTCAACTAATCTTTATTAGTATTAGCTTGTAGTGTTGTCTTCCTGATATAAACGCTTGCTGATTTCGCCCACTTTTTGGCTATGGTCTTTAGGTGTAACCAATACGCCGTCGGGGGTATTAATCACTACCACACTATCCAAGCCGATTACGACCACTGGTTTATCTTCGTGATTTTCTACTATTGAGTTCTTGACTTCATCGATTTCCACCTGGCCATGAATGTAGTTACCCTGGCTATCGTTACTCATTGCTTTATGCAGGTCGTTGAAGGAGCCTATATCAATCCAATCGAACGAGGCTGGTACCACTAATAGGTCAGGTACTTTCTCAATAAGAGCATAATCTATAGCATTAGCAGTGAGACCTAGGTAGATAGACTCGTATTCCTCTGGTGAAGCCATGCGAAGCTTTTCATATGTCTCATAAAGCTCAGGAGCATGTTGTTGCATGGCATGAGTAAAGGTATTGATAGAGCCAATAAAATAGCCACAGTTCCATAAATACTCACCGCTTGCAAGATATTGCTTAGCAACTTCTATTTCTGGTTTTTCTTTGAAGCTATGGACATTAAATACTTCTGGATTTCCCTCAATCGCTCCATCCTTTTGTATATAACCGAAGCATGTGGCTGGGTAGTTTGGCTTAACACCAACGAGCACAATGCGTTTCTCTTTTTTGCATACAGTCTCTACCAACTGAAAGCATTTTATAAAGCCCTTATCGTCACGTATGAAGTGGTCAGAATGAATAGCCGCAATAGGCTCATATTTGTCGTGGCGTTTTGAAACATAAGCCAGGGCAGCCACGATACAGTTAGCGGTGCCACGGCGGGCTGGTTCTACGATGAAGCGGTCTTCTGGGAGGTCAGGAATTTGTTCTTTAACATGATCTACGTGGCTAGCCTCTGAAACAATGTAGACTTTATCTGTTACCTGCCGGGCCCTGGTATATGTGTGCTGCAGTAATGATCTTGTGTCACCATCTACTTTAAGAAGGTGCTTTGGGTAGTCTGGTGTAGAAAGCGGCCAGAGACGAGTACCTGATCCACCAGCAATTATAACGATGACCATTGCTCTATAGTAGCAAATATACCTACAGAAATTGTTATACTGTTATGAGATCTTAACTATTGCTTCTACTCCGTAGGCCGTATCTTCCCAGTTCTTGACAGCTATACAATCAATGCCCATTTTTTTAACTGCATAATCATTGCCCCCTTCCATGATTTTGTCACCAAAGTAAAGAATGTCTTCTTTTTCAAGGCCCGTGGCTTTCATCAGCTTTTGCATACCATAGGCTTTATCTATGCCGGGCCTAGTTACATCTATAGAAGTAGCGCCAGCTGCTCTAACCTCAAATTCCGGTATTTTTGGTGCTATTATTGAGCGAAGCGCTAACTTCTTTTTTCCGTCCGGGTCCCATGCTTCTTTAATGCGCACCCCTTCATCGCCTAGTTCGGCGACTATGTCCTGTCCTAAAATCGATAAGGTGATTTGACTGTCACGGTCCTCGATAATCTCGCCGTATATTTTGTCTGCTTTATGGCCTGATTCTTCTAGCCCTTCTGCCAAAGCCTTTATTATTTTCTCTTTTTGTTCAGGAGAAAAATCCTCTGCGTACTGCAAATACCAATTTTTGCTGGCCACGTCATAGCTAAAATAACGGGTGCCGCTTGTTGGCATCAGATGCAATCTACGCAAAAGCTCAGGTGAGTTAGTAAGCTGGCTAAGCACTTGTTTTTGGAAAAGCTCGTATTTGCCACCTGAAATAATACATACATCAAACTTTGCCATAAGCTGATTTAATAATTCAGCCATTCGTTTTGGCAACGTAGATTTACTCGGCGCTAAGGTGCCGTCAAGGTCAAAAGCGATGAGTTTCTTCATAATATTTTTTCCTGATTATTCACTTTCATTATCAGGGTACCACATTTATATTCACTTCAGTTAAAGACATAGTAAAAACTGTTATACTGTGGGTTGTATGAAGATTGTTGTTACCGGAGGAGCTGGTTTCATTGGCTCTAACTTTGTCCGTTATATATACCGTGAACGTCCTGATTGGCGCATTGATGTCTTCGACAAACTAACATATGCTGGCGATAGACGTAATCTTGAAGGCCTGGATGAAAACCGGGTTACCTTGATTGAGGCAGACATTGGCGATGAGCAAGCAGTAGACACTGCGGTTGCCAATTGTGATGCTATAGTGCATTTTGCAGCTGAATCACATAATGACAATTCTCTGCAATCTCCTTGGCCCTTTGTTGAGACCAACGTGGTTGGCACCTACCACATTTTAGAAGCAGCACGTAAACATAATAAGCGGCTGCACCATATATCAACTGATGAAGTTTATGGAGATCTCTCCCTGGATGATCCAGTCAAGTTTACACCTAATACACCGTATAATCCCTCCAGCCCCTATTCCAGCACTAAGGCTAGCTCGGATCTTCTGGTTCGAGCTTGGGTCAGAAGCTTTGGTGTACAAGCCACTATTAGTAATTGTTCTAATAATTACGGCCCCTACCAGCATGTCGAAAAGTTCATCCCTCGGCAAATTACGGAAATTATAGAGGGACGGAAGCCGAAACTCTATGGGTCAGGTAAAAATGTGCGCGATTGGATACACACTGAAGATCACTCCTCAGGTGTGTTAACTATTCTCGAGCATGGACGTATCAGTGAGACATACCTTATAGGCGCGGATGGAGAGAAGAATAATAAGGAGGTGGTTGAACTTATATTAGAACTCATGGGTAAAAATCCAGATGACTACGAGCATGTCAGTGATCGACCCGGTCACGACTTACGCTACGCTATTGATGCCTCTAAGTTACACAATGAACTTGGTTGGAGTCCGAACTATACTGATTTTAAGGAGGGCTTATCTCAAACTATTGATTGGTATAAGGAACATGAAGACTGGTGGCGGCCGCAGAAAGCCGAGACAGAAGCTAAGTATCGGGAGATAGGTAGATGAGCGAACTGGTAATGCACGAAACTCCTATACCTGGCCTCTTGGTGATTGACTTGGTACTTCATGGGGACGAACGTGGGTGGTTTAAGGAAAACTACCAGAAAGAGAAGATGGAGGCACTCGGTCTGCCACACTTTGATGTAGTACAGAACAATTTTTCATACAACCAGGAAAAAGGGGTGACCAGAGGAATGCACGCCGAGCCGTGGGAAAAATTTATCTCGCTGGCCAATGGACGGGTTTACGGTGCCTGGATCGATCTTCGGGCTGGTGATAATTTCGGCAAGGTATTCACTACAGAGATAACACCAGAAAAGGCAGTATTTGTGCCGAGAGGTGTAGCAAATGGATACCAGACTCTTGATACTAACACTACTTATACATATCTTGTGAATGCGCATTGGTCACCGGAGGTGGTATATCTAAGCGTTAATCCTTTTGACCCTGCTTTGTCTATTGATTGGCCTATTTCAAAAGACCAGGCCATTGTTTCAGATAAAGATAGTCAAAACCCACTACTTAGCAACGTACAGCCTATGGAGAAGTAGAAATGACAGATAGCAGCATTTTTATTGCCGGAGCGAATGGTCAATTAGGCTTAGCGCTGCAGGCTCAGTATCCCGGTGCCAAGACTGCTGATATAGATATGTTGGACATCACTGATCGGGTTTCTGTTGAAGCGTTTGACTGGAGCTCTATAAAGATCATCCTCAATGCGGCTGCTTTTACAAACGTGGACGGTGCTGAAAGTAGCGAAGGCCGTATCGCCGCCTGGCAAGTAAATGCCATGGCTGTCAGTAACCTTGCTCGGATGTCTATAAAGCATGACATTACCTTTGTTCATGTTTCTACTGACTACGTTTTTGATGGCAGTCAAGACTCACATACGGAAGAGGAGCCATTGTCTCCTCTCAGTGTTTACGGGCAGTCAAAGGCAGCTGGGGATATTATTGTAAGTCTGATTCCAAAACATTACCTAGTGAGAACTTCATGGGTTATTGGGGAAGGCAAAAACTTTGTTCGCACTATGCTCAGTTTAGGACAACAAGGTACTACACCGACTGTGGTAGCTGATCAGGTTGGGAGATTGACATTCACCAGCGAGTTAGTGCGAGCAATTGACCACCTGCTTAGCAGCAATTGCCCTTTCGGTATTTATAACGTCAGTAATGGTGGCGAGCCGGCCAGTTGGGCAGATATTACAAGAGAGATTTTTGCTGATGCCGATATTAATCTGGCTGTTAGCAACACGACAACCGCTGAGTATTATAAAGGAAAACAAGGCGTTGCTCCCCGACCACTCAGCAGCACTTTGGCCTTAGACAAAATCCTGTCTACCGGTTTCAGTCCTCGTGACTGGCGAGAAGATCTGAAAAAATATGTAGCGAAGGAGGTTAACTCGTGAAAGGTATCATCTTGGCAGGCGGATCAGGATCAAGACTATATCCGATTACGAAGGCTATATCTAAGCAGCTGATGCCTATTTATGATAAGCCGATGATCTACTATCCGCTCGGGACACTTATGCAAGCTGGCATTCGGGACATACTAGTAATTACAACGCCAGAGGATCAAGCTCAGTTTCAGAGACTACTTGGTGATGGTGCAGATCTTGGTATTAACTTGCAATATGTTGCGCAAGCTGCACCAGAGGGTCTAGCTCAGGCATTCATCATTGGAGAAGAATTTATAGGGAACGACAAAGTCGCTCTTATTCTTGGAGATAATATCTTCTACGGTGAAGCTTTCGGGCAAAGTCTCGAGTCGTGTGTTGATCCCAGCGGGGGGATTGTTTTTGCTTACGAGGTTTCAGATCCAGAACGTTATGGAGTAGTCGAATTTGACAGCAATCATCGGGGTATATCTATTGAAGAAAAGCCAGCTCAGCCTAAGTCTCGTTACGCTGTAGTCGGCCTCTATTTCTATGACAACGACGTCATAGAGATTGCTAAAAATATTACACCAAGTGATCGTGGTGAACTGGAAATCACTTCAGTGAACGAAGCATATCTGAAGCGTGGCACACTCAAGGTGCAGACAATGGGACGAGGTTCAGCCTGGCTCGATACCGGTACATTTGAATCTATGAACGATGCCAGTGAATATATACGCGTCATTGAAAAACGCACCGGTCTTAAGATAGGATGTATTGAGGAAATTGCGTGGCGGCAAGGTTTCATAAATGATGAACAGCTGAGGAAACTAGCTGAACCATTGGTTAAATCTGGGTACGGTAAATATATACTATCTTTGGTCCAGTAAGGATTTCTTATGCAAACGGTCTTAGTAACTGGCGGAGCAGGCTTCATAGGTTCACATACGGTTGTAGAGCTAGCAGAGGCAGGTTATAGGCCGGTCATTATAGATAACTTTAGTAATTCTAAGTATTCTGTTATTGAAGCTCTACAAAAGTTACTCCGACAAACAGTTACGTATTACGAACAAGATTACCAGGATACAGATAAATTGAGGAGTGTTATTGCTAAAGAACAAGTCGATAGTATTGTCCACTTTGCTGCTTTCAAATCTGTGGGCGAGTCAGTTAAGAAGCCACTTCAATATTACTCTAACAATGTCAGTGGTTTAGTTGAGCTTTTTAGATTTCTTGATAGCGTCTCGATTAAAAACTTTGTGTTTTCCTCTTCTTGCACTGTTTATGGTGAACCAGATAAGTTACCAGTTATCGAATCAAGTCCCATGAAACCTGCCACCTCCCCCTATGGTAGAACTAAACAAATGGGAGAGATCATTGTTGAGGATGCCACCAGGGTCAGCCCTGCACTACGTTCAGTCAGTCTACGGTATTTTAATCCTATTGGCGCTCACCCTTCAGCTTTAATTGGCGAGCTTCCTATTGGTACTCCAAACAATTTAGTACCCTTTTTAACACAAACTGCTGCAGGTTGGCATAAAGAGTTAATAGTCCACGGAGACGATTACCCTACTCCAGACGGCAGTGCCATTCGTGATTATATTCATGTAGTAGACCTAGCAAAGGCCCATGTTAAGGCCATTGAGTATTTAAAGAACAAAAAAGCTCGGTTTTATAATGAGATAAATGTCGGAACCGGTGAAGGTCATAGCGTTTTAGACGTGATACATACTTTTGAAAATGTAACAGGAATTCAGGTGCCCTACAAAATAGGTCCTCGACGAGAAGGTGATCTCGTGTCCACCTATGCGTCAACAAATAATGCTAATGCAATACTGGATTGGAGAGCTGAGAAAACTCTAGATGATGCCCTTGAAGATGCCTGGCGTTGGCAGCAAACATTACATCAGTAATCAAACAGAGTGTTCATGTGATTGGGTGGTAACTACTGACTAACTGTGGCGTGGTAAACTGTAGATAGTCCTACTAAAAACAAAAAGCGTGCGTAAACTCACCGACGAACAAGTTAACCAGACACGAGTTTCGCACTTTGAACCTTAATCCCGCATACTTGTAGCAGGGCTCTAGCCTTGCGAAAAAGTAAGCAGGAAAAACAAACATGTCTCGTTCAAAATGTTCTCGTGAGCTGTACTGCTCATTCTTGGAGGTGACTTCAAGCCGGTATTCAGCGTTGTCATTAAGTGAGGTGGCTCCAGAG
>JAJZAF010000020.1 GCA_021799595.1 bacterium | reverse complement strand
CGACATATTACCGACTTAAGAAAAACTGCCGAACAGTTCAGAGCCTACCTGACGACCAGAACATTTGCTTACGCGCTGCTTGGCTTCCGGGCTAAAACAGTGGCAAGTTAAAGTGTGATGTCTCTAGAAAGTTTCAATAAACCTCAAAGTGCGAGGATATTCTGAGCAAATACTTTTTATTCGTCGTCGCTATTTAATTTTGATATTCTGTTATTAGGAATAAAACATAAGGGTTTTAATAAAGATGGATAATAATTCGGAAACAGAAAATCCAGACAATAATAGTGAAGCAAAGAGCGGTGAGAGTGAAAGCCTAGAAACGCTCGATACTCCTGAATCCCCTTCTCAACCTGAAACCAGCGAGACCCAGCCCAGTTACACCGATAGTACTCCGGCAGGCAGTGTTGATAATAACGACAATCAATCTCCGTTGCCGCCATCCAACAAAAAGCCAAGCTTCATCAAACAATTACAGAAACGCTTAAACATATACTTGCTACTTTTTATACTCATCGTATTAGTAGCTGGAGGTATTATTCTCGTTGCATATGTACAGAGCCGTCAAGCTACTTTAAAAAATAGCATAAAGTCGCAAAACTTAAGCCAAAGCGCCCTTCAGCAATTAGCTAACAGCGACTCAACGGTAGGAAACAATCAGTCTGTTCTCAATGTCGAGTCTAGTGCCATCTTTGCAGGACAAGTATTAATTAAAAAAGATCTAGATGTGGCAGGAAATCTTAATTTGGGCGGTACGCTTACATTAAATAGCATTGATGTTAAAGGTGCGAGTCAATTTGGGCAAGCAACTATTAACAATAACCTGTCTGTTGCTGGTAACAGTGCCATTCAAGGATCGGAGACTATCTCTAAGTCACTACAAGTCGGTGGTAGTGGTAACTTTAGCGGTAATGTTTCAGCCCCACAAGTTGTTACCTCAGGCCTACAACTTAATGGCAATCTTGTGTTAACGCATCACATCAGCACGAATGGCAGTATCCCTACAAGAAGTAATGGCCCTGCGCTTGGGGCTGGTGGATCAGCTAGTGTCAGCGGAACGGATACTGCTGGCTCAGTTACCATCAATACAGGGGGAAATCCGGCTGCGGGTTGTTTTATAACAATTAATTTTTCTAGCCCGTACAGCACAACGCCTCATGTTTTAGTAACACCAATTGGTTCTAGCGCTGGTGGCTTGAGTTATTACGTTAATAGATCAACCACTAATTTTAGCATCTGTGATGCTTCTATTCCTCCATCGGGTAGCTCTTTCGGTTTTGATTACTTTGTTATTGATTAAAGTTGAAGATTTAATATTAGATAAACCGCAAAAACACCTGCTATTAAAATTATTAACGCAATGGTTGTCGTTTGAACCATCCCGATTATTATGTTTTTCCGAGCCAAAGGATTACGTCCAAACGCAACAATACTATTACGAACAGTGCTGTACAGTATTATCCCTGTTATTAGAAGCGCCATTAAAAGCACGAAGGTACTCAGGTATATCCTGACTGGACTGATTGGTTTATTTGTAATAGTGTCAGCCACTCGACTTAAAAACCCCGGTATACTGCTCAGATTATTTTGGTAAAACGGATTAGAACCCAAGTAGACGTCAGCGGATATAAGACCAACGGATACATCCGTCGTGCTGCCATTATTGTTTTTTAATGTAACGGTTTCTAGAGAATCACTACCTTTTCCAAAGTTACTAGTTGCTTTGCCAATAATCTTTGGCTGACTAGTATCAGCCTTCATGCCAATACCGGGCAATGACGACATGGTTATGTAATCGCCTTTTTCAATAGATCCATTTTGATTGCTTACTAAAAGTTCATAGTGACCAGAATTTGCCACTAAAATTTGAGAAGCTGTGGCAGTTTGCGGAGTCAGTACAATGGTCGAATCGTTGAGCGGAACAACAACACCGAGCATGTTGTTTATAGTCTGACTAGTAAGCGGCAAAACAGTAGTTGTGTCTTTAGGGTTCAGTGCTACTACCATGCCTGTTACAACTGATGGAGTGGCATTGAAGCTCTGAATAAAAATACTTGAATTGTTACCAGCAGCGTATGTTTTTGTAGTAACGCTGCCGACTATAAGGACTGTCAGTGTCAAGATTAAAATAAGAAGACGACGATACTTTTTCATTCTGACTATTGTTTAATACTAGCTGCTTGCCATTATTTATGTAGGCGACTCCGTTTTAATACCCTTACCAGTTTACACTGCTTTTACTAACAATGTATGATTCGGCTACAGTAGTTAGGTTAATCTTAAGCTCTCGACAACTTTTGTTGTGATAGACTGGACTATATGTACATTGGGCTAGATATTGGGGGCACAAAGATTTTGTTGGCTAGTTTAGATGAACAAGGAGTTATCACTGAAAAACAAAAATTCCCTACCCCGAGGACATACACTGCTTTTTTAAAAGACATTGCGAAAGCCGCAGAGCAATTGAGTACTCATACGTTTGCAGCTGGAGCTGTTGGAGTGCCAGGTGAGATTGACAGAAACAAAGGAACGATCATAGCATTAGGAAATCTTCCATGGCATCATTGCCCAATACAAGCGGACTTAGAGGATATTTTCCATTGCCCTATAGTCATAGAAAATGACGCCAAGCTAGCTGCACTATCTGAAGCTATGCTTTTAAAAGATAATTATAAAAAAGTACTGTATATAACGATCAGCACCGGTATTGGTGTAGGCCTAGTCGTAAATGGCATAATAGACACCAACCTTGCTGATGCTGGCGGCAAAGCTATCATGTTGGAAAATGAAGGCAAAATAGAAAGCTGGGAGGATTTTGCCAGCGGACGAGCAATTGTAGCTCGTTTTGGCAAACAGGCATCAGACATTACTGATATGCGCACCTGGCGAATTATCTGTCGAGATATAGCCAAGGGGCTTATTCACCTTATTGCCATTACAGAACCAGACGTTATTGTAATCGGCGGAGGTGTCGGAACCTATTTTTCCAGGTATAGTACACCTCTTAAGGCCGAGCTTGAAAAATATCAGTTACCTCTTATAAAGCTGCCTGCCCTCATAAAAGCTCAACGACCCGAGAAAGCAGTTGTGTTTGGATGTTATGATCTTGCAAAACAGGTATTTACTCATGCATAAGTTAATTGAGGAGCTGCGAGTTGAATTCTCAAACTTACGGTTTGTATCCGGCAAGCAATTTTATTGGTCACCTGAGTCGAATGAAGTCTTTTACAACTCAGCAGCTCGTGGTCAGCAGGCACGATGGTCACTCTTGCATGAAACTGGGCATGCCTTGCTTGGCCATACTTCCTATAAAGCAGACTATGAGCTTGTTCGTTTGGAGGTAGCTGCTTGGGACCAAGCCAAGCAACTGGCAAAACAATTTCAACTAACAATAAATGAAAATCACATTCAAGATTGTCTCGATACATATCGTGACTGGTTATATAAGCGTAGTCTCTGCCCAAATTGTGGTACCCAAAGCTTGCAAGAGGAGGATTTTATCCACTACCGTTGTTTTAATTGTCACACTATTTGGCGAGTAACGACCAATCGTTTCTGTCGAGCTTACCGAAGGCAAAAAAATATTGAACAGACAACTCTCTTGCACGTTATCGGCTAAGACACAAATAGAGAGGCCTTTTTTTAGAAGAAGGCCTCTTTCGTGTGTGCTGCTCAGAACGTCATGCTTTAAGCTGCTACTTTTTTTGAGCGACGACTGATACGACCGCCCCGAGCGCCGGCAATACGTGCGAGTTCTCGGTTAGCGTAAAAACCGCCAGTACGACCGAGCTTACCGCCCTTTGCCCCAATCTTGGCATAAAAATCTGCACCATACTTGCGCTTGTTAGTGCGAGCTGCAGCTTGGCCGCCTTGCTTTGTTCCTGCCATACTTTCTCCCTTACTTACGTTAGTCTTCCGTTGTACAAAAAAGGTCCTGCTCACTCGGAGCAAAACCCTCTTTAGGCAACCGAAATTATTCTTATGATATCATGCAATTGTTATACAGTCAATATAGTATCATGACTCACCATCCCGAGCCATCAGGCGTTAGCCTGATTTGCTCTGGGCTTGGTGTGTGTTTCCTGAATCAGGGGTAACATAACTTCAAAGAATGTTTTATGGGGATTCTGGGTCAGTTTGGTGGCAATGACACTGGTATTAACAGCATGGGTTTTGGCTCCAGTTGGTCTACGGTTACCACCAAAGATTTTACGTAAGATAACCTGTGGCCTTATAGCTCGCTCAGCTGTGTTGTTTTCTGGCAATACTCCTTCGTGGTCAAGGCAGACTAATAGCTGGTCATGGTGCCTAGTGATCCGAGCTTGGACTTCACCCGCCAGTGGTTCTGTTTGTTGGCGATAGATTTTGGTCTGGAGACTGATGAGCTGGTCATTGAAGTACTGTTTGTCACGGTCACTTACCGGCTTAGTCAGTTCTAGCAGTAAGGCGGCATAAACTTTACATAGTTCACCGTATAGCAGATTGGTCTTCTCTTTGGCCACCCTGAGGAGATGCACCCAGTATTGTTGGTTATTCCCCGGCAATGAGTTGTAGACACTGTAGCCATCACTGACGATGACTCGATCTTCTTTATCTCCCAGGGCTTCTTGGGCAATACTGCCGCCTCTGGTTTCAGCCACTTCATAGCGTATCGCTCCATCCTCTGGTAACACAAAGACCCAGATGTACCAGTTGTCGCCATTCATCCGCCAACCGGACTCATCAGCATAGACGACCTGAGCGGATTTAATGAGTTCACAGATTAATTCGTACTGGTCACCAAAACTATCCCGGGCTTCATGAAGCTGGTGTTGGATCTCACCTTCACTGATCTGGAAGTCATGCAGGTCACTTAGGCTTTCTTGGATCTGGAGTAGCGGCAGTCGCAATCGGTAGCAAGCATAGAGGATGTAGCCCATGACATTCGGGCCAAAGCGCCGTAAGTTCTGGGCTGGCGTATTAATTGGTCGGACATACTCCTGGCAATGACCACACCAGTGCCGAGTGATAGTGTAGTGGCGAACGATCTTGTTCCGAGGAGCCAGGTCAATGTCTTCCTGGTATTTCTCTACCCTATCAACAACATCCCCAACCTGGTGCTTAACAGGCTGGACAGACGGATAAGTCAAACGTCTGACGGTCGGTAATTGTCTCTGGTGCAGGTACTGGACGACGGTACGGTTGATGCTCCGGTTGAGCGCCTGGCTTTGTTTTACCCGTTTGCTCGGCTATGTCGTCAGCGTGTTGCTTCTTGGCTTTGAAGAGTTTGTGAGCAAGAGTTTTCCGCTGAACGTCTTTATTCAAGAGTTTGGTTTCCAGCTCAGCAATACGCAGATCCTTATGGGCCAGTTGGTGCTTGAGGCCTTTGACGGTAGCCAGGGCTTTGGCAAGCCTATCCCTAGCAATGGCATGGAGGTGAGTGACATTACGCAGTTGCTGGAGGCATTGTTTTATCTCTTGATCGGAGAGCTTTCTGGACATAGTTTTTGTATTACTAACTTTCAAGGTCAGTGTACAGGGCACAACTCACGCAAAGCAAACTACAGGTTACTCATGATGGTGAGTAGATTCAATATTAAAGCTTTTTATATCTTGGCGCGGCGTCTAGATATACTGCCACCCTTTGCGCCATAATATCGGGCTCGCTGACGACCTGCTGCTCCAGCAGCAAAACCACCAGTATGACCGCGTTTACCGCCAAGCCGGCCAATTCGAGCATAAAAGTCCTGACCGTGTCTTTGTTTATTTCTTTTCGCTGCTAAAAGTCCGCCTTTGGTAGTTCCTGACATAACTACCTCCTTTCCAAACTAAATAATCTAAAAAGCATTACCATCGTAGTCACGATGATAATGATTAAAACTGAGTCTTGTCTGTAAAAAATGCTGCCGGAAATCATAAGAATAGCAAAGGCCACCCTAAAGGGTGGCCTTCACAAAACTTGGCACCGTGCTATTTTCCCAGGGGTGAACCCCAAGTATTGTAACCGCTCCGAGGCTTAACTGCTGTGTTCGGGATGGGAACAGGTGTTACTCTCGGGCTATGGGCACCAAATAAGCTCTCTTATTAAAAGAAAGCCGATTGATGCTCATACTTGCAAGAATATTTAAAGAGCAATTGCAATAGACAGACACGGGCAAGTAATACTTACCAATAACTAGTCAATTAGCATCTCTGATTCTAACTCTGTAACACAGAGTGAATCAGAGATCGTAAAAAGTCAATGCCTCTATTAGTACGCTTCGACTACATATGTTGCCATACTTCCATCTTGCGCCTATCAACCTGATCGTCTTTCAGGGAGGTCGTAGGGAAATCTCATCTTGAGGTTAGTTTCGCGCTTAATATGCTTTCAGCGCTTATCTATGCCGCACGATAGCTACTCAGCAATGCCCTTGGTAGAACAACTGATACACCAGCGGTGCGTTCAACCCGGTCCTCTCGTACTAAGGTCGAATCCTCTCAAATTTCCTGACGTCCACAGCGGATATAAACCGAACTGTCTCACGCATGTTAATCCATCATTACTGATGGCACGGACTATATCTTCACCCTCAGTCAAAGTCTTAGTAGCTAAGGGGCTGACATATGAAATCTCGTTCTCACGATCATTCTCACCATTCCACTCGTTGACTAAACAAGTTTTCTGGATCAGTCTCTACGGGATCAAATTGGCATTACACCAATGCTTACCCTCGGTATTGCCCTTGGAACGTTCGGTTTGTTCCAGTCGGGTTTCACCGATTTTAGTCAGTTTGCTTCTGTACATTGCTGTACAGTGACGCAATGATTTACGTTCTGAACCCAGCTCACGTACCTTTTTAACCGGCGAACAGCCGGACCCTTGGGACCTGCTCCAGCCCCAGGATAAGATGCACATATACCTGCAGTTTCTTGCAGTGTAGACTATACCATCACCCAGATTGTAGCTTCTGGGGGTCAGCGTGTTATAGCGAATATATATTGTTAACAAATATGTTAACGAGACGCTATCGATTCATTTTTGCGAATCAGTCGTTACGGGGTCAAGCTAACTTATATTCCATTGATAGAAGAATGTATGGTTGTACTTTGCTACAAAGCACGTCCATAGATAAAGATGGAATATACGTTACCAAATAACTAGCTTGATAATGGATTGTTGAATGAATACCAAGCTTCTTAAGGCTTCGCTTAATTACTTGGTAGCCTTGGTAATTATAGCTCTGAGTATTTAGCCTCATTGCATTGCAATCACTCCTATAACATTCATCATCCATTAATCAAACAGCTAGAATTTGAGGAGAAATTATATACAGTAATTTCTTAGGTATTGTTCTACGATTATCTTTATAGAAAGCTATGGCCACAAACAAAACGTTTGTAATTACCATTCTGTTCCATAAATCCATCTCCAAGAAATGTACCGATAAGAACTTCTCTCAGCTGACTTCCCACGGTATTACCCATTACATTTATTATCCAATAGACTTGGTAAATATGCAACTAGGGGTTCCACCGTTATGAGCTAACTATTCCTTGCTGGTTACCCAACAAGAGGCCCTTAATCGAGCCGACATCGAGGTGCCAAACAGCGCCGTCTATGTGAACTATTGGGCGCTATAAGCCTGTTATCCCCGGCGTAACTTTTATCCGAAAGCGCTGCCGATACCACACTCTTGTACAAATATGTACGGACAGCGGAAAACTTACTCCGACTTTCGTCCCTGCTTGGGTTGTCGCCCTCACAGTCAAGCTAGCTTATGCGTATACACTATCACTACGATTTCCATCCGTAGTTAGCTAACCTTTGAACGCCTCCGATACTCTTTTGGCAAAATGTTAACCAACGAGCCAAACTTATAATCAAAGTCTGGCAAAACATGTGGCCGAACAATTACATAAAACTGTTCAACGCTTGGGCCTACAATCAATAACTGCAGACCTTCCTTTTGCTTACGTATTTTTGCTTCTATGTCAAAGTTGTCTAAAAGAGCTGCCTGTAACAGCTTAATCTCTCTTTTTTTAAAACCTTGTGTGTTAAAAATGACTGCCTTGTGTAGTTTTGACTTTGATGAACCATTGTCCATAAACCAAACCGCAAGCGCAAGTGGGTTTAACCATCGTCCAATTTGAGCTGGAACATGTTTACACCTTAAGTCATCGTAAAACTGTTTTCCATAGAAACGGAGCTGAGCTAAGCTAAGAGTTTTAAACCCGTAGCTTTCTAATCTAGCCCCTTTAAGTAGTTTGCTTTTAGTTTTAGGTGGAGTTAACACAAATGGTTTCAATTCTTCGTATAACCAATTAACATATGTTAATTGGTTACTAAAATGCTCAACTTTGAGTCTAAATGTTCGACCTTTATTCGTAGTCTCCAGATGTTCATCACCTAAAAGCATGCCTACAATAATTGATCGTTGTCGATTTGTAAGCTTAAGCAGTTTCTTATTTTCTTCTATTTCCCTGCTTCTCATTGGTACCTGCTTTCTTATCAACAGGTCTCATAGTCGCCTATGAGATCAGACTATCTCTTCTCTAAAATTAGAGTCTGGCGTTTAGTCGTTGAGGATCCCTTTAATAAAATGAAGGTTTCCTGCTGATTGTCCGCACTGATCAGATTTTTACTGCCGATATAAATCAGCGAGTACTGTCAGATTCACGGATATCCCAGCATATAGCCAGATACGCCCCCTGTTGGCCTCGGAGTGAAACCAACCTTAAGGCAACCGCCCCAGTTAAACTACCCACCAGACACGGTCCCAGAACCGGATAACGGTCCTGGTAAGAACAAGATCATAACAAGGGTGGTATTTCACTGATGACTCCACCGAGGCTAGCACCTCGACTTCAAAGTCTCCCACCTAAGCTACACATGTTATGACCCGGCTCAATGCCAAGCTGTAGTAAAGCTGCACGGGGTCTTTTCGTCCTGCTGCGGACAGACGGCATCTTTACCGTCAATGCACTTTCACCGAGCTCTTCGTCGAGACAGTACCCATATCATTACGCCATTCGTGCGGGTCAGAACTTCATTTCTGAAATTTACGCTTGTTTTTATCAGTACAACGCATTTTGTACCCTCTATATCGCTATAGAGTTCGGACTATATCTTCACCCTAGATTAGGGGCATGGCGTGTAGTCTCTGAGGGTTCTCCTTAATGAGTCTTCCCTGCTGATTGTCTCCATAGTCCAACTGGTTACCCGTTGGAATTTCAGAGAGTTTCCAGCATATAGCCATGTTTACACTTAACACACATTAATAGCTACTGTTTACGTAAGGCGACTATTCCTAAGTGTACGCACCTTACGATACGTTCAGGCAAGTTAGTTACCTGACAAGGAATTTCGCTACCTTAGGACGGTTATAGTTACCGCCGCCGTTCACCGGGGCTTCAGTTCGCGCCGTGAAGCGCTTACCTTAACCTTCCGGCACCGGGCAGGCGTCAGCCCCTATACATCCACTTTCGTGTTAGCAGAGACCTATGTTTTTGGTAAACAGTTGCATGGGTTCTTTCGCTGCGGCCTCCTGATGAAGGAGGCAGGCCTTATTCCGAAGTTACGGCCGCTTGTTTGCCGAGTTCCTTGACGAAGAATCACTCGTACACCTTGGTCTTCTCGACCTGAGCACCTGTGTCGGTTTGCAGTACGGATAGTTATGAACATGCGTTTGACTGCTTTTCTAGTCAGTACTTTTGCCAGAATTAAACCCCCGAAAGGGTTCTTTCATTCCCTCGTCTTTCTCGAAGTTAGACGGATATAACCAAGAATCCGCTCTGACTAATATACCGCGCACAGCAAACAATTCATCACTAGTACGGGAATATTAACCCGTTGTCCATCGCCTACGCTTGTCCGCCTCGGCTTAGGACCGACTAACCCTGGGGCGATTATCGTGGCCCAGGAAACCTTGCTCTTTCGGTGGGCAGGATTCTCACCTGCCTTATGGTTACTCATTCCAACATTCTCACTAGATACCGCTCCACGAGAACTCGCGATCTCGCTTCAGCGCAGATATCTACGCTCCTCTACCACGCATGTACTGACGTACACACATCCATATCTTCGGTACTATGCTTAAGCCCCGTTACATTTTCCGCGCAAGATCTCTTGACGAGTGAGCTGTTACGCACTCTTTAAATGAATGGCTGCTTCTAAGCCAACATCCTCGTTGTTTAAGAAATCTCACCTCGTTTCCCACTTAGCATAAATTTAGGGACCTTAGATGATGGTCTGGGCTGTTTCCCTTTTGAGCGACGAGCTTAGCCCCGCCGTTCTAACTGCCGTAGTTCCACTGATAGTATTCGTAGTTTGTCAAGGGTGGGTACCGTTACCGGCCCCAGTCCGAAACAGAGCTCTACCCCTGATCGTTACCGTACGACGCTAGCCCTAAAGCTATTTCGAGGAGAACCAGCTATCTCCAAGTTCGATTGGCATTTCACCGCTAACCACAGGTCATCCGGGCATTTTGAAACATGCTGCGGTTCGGTCCTCCACGCAGTTTTACCTGCGCTTCAACCTGCCCATGGTTAGGTCACTTGGTTTCGGGTCTATTTACTACTACTGATGTCGGCCTATTCAGCCTCGCTTTCACTACGCCTCCGACTTAACTGTCTTAAGCTCGCAGCAGCAAATAACTCGTTGGATCGTTCTACAAAAAGCACGCTGTCACCACATAAAGTGGCTCCAACTCCTTGTACGCACATAATTTCAGGATCTATTTCACTCCCCTTCCGGGGTTCTTTTAACCTTTCCCTCACGGTACTTGTACACTATCGATCGTAAGATATATTTAGCCTTAGAGGGTGGACCCCCTAGATTCAGTCAGGGTTGCACGTGTCCCGACCTACTCGACCTTTGTAGATGATAAAGTTTGCATGCACTTCACGTACCGGCCTATCACCGTCTTTGGGGTGGCTTTCCAGCCACTTCTGCTCGCCATGCAATTTTATGAACTTTATGCCAACTGGTGGTAGCGTTGGCCACCTTTTGTAGTCGACCGACTGGAAGTCCAGTTCCGTTTCCTACAAAAGGATATCTACAGGTCGCAACCCCCTCTATGCATTCGTCTACCAACTTATCCATCCGGCAAATTGCCAGATGAAAGCATAAAAGGTTTGGGCTCTTCCGCGTTCGCTCGCCACTACTAGCGGAATCATTGGTTATTTTCTCTTCCTCGAGGTACTAAGATGTTTCAGTTCCCCCGCTTACCGCTTTCCAACTCTATAGATTCAAGTCGGCGCTGACAGATATAAATCTGCCAAGGTTTCCCCATTCGGACATCTCCGGATCAAAATATATTGGGCTATTCCCCGAAGCTTATCGCAGCTCATCACGTCCTTCATCGGTATCTTACGTCAAGGCATTCGTTATGTGCGCTTGAGTAACTTTTTACGATTACTACATCTTGGAGATGTAGTAGTGCAATTGACTAGTTATTGGTATTTACCAATAGCCGTTTGTCTTAATTGCTTATCTCTTTAGTGCCAAATTGTTAAAGTCCTCGTAAACTCATCGCACAGGTACGTTACATAGTTTGCGGCCAAGTTAATCTTGGACTGACTATTTCACTATTGTACTTCTGCACTCAATCTTGAGTTTACGTTGAAAGCCACTCACCTTAATCAGGTTGAAAAGCTTGCTCAGCTTCTACCTAAACTCAAGCAGCAAGTTTTATAGTAACAAAAATAACAGAGGCGGTCAAACATTTTATGATGTTATCGTCGCTACACTTTTATACCTAATATATACACGAGATTGATAAGCGTTGCAGTTGTGAGCTTTTTATGGCTTGCGTTTACATATTTACGTCATTGAATAACATAGTAATTAAACGTGTAGGCAGTGCCGCTGGTACCTGCATTCGTGAAACCGATACTGAAGCTTGTGCTAGCTGTAGCAGCTCCATACGCCAAAAGAGCAGCTGAAGCTGCATTTGTTGGGGTAACTAGAACGTGAGGATACGTAGCATAAGACGAGCCAAAGTTGACTGTGCATTGAGTACCAGCAGCAATACCACTACCTCCAGGAGTTAGTACAATGGTGCCAGCAGTGTCATTACCAGTGCTAAAGTTAGTGGGATTAATGACACAAGTACCTGTGCTGCCAAGAGCAGTTTGGGCCGTTGTAGTAGTCACATCTCCACTCAAGTTACCACTTATAACGTGACCATTGACCGAGATTGAGCCGTTAATAGTTGCGGACTTAACGATTAAATTACCACTGTAATCTATGCTAGCCAAAAGAGCACCACTTGAATTCTGAGCTTGAAAGACATAGCCACTGCTTTGACCGGCAACTGTCTGCACTACAATGCCGCTATTACTAGTTCCCCCTGTGCTAACAGCCACCTGATAAGACCCAGCAGCCGTTGTTAAGGCGCCAATACTGAGAAGATTGCCTGGTGCAGTTGTACCAATACCCACTTCTGTGGTGGCGCTACAGCCGTTTGTGCCGTTTATACAACCAAGGACAAGAGCATTACTTTCACTGACAACTGAATAGGTGCCAATAGCTGTTGCATTCTGGAGCTGGGTGGAGGTACCGGGGCCAGATCCGGATCCAATAAACGTGTTCCCTGAACCAGTTGTGTTCGCATTGGAACTATTCGAGGTGTAACCAGCATTATAACCAAGAACTGTATTACCAGCCCCAGTAGTGTTGGCCGCAAGAGAGTAGCTACCTAGAGCAACGTTCCAATATCCAGCAGTGTTATTTTCAAGGGAACTATTTCCTATGGCATCGTTTGAGTAACCGGTGGTATTGGCGTTTAATGCATTGGTGCCGAGAGCAACATTGTGATAACCATCGGTGTTATTAAGAAGAGCATTAACACCAAAAGCGGTGTTGTCGTAGCCCCTCGTATTAGAATTCAAGGCACTGACCCCAACAGCCGTATTATTATAACCAGTTGTATTAAGTGCGAGGACTCCACTCCCAACAGCCGTATTATATGTGCCCGTTGTGTTGTCCTGGAGGGCCTGGACACCGAGAGCGGTGTTGCTGTAGCCCGTCGTGTTGTTCAAGAGGGCGTAGGTACCGAGAGCGGTGTTGTATGTGCCCGTCGTGTTGTCCTGGAGTGCGGAGGTACCGAGAGCGGTGTTGTATGTGCCCGTGGTGTTTGATTCTCCTGAGCTGACTCCTATGAAGGAGTTGCCGGTGTCAGTGGAGGTACGGACTTGGAGGGAGACAGCGCTACTGGAGTTTAAGACCTGCAGGGCAGCGTTAGAGGTCGTTAGTACCTGGACGGTTACACTGGTTATAGTGCCAGCCCAGTTGGTAGATGGTATGAATTCAAGGCTGCCAG
>JAJZAF010000005.1 GCA_021799595.1 bacterium | reverse complement strand
ACAACATTACTAACAAACCTAACCAGAAACCGCCTTCAAAAAGGATTACCTAAAGTAGGACATTTCTAAATTGCTAAAACCGGACATTTCTATTTTGGTTTAACACATAATGAACAGTTGAGTTGCTTACACATGGACCAGCAAGTTAATAATGGCAACAAGAACAATGATCACTCAGCCAGTATTGAGTACAGCCAGTTGTTTGGTCTTCTTTTTTATCGATATAGAGATAATTCCAATTCATATTTTACCCGACTACCCTGAAGAATTCTTGCAGAGTGGTCTCACCGGCAACGACTTTCAGCATACCATCTTGGGCAATGGTCCGCATTCCAGAAGCAGCCGCGGCAGCCTCAATGGTAACTGTAGATAAGTGAGACTTTGGATTCTCCAATAGGTTCCGTAACTGTTCGCTCATTGTAAACTGCTCACGGATAGCCACCTGACCTTTATATCCGAAGGGATTCTCATCAGACTTACCCGGCTTATACAGCTGCAGGCTTTCTAAATTTGGTCGGGGAATATTCGCTGGTAGAGTTGAAAGTACGTGATTAATCTGCTGCCATTCACCTTCACTCGGTGCATAAGGCTGCTTGGTTTGGTCATCAAGGCGTCGTACCAGACGCTGAGCCATAACCAAACGAATGGCCGAGACAAAGAGCGGATTTTGCCCGATGATATCACTGAGCCGAGTTAAAGCAGCAGCGGCTGAGCTGGCATGGAAAGTAGCGAGCACTAGGTGCCCAGTGAGTGAAGCCTGTAGGGCCGTTTTGGCCGTGTCCATGTCCCGTATCTCACCAATCATGACTATGTCTGGGTCAAGCCTGAGCAATGCCCGCAGTTTATCCGCAAAACTGTCATCATTGCCTCCCTCACTGGAGCGCACAGATATTTGGGTAATACCAGGAAACTGGTACTCTACCGGGTCCTCAATGGTAATAATTTTTCGATCTTCGTTATTAAGGCTACTCAACATAGAATACAGCGTCGTGGTTTTGCCAGATCCTGTCGGACCGACTACCATCACAAGGCCACTAGGTTTCGCAATAATTTCATCAACAACCTTACGTTCAGCTTCAGAAAGCCCAAGCCGATCAAGTGTATACATTGATGCTTCCATATTAAAAAGACGCATCACTACGTCCATGCCATTAATGGTTGGCACTGTTTCCAAGCGGACATTGACATCTACAACCCTGCCGTCAGCCATGGTCACCTTTTCGGCAATATGTCCCTGCTGCGCTTCGTCTGATGAGGTCGACACATTCCCCGCACTGGCTATGGCAGAAATAAGGACTCTGTATTTATCCATCTGTAAGCGCGCCACGGTGTGCAGTACGCCATCGATCCTGATACGAACACGAACGTCGTTAGGTTGGGTTTCAACATGAATATCTGAGGCATTAAGCTGGTGAGCCTGCGTCACGAGATAGGCTAACATGTCGTCAGCTCGTACTTCTCCCAGCATGGCCGAGACTCGACTGACTTGCTCAGGCCGACCTGCCTGGTTTATTGCAATATTCTGGTAGACAACCTGCTTTGGCGGATCATACAAATGCATGTATTCTCGAAAACCGGCGTCAGAAATAAGGGCAAAGCTGACCCTATTATCTGCAAAGCGCTGCACCAAGTCGTGCATAGTCTTTTGAGAGGTATTATTAGTTACCCCAAACAGCAAATTGACGTCTACCAGCTGCAATGGTATGACGTGCAGACTATAAAGTTCAGGTACACTCAGTAAATCTTTATGAAGCTGCTTGTTGGTTATTTGAGAAGTATCAACGTAATCTAGTTTTAAAACTTCAGCACGCCGTTCTGTCGCACGCTCTTCATCATATCGGGCATCTTCGCTCATAGACTTTCTTAGTATAAAGCATAAGGGACGTGCTCACCACGCCTGAGATGCTACTATGGTGTCAGAAAATTATGAAAAAGCTTATTCTCATTGCTCATAACGTCCGCAGCGCTCATAATGTCGGCTCGCTGTTGAGAACATCTGACGGACTCGGAGTAGATACAGTTGTCCTATCTGGCTATACACCATATCCGAAAATCACTGATGACAGCCGTCTGCCACACGAGGTAAGTAAAATTCATAAACAGATTAAAAAGACAGCACTCGGTGCTGAAGATACCCAAATCTGGGAACATCATCAACAACTACAACCAACACTCAGCAAGTTGAAGCGTGACGGTTATGTCATTTATGCTCTCGAGCAAGCTAATGGTGCCATCCCCTTGCCCAGTTTCAAAAGTCCAGCGAAACTTGCATTGATAGTCGGCAGAGAAGTGGAAGGCATTGAACCAGAGATCCTGACAACATGCGACGGGGTCATTGAGATACCTATGTTGGGCCAAAAAGAATCATATAACATCGTTCAGGCCGCTGCTATGGCGTTATACCACTCGCGGTTTGTCGGTTAATCTGTTATACTATTCAAGGTTAATTAAAAATACAAAATGACTTTAACCAGGCAAAAGCCCAAGGCTCATTATCGTAAACGTCAAGGTCAACACCACCGACACAGCAAGGTGTACCTTAAAACGTACTGGCCATACCTGCCCATGTTGGCTATTATCGGGCTCGGCGCCTTCCTCAATAAAGCCTTGTATAATTCCCCTCCTGCCCCTCTTTCAAGTGCTGGAGCTGCCCTTGCTCAAAGCGGTAATTCATCTCGTCTGCAAGGCCTGTTTGGTAACAGCTCAAGTAAAGTTTTCTTAATAGCACTCGCTATTACTGCTGTCGCCTTCAGTATCTTTATACTTACCTACTGGTATCGGCTGTACCGCTACATTAATAAGGGAGAGCTATTCATTATCCGTCATCCGGCTTGGGAAATTGCTACGGTCAGCATTTTCACTGTAGGCTACATCCTGACCCGAAGCCGTTAACTTAGCGAACAAGAAGGTTATCTGAACCGACCAGCGCCGTTAGTTTTTCAAGGCCTTCACTGCTAGCATCAAAGCCGACAGGCAATTTAATAGCCTGTCTATTAGTTGCTTCACCAAGAACCAAAATTACTTCTGTCGTTCCCTGATAGCCATCAATGGTCTGCTTTAAAGATAGTAGCGTCTTTTGATCATCTGTACTGTGTAAACGAATATACACCCTGCCCTCACTATCGAGTGACCGACTTGTTGAGGGTACACTTCCATCGGCTTGTGCTGCTACAACTCTCGGTTTTGGCAGTTTTGCCTTCTTGCCCGTCGCCTGATAAGCACTAGCTTGCTCAGGTGTAATTTCTCTGCCCTCTTCGACAATGATCTTAACTTCGGCAGTCGGATTACCTTGTTTATCTCGGCCACTTACTCGGCCACGCACTAAAACGACCCGATCGCGTTCCCAGAGACCAAGCGTCTGCTGGTAGCTTCTTGGAAAAAGGACTATCTCCATTTCGCCTGTTGCATCTTCCAGTTTCACAAAGGCCATTCTTTGGCCATTTTTGGTAGTAATTTCACGCACATCATTGATAGCCCCACCGACATTGACTAAGCGGTTATCGTACTCCTGGGTCAGTGATTTCAGTGGCACAGTCTGCTCGCTGAGGATAGTTTCAAACTGCTCAAGAGGATGCTGAGACAAGTAGATCCCTAAGAGTTCCCGTTCCCAAAGTAGTTGGTCATGCTTGACGCCGGGCTTTTTAGGTAGTTGCAGCTCTAAACGCGACTGAACATCACTTGCAAGTTGCTCACCAAAAAGATCTGTCTGACCACTGGCTGCTTGTTTCTGTAAGCGAGAAGCATACGCAATCAATACATCAAGGTTATGAAGCAGCGTGAATCGTTCACCAAGACTATCTAGTGCACCGGCTTTAATGAGACTTTCTAGTGCTTTGCGGTTGACTATTCGGCTATTCACACGACTCAAAAAGTCCTCTAAATTCTGAAATAATCCTTGCTCCCGAGCTCGTAATATTTCTTCCACTGCAGCGGTACCGACATTTTTTATGGCTACCATGCCAAAGCGAATCTGATTTGTTTCAGGCACCACAGCAAATTCCAAAAAGGACTGATTAACATCCGGTGATAGCACAGTAATACCCATGTGTTTGCATTCAGTAATCTCTATCGCAAGCCGATCTGTATCGCCATAGTCACTGGTCATGAGCGCTGCCATAAAAGCTGTCGGGTAATAGGCTTTTAGATAAGCCGTCTGGTACGCAATAGTGGCATAACAAGCAGCATGCGATTTTGGGAAGCAATATGCCGCAAAAGATTCTAAGGAGCGCCAAAACTCTTCTATCTTTATTTTGCTAATATCTGAATTCCTCAGTGCTCCGCCGATGAAATCCTTCTTTAGAGCTGCTAACACTTCAGGTTTCTTCTTGGCGACACCTTTTCTGAGTGTATCTGCCTGACCCCCTGTAAAACCACACAGATCCTTAGCTATCTGCATCACTTGTTCCTGATAGACCATGACACCGTACGTACTCTTGAGCGCATTCTCCGTCTTTTTATGAGGGTATTCTATTTTCCGCTGTCCGTGCTTACGCATGATGAATTCTTCAACCCACTGCATCGGTCCCGGTCGATATAAAGCATTCATGGCGATAAGGTCTTCAAACTCAGTCGGCATAAGATCTTTAAGATACCGTTTCATGCCAGCAGATTCAAACTGGAAGATGCCGGTGGTGTCACCTTTTTGAAACAGCTGGTATGTTTTTTGATCATCCTGTGGAATGTTATTTATATCTATTTCTTTCTTAAATACCCTCTTTATAATACGGAGACTGTTATTAATAATAGTGAGGTTAGAAAGGCCTAAGAAATCTATCTTGAGGAGACCAAGCTCTTCAATCGGGCCCATAGAATATTGCGTGGCGATAACCCCTTTTTGAGCCATTTCAAGTGGAGTGTAATGAACTATGTCTTCTGGGGCGATAACTACGCCGGCTGCATGGATACCGTGAGAACGAATAGTACCCTCTAGTTGCACTGCCAGATCAAAGACTTGCTTGGCCGTCTCATTTGTATGATATTCCCGCCGAAGGTCATGATCTTGTGTCAGCGAGGTTGCCAGCGGAATATGTCTGCCTTGCACTGGCCCTGGTATCATCTTAGCCAATCGATCAGCTTCAGCATACGGCACCTGCAACACCCGGGCGACATCACGGACAGCATTTCGAGCCGCCATTCGGCCAAATGTCACAATATTTGCCACTTTTCCCTTGCCATATTTGTCAATGCAATATTGAATGACTTCGCCGCGCCGGCTATCCTGAATATCTATATCAACATCGGGCATACTGATCCGATCGGGATTTAAGAATCGCTCAAAGAGCAAATCATAAGCCAGTGGGTCAATTTCAGTTATTTTGAGAGCATAAGCAATGATAGAACCAGCCGCACTCCCTCTACCTGGACCAAAGATAATACCCTGATTCTTTCCCCAGTTAACAAAGTCAGCAATGATTAAGAAGTAGCCATTGAACTGCATGTTATCTATCACAGATAGTTCGTACTTGACCCGTTCTAAAATAGCTTTGGACAAGGTTTTCTTGGCAGCATCGACCGATAATTTCTCTGCTGCACCTTCCTGAACACCACCGTATCGCCATGCCAGACCACGATACAAGAGCTTTTCAAGGTATGAACGTTCACTTTCCCCTTTTGGCACAGGAAACTTTGGAATCAAGATCTTGCCTAGCTCAAGACTAAAATTGCAACGTTCAGCAATAGCTCGAGTATTGGTTATATAGTCCGGATGTTTTTTGCCCCAACGACTAATAACGTCAACGGGGTCTGTTAACGAAAGGTCAAACTCTTTCAAGCTCATTCTGTCTGGATCGCTTAAGAAAGAGCTGGTTTGGACACACAACAATATTTCATGGGCATCTCGGTCAGTCGGCTTGAGATAATGCGCATCACAGGTAACAACACACGGTATATCAAGTTCTTTTGACAGTTTCATAAGACCCTCATTAATAGTCAACTGCTCCTGCCAATGAGCGCTATGTTTCGGGTGACCATGATCAGCCAGTTCAAGATAATAACGATCACCAAATAGTTGCTTATACCATCTGGCCGTTGCTAAAGCTTGTTCATGTTGGCCTTGACGCAGAGCATTCCCTACCTCACTGCTAGCGCATCCACTGAGACAGATAAGACCCTCATGATATTTCTCAAGGATTTCATGATCAATTCTCGGCTTGTAGTAGTATCCCTCTAAGTTAGCAATGGTGGAGAGTGTCATCAGATTTCGGTAACCGGTACCATTCATGGCCAACAAAATTAAGTGATAGTATTGTTTGTCTTTGCCGACTTCCTTGTCTTGAATACGTCTAGCAGCCACGTATGTTTCAATACCAATAATTGGTTTTACGCCTTGGGTTGTTGCCGTCTTATAAAACTCAATAGCGCCGCTCATAGTACCATGATCAGTGATAGCCACAGCCGTCATGCCACTTTCTTTGACTCGTTTGATGAGTCCAGGCACTTTCGTCAGACCATCCAATAGGCTGTACTGAGTGTGGTTGTGCAGGTGCACAAAATCTGAAGCTTTAAGCTTTGTGTTTTTCGTAGCCAAAACTACCTCTTAAAAGTGTTACGTACAAGAAGTATTGTACCAAAAAGGGGCCTTGCTTTGAAAGCCCAATATCATTATTTTTTGAGGTACTTTTTAAGACTATCTACTGAACGCTGAGCATTTTTTACTGCCCTTCTGAGCTCCTGATCTTCAGCATCACCGGCACGGATGGCACTAATGATGTCTAGGGTTTTTTCTTTAACTTCTTTAGATGTAGTAAGTAGATTATTCAATTCTTTTTGGGCCCGACCACTCAGCTTATTGCCACTTGATTTGGCTTGTGTGATCATCTTATCCAGTTCGATTTGCAGTTTCTTAAGTTCTTTCTCTGCATCAGCTTGTCGCTGCTTGGCAGCAGCTTTTATGTCTTCACGAGTCTCTTTGCCACTTTTGGGAGCCAACAACACGCCGGCAACATAACCAGCCGCCGCCGCAATTCCGCTACTGATTGCTATCCGCTTTACTGATGACTTTTGTTTATTCATCACTTCTCCTTCCGCTTTGCCTGCTGCGCTTTATTAACCATACGAAAAATATTACGAATTAATTTAAATGCTGCGAACTTTCCTTCTGTATTTTTAAAAACCTCGGCTGCTGATTCAACCGAAATGATTACACTCTCAGCTTTTTCCACTACTTCACGAACTTTGCTGATCAACTTTAACATAGCAACAGCAATAACAATAAGGAGTAGGAAAAAGACAATTAAAAATACCGTCAGTATATACAACAGGATACTTTCCGCATGGGTCATGTCCATACTATATAACGTATTTTCAATCTAACCCAGTTTTTTCTGTAAATGAGCTCTTAAACGCGGTCCGATGTCTTCCCGCTCTAAGGCAAAGTCAAAGACTGTTTTCAGGTACTCCAAGGGGTTTCCAGTGTCATAATACTGTCCGTTTTGTATTTCACAGCCATAGATGTGATGACCATCTTTGATCATGCGCTGCATAGCTTCTTGGATCATGAATTCCTTAGAACCTTCATGCGTTTTCATCTGTTCTTTCAGGTAGTGAATGATATCGTTTTCGAAGATATAGCCACTGACTGAAGCAAGTGATGAGGGAGACCGTTTACGGCTGCCCGGCTTTTCAACTATCGTTGTAATGTCTACAAGTCCTGACCCTTTATTTACGCCACCAATATATCCGTAACGGCCATAGTCTTCATCTCCATCTCGACAAATAGCCGTTAAAACTGATCCTCCATATTGACGATGCACACTGAGCATCTGCTCAAAGCGACTCGGCGAAGCAGCCACGAAGTCATCGGCAAAGGTATAAATAAACGGCTCATCACCAATCAAGTGGGCAGCACATAGCAGTGGCGTACCTGTACCGTAAGGTCCCTTTTGCCGTATGTAAGCAAAATTGGCAAGCTCAGATATTTTTTCAGTAACCTGTAAAAGCTTATCCTTTTTACCTTGCTCTAAATTGGATTTCAAATCACTGCTCATACGATCAAAGTGATCTTCAATGGTGCGTTTATGATACCCGGTTACAATAACAATATCTGTAATGCCAGCTGCACTTAACTCTTCAACAATCTGCTGAATAATAGGCTTATCGACAAGTGGCAGCATTTCTTTCGGCATCGCTTTGGTTTGAGGCAAGAAACGAGTGCCAAAGCCGGCGGCGGCAATAACTGCCTTGGTAACTTTCTGTTGAGCCATTACTCATCGATTGTACCACGCACTTAACTCCTCAAAAAAATATAAAGTACACCTGCAATTTGACTTAATAGCTAACTGAGCGTAAACAATATCTATGAGCTTAGACTTCGAGGAAAGATTAACTTCTATAGCCAGTAGTGCAGATATGGTCGGAATAAAAGTTCGGCCAGAAGCTATTGCTATAGGTATTAAGGCTCTCGTCGAAACAGACAAGAAATATGGTCCTCTCTCGCCCACCCCATTGTCATTTCATAACGCTTATCATAGCCTTGACATGACCGAAAGAGTTATACGTCTCACCAACTTGCTCTATCGATTTATACCACTGAAGTATGTGCCGCATGTTTTTGAGCTAGGAGTAACGGGTGGGACTAGTCATGACTGGGAACGAAGACTTTCTGGCACAGGAGCCAATGAGAAAGCTAGCAGTGCTCACGCCATTGAAGAGATTGAAAGCCGAGGCGGTCCATTAAATTATAAGCGTTTTAAAGAGAGGCTGGACCTTGGTATTGTAGCCACAACTGTAGAGAGAGAAGAAAACGGTGAGCTTGTCCAAAGTCAACTGCAAAAAGGTGAAGCTGATCCATTTAAATTTTTTATGTGTTTTGCCGATATTGATGGCATTGCCATGGACGGCCCCGTCCGCATGCTTAACGATGCCACAAATCTCTACTTGGAAGAACTCCCTGACCACCAGCTTCCTAGTGCCAAGGGTTTACTTAAGACTTTGGGCGATCAGGAGATTTTCATACGACAACGTTTGGGAGATAGGCGCATCAAGGCAGACATTGCCTACCATTTTCCCGATAGTATTGAAGCAGTCTACCAGGTTATGCATGAGGCTTTTCATGAAAATATTGAGTCATCTTCTCGTCTTGCTAAGCGCATTGGTCAAAGCCCTGAGCTAGAAGCGCCATTAACGGCTGCCATGAAAGGAACGGATGTATTTCAGCTCGGGCACGTCGTTTGTGACGTAATACGTGAGCACGTTGGCAACGAGCTGCTGCCGCCAGTACCATCTTGATATAATGACTTAACTATGCATTGCGTGGCTTTACTTCGTGGTGTCAATATCGGAGGCCGAACTATTAAGTCAGTTGACCTTACAGAAGCGTTCATGTCCGCCGGACTGACAGACGCTCGTACAATCCTACAAAGCGGCAATGTTACCTTTACGAGTAACGACAAATTGAAGGACTTACAAGCCCGCCTAATGCGTACACTCACAAGTCGCTTTCACTACTCAGCCCGTTTGCAAGTTATTCCTATAAAATATCTTAAAGAGGTTGTAGCGGCTTATCCTTTTTCTACAGACAACAGCGACTATCAAAATTATGTTGTATTCTTTGAAAGCAACCTAAATACACAGTTGGTAACTACCGCTAATACTGAGCCACTGCTTGAAAAAGTTCATAATGGTCACGGAGTTATATATTGGCAAGTTAAAAAAGGCTTTACATTAAAGAGCAGTTTTGCGCAGCACCTAACGAAACAGCCCTACAAAGAGGCGCACACCAACCGTAATATGCGCACGCTTCAGAAAATATTGGCCGCTACCTCATAAACCAAGTTGTCTTTTAATGAGATCTTGAGCAACTACCGGATTAGCCTTGCCGCTGCTCTTCTTCATGACTTGACCAACCAAAAACCCAATGGCTTTCATTTCTCCGTCCTTTACATCTGTGGCTGCCTTTGGATTTTCTTGAAGCACAGTAGTAACGATTTCAAGAATGGCCGATTCATTTGATTCTTGCAATAATCCCCTACTTTCTGCATATTTCTGAATGTCTGACGGCATAGCACTTTCACGCAAAGCTAACTGTAACAGCTGGTGAGCCTGATTAGAGTTCATTCTACCTTCTTTAAAGGCTTTGTATAGCCACTTATACAGACCGAGACGTTCATTGTTACTATATACTGACGGTAATTGTTCTTCCCTTCTAAGCGGAATCTCGACATTAATCTGCCAATTAGCTGCTTGTCTAGCAACTTCCGGCTGATCAAGCAACGTTTCAATAAGTGACAAGTAGTTCACCTGTCCATCCTCAACTTCGGCTTCCAATAGTATTTCAATCTGAGAACTGTCTAAACCAAGTGACACCAGACGCCGACGCCACTCACAAGGCAACACAGGCATAGCTTTTTTAATCTTTTCAATATAATTATCATCGAGCACAACTGGCGGTAAATCCGGGTCAGGCATGTAGCGGTAATCATCTGCATTTTCTTTATTGCGCTGGCTGATTGTCTTTTGTTTGGCTTCGTCCCAGCCGCGCGTCTCTTGAACGACCCTCTTACCCTTTTCAATGAGCTCAATTTGACGATCAATCTCATACTCCACTGCTCTCTCAACGCTACGAAAGCTGTTTAGGTTCTTGGTTTCTGTCCGCGTCCCCAGCTCATCAGAATCACTGACGCTGACATTAACATCAAAACGCATGTTCCCATAGTATAAATTAGCATCAGATACGTCAGCATAGCGCATCGTTAAATACAGTTCGCGGGCATATGCCTTAGCTTCCAGGCTGGTGTGCATATCCGGTTCGCTGACAATCTCCAGTAGTGGCGTGCCAGCCCTATTGAGATCAACCAAGCTATAATCCGCTCCGGCTGGATGTGTCGTCTTACCGGCATCGGCCTCAAGGTGAGCCCTGGTTATACCAATCTTTTTTGTTTGCCCGTTTACCTCAATGTTCACTGATCCTTCGGTAATGATAGGCTCATCGTATTGTGTTATCTGATAGCCCATAGGGAGGTCTGGATAAAAGTAATGCTTACGATCAAATTTGCTAAACGTCTGAGGTCGACTGTTGAGCGCAAAAGCTGCTCTTACAGCCAGTTCTATAGCTGCCTCGTTTAAAACCGGTAACGCGCCAGGGAGACCGAAACAAATATGACTAACAAGTGTATTAGGCGATGCTTCACGAGCATCATTGTTAACAGCAGCAAATAACTTTGTCTTCGTCTTCAGCTGTACATGACATTCTATACCAATCGTTACCCGATAGCGTTTGTACACAGCAGGATCAATCATGTTTGAGCGCTCCAAGATCACGCAGCGCCTGCCTGAAGCCTGCAAGTGCTATCAGCATTTCTTTTTTCTTCAACGTGCGCACGTCAACTCCTTGCACCTTCTGGCAAAACTTATGGCTAAACCAGACGCTATCATTACTGGTCAGTTTATGTTGCGCCGACACGAGCCGCTCACCAGTTGTTTTTCCCTTGAAACGCCGCTGCTTAAGCGCTTTATCGAGGAGCGCGTCTGCCTCCGATAGCGCTTGTGGCCATGTTTTACGGCTGGCACAGTATTGCTGCAGCTCCTGCCAACGCTTGGTATATTTCTTGACATTCAATCGTCGGGTGCGAAGCAGTAGTCTCATGATAATAACTCCTCAACGTAACGAGCAAGCCCAAGTAGTTCTTTGTCTGCCCGCTGCGGTGCCAATAATTGCAGTCCGACCGGTAAGTTTTGATCATCAACTCCAGCCGGTACGCTAATTGATGGACAGCCGACAATTGAAGCAGCCACGGTCATGATGTCACACATGTACATAGCTAGCGGATCACCTTTCTCACCAATAGGAAAAGCCGTGGTCGGGGTAACAGGACCAACCAAGAAGTCATACTTTTTAAAGGCGTCAGTAAACTCACTAATAAGCTTGGTTCGCACGATTTGTGCCTTTTTATAATAGGCGTCATAGTAACCGCTACTGAGTACGTATGTACCCATCATGATCCGGCGTTTTGCTTCTTTACCAAAACCAAATTCTCGAGATTTACGGTAACTTTCTTCGAGGTTTTTGGCGCCAGAGAAACTGTAGCCAAAGCGCTGCCCATCATAGCGACTTAAATTACTGCTAATCTCTGCCGGCACTAAGACGTAGTATGCTGCCAGCGACAAGGGCAAGCTTGATATACTCACTTCTTCAACGGTATATCCTACGCCACGCAGCACCTCAACTGCCCTCTCAATTTGTCTTTTGACGTCTTTGTCTACACCATCTTCCAGCCATTCTTTAATAAGACCAATGCGAGCAGGTGTCTGATCCTCTACAAGGTTGGTGTAATCATCTTGACGGTCAATCGTAGTTGAGTCCAAAGGGTCACGGCCAGCCATGACATCAAGTGTAAGTGCTAGATCTTTAATATTGTTTGTCAATATCCCGACAGTATCGGTACTGCTAGCCATCGCTACAATACCGGAACGTGACATCAACCCATACGTCGGTTTATAACCAACACAACCGCAGAAGCTGGCTGGCTGGCGTGATGAACCGCCACTATCTGTCCCGAGAGCAAATGGCGCCAGATTCAATACAACGGCTGCTGCCGAGCCACCAGAACTGCCCCCAGGGACACGTGTTTTATTGTGTGGGTTTTTTGTCACGAAGAAGTCACTGTTCTCAGTACTGGCACCGTGTCCGAATGCATCTAAGTTAGCCTTGGCTACGCAGATAGCGCCTTCATCCTCAAGCCTATTAATGACCGTTGCTTGATACGGAGCCGTGAATCCCTTTAAGATATTACTGGCAGCAGTTGTTTCTGCTCCAAACACAAGAAAATTATCTTTTGCAATAAAGGGTACACCTGCTAAACGACCGGTTTTTTCGCCTTTTTTAACCTTTTCATCGATATCTTTGGCCCGTTCTTTGGCTCGTTCGGGTGTGATAGCAATGATTGCTTGATAGTCTTTTGCTTCATCAATTGCGTTAAGTGAACGCTCCACTAGCTCACCGGCAGTCAGTGAACCTGCTTGCACCTGTTGTGCCAGGTCTACAATCGGCAACCATTGACCCGCCATTAGGCTATAATCCGCTTGACTTTAATATGGTCATCTTGAACGTCCGGTACATTCTTTAGTAGATCGAGTGGCCTATAACCATAATCCACTACCTCATCTGCCCGCATCACATTCGTTAACCCAGTTACCTGATTGGTCGGCCGTAATCCACCAATATCAACACTTTGTAGTTGTTCAACGTAACCTAAAATAGCAGTCAATTCGCTGCGATACTCTTCTATCTCCTCATCAGTCAATTCAAGTCGAGCAAGTTGAGCCAATTTTAAGACATCTTCACGAGTAAGTTTTGCCATGATGGTAGTTATTGTACCAGACTAACCGTACGCAATATGAAGTGGCTAATATTATGCTTTACAAGCCGAAAGTTTAGGAATAGCATTATGGTGGAGTGTGAATTTTTTCACAAACAAGCCATGGAACGCCTCTTAGCCATTCACGGGGTACCTCCAGCTGACGTAGAAGTCAAGCATATGACAGGCACTACCAAGATTGCGGGCGACAACCTAAAGTTTACGTACACAACTCCTTCTAGAGAAGAACTTTTATCCGATCCAAACCCCCTGCTACTTAATCATGGCTGGTTCACAACCGGTGAGATTTACCAAGGCCTGGCCAATGCTGTAGCTCAGCGTGGAAAAAGTGTCATCACATACAGTCGATCGGATAGACCAAGCTTATGTGATATAAACCCGTTGGTCGTCGTCCAAGCTGCCAAACTTATGTCCATGGATGCGTGGGCAGTCATGCGAAAAATAAAGGACGAAATGGGCCACAAATCCTTTGATATTTACGGCCATTCTCTCGGCGGACGTACCAGTGTTGACATTGCAACCCATAAACCAGAGTATATTGGCTCCGTGCTACTTGATGGTTCTTGCGGCCTCAATAGGTATGGCCTACGAAAAGAGATACAGCTGCTTTTCGGTGAATTTATTCCACATGAGCTATTACCAAGCATAGGACGTCTGGCCTTACTTAATGCACCACAACAAACAGCTAAAACGATCTATAGAGCTATCCATAGCCCCTTACGCACAGCTGCTGAAGGCATTGATGCCGGTACAGCCAATCTCCATGAGGGGTTACAGAAATTATCAAAAATGGGAAAAGGCAGGATAGCTATACATTCGCAGCAAGATGCTTTTTTCCCACTGGAAGCCGTCAGGCACGACTCGCACCACCTGTTTAATATATTTGAGGTTCGTAGAGACCCTTGCTCTCAGCACATAGCCCCCATAACTGATCCAGAAGATACGGCCGATATTATTATCAGTGTCTTAGATCAAATCCATAAGAGAAAGCCTGAATTATCTTTAGCTGCTTAAAAAATTACACTTTGGCTTTGATGTCGTTAATTATATCTCTCAACTCGGCAGCAGTCTCAAACTGCAAATTAGCAGCCGCCAGTTCCATTTGCGCCGTCAGATCTTTAATTAGGCTGCCATACTCATCTTTCGGTATTTTTTTCAGATCGAACTTTGCCCGTTTGGCTTCCTCCGGTAGCTCAGGTCTGAGACTTTGCTCAACCGACCGGCTGATACTTTTGGGTGTAATATGGTGCTCTTTGTTGTACGCCTCCTGAATGCCACGTCGTCGATTTGTTTCATCGATGGTCCGACGCATACTGTCAGTTACATGGTCACCGTACATAATGACATGTCCCTCTTCATGACGAGCAGCCCGCCCGACTGTTTGAATAAGTGCCGGTTCACTGCGTAAAAACCCTTCTTTATCCGCATCTAAAATAGCTACTAAGGAAACCTCTGGTAAATCCAGCCCTTCACGCAGTAAATTAATGCCAACCAGTACATCATACACACCAAGTCGTAGATCTCGTAAGATGTCCGTTCGCTCCAGGGTATTAATGTCGCTATGCAAATACGCTACTTTGATATTTAGCTCTTTTAAATACTCTGCCAGGTCTTCACTCATCCGTTTGGTAAGTGTGGTCACCAGCGTCCGTTGGCGTTTACTAATAGTCTCTCTTATCTCGTTCAGCAGATCGTCAATCTGACCTTCAACTGGACGAACTTTGATGTTAGGATCAAGCAGCCCGGTCGGTCGAATAACCTGTTCAATCGGTTTTGGACTACGACTTAATTCATATTCAGCCGGGGTAGCGCTCATATATATAGTTTGGTGAACATGCCGTTCAAATTCTGAAAAAGTCAGCGGCCGGTTATCTAAAGCACTCGGCAAACGGAAGCCATGTTCGACCAGCACTTCCTTCCGAGAACGATCACCGTTATACATACCGCGAACCTGAGGAATTGTCATATGCGATTCGTCAATAAACATCAAGTAGTCGTCTGGAAAATAGTCGAGAAGCGTCGCAGGCTGCTCACCTGGAGAACGGTTGGTCAGGTAACGACTGTAATTCTCAATCCCCTTAACAAAACCAGTTTCCTGCATCATTTCAATATCAAAGCGAGTACGCTGTTCCAAACGCTGAGCCTCCAAAAGTTTATTCTCTTTCTTAAAATAAGCCAGCCGTTCAGCCAACTCAGTTTCAATCTGACCAAGAGCTCGATGCAACTTCTCCTGAGGTGTCACGTAGTGTGAACCGGGGTAGATAGTGTACTCCCTTAAATTTGCCAGTATCTCACCTGTTAGCGGGTCAACTTTGGTAATTCGCTCTACTTCATCGCCAAAAAACTCGACACGATAGGCAAACTCCTCACTGGCTGGAAAAACATCAACCACGTCGCCACGCACTCGAAAGGTACTACGATGAAAATCCAGATCGTTACGCTGGTATTGAATATCCGTTAAGTGACGCATAAACTTGTCTCTCAATGTCCGCGTTCCTTTCTTAACATTAATAGACATAGTTCGGTAGTCTTCCACTGAGCCAATACCGTAAATACAGCTGACACTGGCCACAATAATAACGTCACGGCGCGACAACAACGCATCGGTTGCCGCATGCCGCAAGCGATCAATTTCCTCATTAATCTGACTATCTTTTTCAATATAGGTATCGCTTCTGGGAATATAGGCTTCCGGTTGGTAATAATCAAAGTAACTGACAAAGTAATGGACGGCGTTATCTGGAAAGAAATGCTGAAACTCACCATACAACTGAGCCGCTAGCGTCTTGTTATGACTGAGAACCAACGTGGGCCGATTGAGCTTATTTATCACCTGTGCCGCCGTAAATGTCTTACCGCTGCCCGTAACACCTAACAGTGTCTGGTGTTTTTGACCAACACTAAGTCCTTCGATTAAAGCTGCGATTGCCTCCGGCTGATCACCGGTTGGCTGAAAATCGCTTTTGAGATGAAACTGGGCCATCTATTCATTGTAACAAGGCAGCGTCTTTCAGCCTGAGCGAGATAAGTGATCCGGCTTCATGTACCAATGTTGATCATGGTGACTGAGTACATCATGGAGATCGTGATATTTTTCGTCCAAGAGATCAATAACACGTTTGACTAACCGCTCCGGGTCATCATCGAAAATTACCAGATAGTCGTCCGGCGGTTCAAGTGCTTCCATCAGGCGAGGAATACGATCAGCCGTTCCACCGCTACTCGTCAGCACTCCGCAGGGCTTGTGAGCTTCTAAAGCCGAGGTAAATTCATGTAAACTGCCGAAGCGTCCACCGATTGTAATAACAGCATCACTGGATTGAACAAGGTACAAATCACGCCCGACATAGTGTAAACCGGTAAAGTTTATAAAATCAAAGCAATTATTCGGTAAGCGATACTTTCTGAGATGCTCTCTAAGACTAACGGCCGGAGAGAAACCAATACTCATACCACCCGCTTCGCTCGCTCCTTGAGCTGCAAAGTATGGCAGACCAATCGTGGCACCTGTCGTAATAATGTGGCCACTTTTGGCAATAGCCCTACCGACTGCTCGAGCTTTCTCAGCATCATCTTTAACTGTTTCACCAGAGGCCGCTCCCGAGACACAAATCGAGTAACGTAATCTGCGTTCCTCTTGTTTTATTGCCATATTATTCTCTCCCCACAAGTTCTGGTTGCATTTCAAATGCAACCGCCTCTTCCACCGGCTCAGGATGTAGGTAACGCAAGAGCAGCTCGTCCCAAAGCGACATCTGGAAAAAGTGAACAATGCGCTTTTCAAACGGCAGCTTGTTGCAGTAGTTCAGAGCCGCGTCAACAAAGTTCATCGACACCGGCTTTTGATCATGGCCGACAAAGCCCAGCCAATCACAATGACGCCAAAAGCTTAAGTCTGGATCGATGTGAGCAAGAGCCCGCTCTACCGACTGCCAATGCATATCCTGAAGCTGAATATACGGTTCAAAGACTGCTTCATCAAAGCTATGCTTGAATCGAGCATAATAGTGGTGAATAAGTTTCCACGGTAACGTTTCGCCATATAGTTGGGTCTTCAGATATGGTTCTTCATCAGCTATTGCCATGACTTGTTGACCAAAGTCATGTTTTACCTGAGATAGCTGGAGATAAGTTGAACAGGCACGGATATCGTTTAGCTCATGGAGAGCCACGCCGAGACTAGCACTTATGACCCCAGATGGCAACTTACTTGATGACAAAGGCAGAAAGATGATGCTGCCGATCTCTTTGATGCCGAATACAGTATGACGTGTTTGATCAATCACCTCTGCAGCCAACAAACGCCAGCGGGGTGATGTCGGTTCAATCAAGTGAATAATGCGGGTCTCAAAATCATGCGGCGATAGCGTTTTATAACCAGCCAGATAACGACTGCGCCAGGTTTCACTTTCACAAAGCCAGGCAGCAGCCAGGGCAAGCGGCATAGGTTCATGCTTTAAAAATGAAGCGAGTGAGCGATAACCGAGACGTTTCATTGCTCGTTTCGGCGGCTGTGCTTTTATAAGCTCGCGTATGACGCTCAGTTTAATAACAAAGCAATTCTTGGGTATACCAAGGCCTTTTACGCACTCAATCATACCGGCCATCACGTCTGCCTCCGCTGAAACGTGATGAGCTGCCTCAGTCCTCAAGTAGCGCGTCAGACGAATGTCATCGGCCGCCAGTCGTTCCTGCAAAGCATGGTATAGTTCAGTCGAAGTAGTGTCATAGGGATCAAGGCCGAGAGCCATCAACTTCACTTTAGTTAGTTGATCAATCTCGGTCGTTAAACGAATATCGGTACTCGGGTGACCACTGGCCGCCTCTAGTTTCATAAGGTGTTTATGAAACTGTGGTTCTTCCGCTTGAAGTGCTTGAGATAAAAAACGTGTCATTGAATTTTACGCTCCGATTGCCCCATGTATATTTTTAAGTATTTCTCTTTTTAGATTACCATAAGCACTTGAATAAGCGGAATTGTTTTCTTGTTTTTTAAAACGACGTCGGCTTGTACCAATCGGGGGATTCTCTGAGATATTTTTCAAGCTCGTTTTCTTTCAATAAGCCTGTTTGGGCACCAACTGCCTGAACAACACTCATGGAATTAATGGGAGCCCACTGGAGTGCTCCTTCGATAGTATTGCCCTTAATAAGAGCAGCAACAAAAGTGGAGGCAAAGGCATCACCTGCACCAGTTCGATCCTTTGGCGGAGCAGGATCAGGATAAAGTGGCATCTTGAGACGATGTTCACCGTCACTGGCATACGCCCCGTTTGGGCCATCGGTAACGACAGCAATACGGGGCCCAAGACCATGCAGTTGGTTGAGGAGATCATGGACGTCTTCATGATTTCCACCCGTTACGAAGGCAGCCTCTTCTCGATTTAAGATAACAATCTCACTACGAGTGTAAATGCGCTTTAACCGCTCTGTACCGGCATCCATCTGAAATGTGCCTGGCTGAAAGGCTAGCTTTACGTCTGGATTTTCATCGAGCCAATCAGCAACCTGATCGTGATAAGGAATAGCATGCTGGCTGATCGAGCTGAAATAGATCCATTTCGGTGTCTCGTTAGGCCGAAGATGCGGCCAGTGGTAATCATAGTCCTCATGCCGGATTAAAATAGTACGCTCGTCCTTATACCATAAAACGTAGTGATAATTGCTCTTCTTGTCGTGGTTGATACGTACAAAGGTAGTATCTACTCCTTGTTTATGCAGAGCAGCTATCATATCTCGGCCGTGAGCATCACCGCCAACATTAGTCACAAAGGAAGCTTTTAGCCCAAGACGAGCAAAGGCGACGGCTGCATTTGAGGCATTGCCAACACCTTCACAGATTTCAACGTGATCATACGGCAGTTTGGTGCCGAACTTCATAGCCAACCATTTGCCGTCGTCATTTTCATAGGTAACTGCTTGATCATCAAATAAACGAATAAAGGCATCCGTCACGATATCACCAACGGACACCACATCCAATTGCTCTGCCATAGGCCCACTCCTTCTATAGTTAACTCTTACGCTTATCCTTCTTAGTGTATCTGTATCACGGCCCGGCCGGCAGAATGAAAGTCGTCAATCTTACTTTCTACTACCGCTTGCACAGCTGGAACTACTTCGCGAGCAATCAGTTTGGCGACCGAATATTCATCTTTATGCTCTTCGAGTGCTTTCTCTAGACTAGTCCGGTAGGCATAGCGCATATCGCTATTGATATTAATCTTGGTAACGCCAATGGTAACCGCATCCCGGAAATAGTGTCCTGGGGTATCACTCCCACCGTGGAGGCTAATGTTACAGTCAATTGCCTCACGGATACGACTGAGCAGTTTTAAATCTAGTTTCTTAGGAACTGGATACTTACCATGGAGATTGCCGATAGCAGCGGCATAGGTATCTATGCCGGTTGCGTCTACAAAAGCTTTGGCACCAACAGGAGTGGAAAAGGTTTTTTTAATTTCATCATAATCGATGGTCTCATTGTGTAAATTAGAGGAGCCACTGAAGTAATGCGGCTCACTCTCTACTAAAGCGCCAGTAAGTTTGGCGTAGTCCACAATCTCCTTGGTGGCGTTTATAATATCTACGTCGGTTGCATTATGGTTTGCCTGAGAGATATCGATATGAATAAATTCAAAGCCAGCCTCGATTCCCGCCTTGGCAGCCGCAACGCTCGGACTGTGATCGAGATTAACGTAAACCTCAACACCGTAATCGCGCTTAAAGTTATCAACGAGATCACGGACATTATCTAACCCGATGTCGTCCACTTCACCTTGACTGACTTCAACCAGGATTGGTGCACGCTTTTTGGCTGCCGCCTGGATAACAGCTCTAAGCGTGGCTTCATCATCAAGATTAAAAGCTCCAAACGCCCAACGTTGATTGCGAGCTTGTGCCATTCGGGCCCGAGCAGTTTGACAATTTTGCCTGATCTGATGAAGCGTAAGCGGCATAATATGTATATAGTATAACTGATCCTTGATCCAATCTAAAATAGCGTCCCGCCCCACTCGAATGTGGCTATAGGCTACATTGGAGCAAGACAAAAAAGTACAATGTCTCGTTTCTCAGCCTTATCCAGCATCTCTCGAAAGTGATCGTTCTTACCTTTGCCATCATAGTCAGATGCATACAGAGGCATACAGGCGGCGGTCTACTGGTATATATTCAGCACCGTCCGTCCAAGAGCAGATTGACAATAGCCATGCCAGTCACTTCCTGATACTTACTACCAGAGTACTGGTGGCAAACGAGATCAATGTTCTTCGCAAAGAGCTTGCTCACCACGGTGTCATCAAGCAAAGAGCTTCGAGATAACGGTACCGTCCAGCACCAAATACCCCTAGACAACAATGACTAGCGACTTGACAAACTGACAGAGATTGCGTGATCGAAAGTCAGCTTGCATAAGTCAAAGAGTCGCAGCGTCGAGACTCATGCTGCCACTTGGTTCTACTCGAGACAACTCACACCAGAGTAACGGTTCTGATTTGCAATGAGAAAATCCCAGTAAAGGTTAAGATGACATTTTGTTTTCGAACCATAGACATCTTCTTTTCAAAAGACATTGGGTGTCTTAATTGCGCACTAGCTCAAGTCAAACGTGTCATTACTGAGATTTTCATTAAGTATGTTCTAGTTGTAATAAAGCTTAAGGTCCAGCTTGAACCAATTATGAGTTATGTAGCGCACTCCTTATCGAGTTTTCCCCTTAAGGATATGCTGAGCAGCCAAACGAATATGCTTGGCATTTAAGCCGAAATGATCTAATAGCTCCTCGGGTTGACCAGACTCACCGAAACGATCAGCCATACCAATACGAATGAGGGGTACCGGGTGATTTTCGGCAATCGTTTCCGCTATAGCGCTGCCGAGACCACCATTGATTTGCCCCTCCTCAACCGTTATAGCGGCACCTGTCTTCTTGAGACTTTGGACGATAGTAGCCACATCAAGCGGCTTAATAGTCGGCACATGAACAACCTCAGCATAAATGCCATCGTCTTTCAGTTTTTCAGCGGCCTTAAGCGCCTGATATGTCATGGTCCCAGTAGCAAAAAGACTGATATCACTGCCTTCTCTGTAGACATATGCTGCTCCAATACGAAACGGTGTGTTGGCTGAAGTTATAATTGGCGTCGCTTCCCGGGCTAGGCGAATATAGTTCGGCTGCGGATGTACTGCCATAGCCTGCGTGGCTTTGGCCGCTTCGACACTATCACAAGGGGCAATGACAACCATGTTTGGCAACACACGCATCAGGCCTAAATCCTCAAGCATTTGGTGTGTCGCTCCGTCAGGACCGACACTTACCCCAGCATGAGACCCGACTAGCTTGACTGGACGATCATTGAGACAAATAGTAGTTCGAATTTGCTCCCAGTTCCGACCAGGGCTGAAAGCTGCATATGAAGATACAAACGGAATTTTGCCCATCGCCGCCAGTCCAGAGGCAACTGTCACGAGATTTTGTTCAGCCACCCCTATTTCAACGAACCGTTCCGGGAAAGCCTCTTTAAACAGATTCATTTGGGTGGACTCAGTCAAATCGGCGCAGGCTGCCACGACAGCAGTATTTGCTTGACCAGCCGCCAATAAACCTTTACCGAAACCTTTTCTGATCGGCTCCTTCTCTAGGTTATCGGTAACCGATAAGACACCAAGCTCACTCATGCTCGCTCCGTATCTTTCCACCGAGTGTTCTCAGCTCGTGCAATGCCTTCACCGCCTGTTCATGGTCAGGCGGTTTACCGTGCCAATGAAAGTCATACTCCATAAAATCCACGCCTTTGCCTGGTACTGTATAAGCAATGATCATGACTGGTTGCTCGGTGACCGCCCGACCCATGGTGCAAGCTTCAATGACTGCCTCAATATCATTGCCATCGATCTCGAGCACATGCCAGCCGAACGCCTGCCACTTGGCCTTCAGATCCTCCAGCGGCATGACTGTCTCTGTCGGTCCGTCAATTTGAATATTGTTGCGATCCGTAATAGCAATAATGTTACTGAGTTTGTATTTGCCAGCTAGCATGGCCGCTTCCCAGACATTGCCTTCATCTTGTTCGCCATCACCCATAACCACATATATCCAGCGGTGTTGGTCATCCATCTTCATGGCGAGCGACATACCGCAAGCTTGACTAAGACCACAGCCGAGCGGTCCGGAAGTATTTTCTAATCCTGGCAATCTGAGTCTCTCTGGGTGTCCTTGCAAGCGTGAACCAAACTGTCGAAGCGTCATGAGTTCTGATCGATCAAAATAACCAGCTCGAGCCATCGTTGCATACCGCACCGGCACACAATGACCATTACTGAGTAACAGGATGTCCCGCTCTGGCCAATCCGGGCGCTTGGGGTCATGTTTGAGGATATCGAAATACAATGCCGTGAAGATGTCTGCTAGTCCGAGCGGTCCGGCACTGTGACCACTACCGGCGTGTTCAAGCATACGGATAATATCTTCACGAATATCATTCGCTAGATCTTTAAGCTCATGAACTGATCGCTTACTGTTAGCCACCCTATCAGTTGTCCCCCCTTAACACATTGCCTCCAGTGTAGCATATGCGGATTGAGGATCTCTGGCAGTATGAATAAAGCCGCCGACGTTTAAAACATTGACGCCGCCGCGGATAATGGCTTCAGCATTCTCATCATTCACTCCGCCGTCCCAGCCAATTTCTACATTCGGCTGATGATGACGAATGGCAGCTACTTTTTCCAGCAAAGATAGGTCAGCTTGCCCACCGTGCCTGCCAAGAGTGCCGCTGAAAATGAGGACATGGTCGAAACATAATAATGATTCTGCTTCCGAGACCGACGTATCCGCCAACAGCGCCAAGCCAGCATCTATATTGTAGTAGTGTATCCGCTGTACAAATTCATAGTGATTAACAGCCGCTTCCTCGTGGATAATGACTAGTTTGGGTTTTAGTTCAATGAGTTGATCAATTGCCACCATTGGATTTTGGTACATCAGATGAATATCGGCTATGACACTCTCCGGCCACCATATTTGTTCAAGTCCTGGCGATTTGGTGGGGGCAAATACACCATCCATGAGATCAATATGCAACCGCTTGGCACCAAGTGAAACTATGCGTTTCATCTGCTTGTCGTAATCGTGCAGATTATATGCAGTAATGGTCGGACAGATAACGGATGACATGATTTTTTAACCTTCATCAAGTTTCTTGACACGTCGAACATGGCGGTCTTCTTCGCTATAAGCTGCCGCAAGCCATGCTTCAACCGCTGTATTTATCTCTTCTTCACTCAAGAACCGATCAGCCAGACTAAGCATATTGGCATGATTATGTTGTCTGCTCAGTTTCACAATTTCATATGGATCGTTGCTTGTCGTGCCTTTGACATCCACGGCATTCTTCGCGACAACCGGTCCATAAAAAACGGTGCAACGTACTCCTTTTATCCGATTAGCTGCCATAGCTTCGCCCTGGCCGCTGCCGCCAAAAATGATACCGCAGTCACACTTACCTTCAGCAACCGCTTTGGCAGCCGGAAAAATATAGTCGGGGTAGTCATCATCAGGATTGTATTTTTCAGGACCAAAATCTATACATTGATGACCCAGGTTTTCTAGAAATTGTTTGAGACGCTTAACTGCCTCAAAACCAACGTGATCGGTTGACAGCGCAATTTTCATGAGCTTATGCTTATGGTCCTTTGTATGGTTCTTCTGCTACTTCCTGTTGGTCTTCGTTTGGCCTTTCAGATTCCTCAGATGATTCTTCGTGGTTTTCTTCTTTTGCCTCTTCAGATGAACGTTGTTTATGTAGAAGGCTACCCGTATCCGCCACTACTTCTACCAGACGGTTTGAATAACCCCATTCGTTATCATACCAAGCCACCACTTTCAGCATGTTATCCCCAATAACAGCAGTCAAGCTGAGGTCAACAATGGCCGAGTGACTATTACCTATAAAGTCACTACTAACAAGCGGATCTTCGGTAACCGCCAGGATACCCTGGTAATACGGCTCCTTGGCTGCCTCTTTGAAGGCACTGTTGACATCCTCAACGGTAACTTTTTGCTTGGTGATAATGACAAGATCGCTAATGGACACCACTGGCGTCGGTACCCGGATGCTCATGCCGCCAAAGATACCTTGGAGAGCTGGCAAAGCCAATCCGGCAGCAATAGAAGCACCAGTCGTTGTTGGCACGATATTCTCAGCCGCATTACGGGCCTCTCTCAGATCTTTCGCCGGAGCGTCCTGCAGTCGCTGCGAGGCTGTATAGCTATGTACAGTCGTCATCATTGCTTTATCGATACCAAATTTACTCTCAATAACCGCCGCTACCGGTGTAATGCAATTTGTCGTACAAGAAGCATTTGAGATAACATCACCGGCCTCGGGTAGCTTGTCTTCATTAACTCCTAATACAATAGTAGACGCCCCCTCACCTTTGGCAGGAGCACTTAAAACTACCTTTTTGGCGCCGGCATCAATATGCGCCTTCGCTTTCGCGGGGTCTACAAAGAAGCCGGTCGACTCAATCACGACGTCAATATTGAGATCACGCCACGGCAACTTGCCTGGATCAGTCTCAGATAATACCTGGATATGCTTATTAGCCACGATGATATCATGCTCGTCATAGCTGACTTCCTTATGATAGGTACCGTAGTTGCTGTCATGTTTTAATAAGTGCGCCAGTGTCTTCGTATCAGTTAAGTCATTAATGGCCACGATTTCTAAGTCGCTACGCTCAAACGCTACCTTAAAAGCATTGCGACCTATCCGGCCAAATCCATTAATAGCGATCCGTGTTTTCATGAGACTTTTTCCTTACTACATCTTTATTTTAGTGCTTATGTCTATCATTGTAAAAGGTTGACTTATGATGTGCAACTTTTTTGACTACAGCTTTTCAGCTATCGACCAACGAGCTGACCGTTAAAAGCAGGTTTGTTTAATAAATCATCAAATGTAGCGAGATTCTCAAATAGGGTCTGAGCATTACCAAAAGAGCCAATCTTCTTTTGTATCCGTTCTGTTAGTTTATCAAACGTTATGAGCTCAGTAGTTATTTTCTCACCCGCGTCTGGATGTGGTTCACCCCGTCCGCTTACCTGCCAGCCAAGGACCACATGGACGAACCACTCTACTTTGTCATAGGGTTGGCGCACATCAATAGTGCGCCAGTTTTTGAAGCTGTAGCCTGTTTCCTCTCTTACTTCTCGAGCTGCCGCTGCTTCTATACTAGAATCGTTATCGTCTATTCTACCGCCTGGGAAACCTTGTCGATTACCAAAGTATGGCTGCTCATCATCGACGATTAGTATTTTATCCTCAACTACACAGATAGCAATCACAGTATCGGTGCGCTTTAACATCTCAAAAGTAGCACTACTACCATCAAAGAGCTTCTGTTGCCACTGATAGACATTAAAAATCTCTCCTTGAAACTTCAGCTCAGCTTCTGGTGGCACCAAAACTGCATCATTTGGGATCAGTTTTTGCATTGTCTTGCCTGCTATGCCTTTTCCTGGTAACGTTTAATCGACTCGGCAATAACTTGTTTAGCAGCAGAGGCGTCTCCCCAACCGAGCACTTTTGTACTGCCAGGTTTTTTCAGATCCTTATAATGAGCAAAGTGTTCCGTAATTTTCTGTTGCCAGCGTTCACCAAGATCAGCTAGATTACTGATTCTATCACCAGTGTTACGATCATCAGCCGGCACAACTATAATTTTGTAGTCCATGTCGCCATCATCTTCAAAATTGAGGACTCCAATTACCTTGGCCTCCAGCCATATTCCGGTCGGAATAGGCTGATCACAGACAATAAGGGTATCGAGCTCATCGCCATCTTCATCAAGAGTTTGGGGAATAAATCCATAATTAACCGGTTTGGCATAGATACTCGGCTCTACCCGATCGAGCATAAAGACAGCCCTCTGGCGGTCCCATTCTATTTTTAAATAACTCCCTTCAGGTATCTCAACGACCGTATTCACCTGTCCATTCTCATAATCTCCCGGTTCTAATACTTGATTAAAGTCAGCCATAGCACTCCTTTTCTATTCGTCAATTTTACTTGCCATATATTGTACTATAGCTAGTATGATCATTATTGGCCACCGCGGTGCTCGCGGCCTTGCTCCGGAAAATACCCTATTGGGTATTAAAAAGGGGTTGGAACACGGGGTTGACGAGATAGAATGTGACTTGAGAGTCACAAAAGATCATGTAGTAATTCTTCATCACAACAAATACCTAAGAGACCCAAGCGGTAGGCATCTGCGCATATCTGAACATACCTATAAGGAACTTGTCGAGCATAAGCCTGATCTGGCGACCTTTGAGCAAGCCATCGATACCTTAAATCGCCGACGGCCATTGTATGTAGAAGTAAAGTCTGACGAACCAACCGGTCCCATTATTAAGGTTATTCGCCACTATCTGGACGATGGTTGGCAGCCATATGATTTCCGTCTCGCATCCTTTAGTCTTAAGATTTTGACGGCACTTAGAAAAGCCTTGCCAACCCTTCCTCTCGTTGTCAATGAAAGTTGGTCAGGCGTCCGCGCTAGTCACCGCGCTCGTAAGCTGAGAGCCACACGTATTAGTATGAACGCTCGTTGGCTATGGTCAGGCTACGTCTGGGCCACTACCAGAGGGGGTCATGAACTAGTTGCTTTTACAGTCAATAATCCAAACAAAGCGCTTACGTGGCAACGTTACGGGCTGAGTGGCGTTGTGACAGACTACCCTGATCGCTTCCAAAAGAAATCTTAGGGACATTCGACAATAATCCTTATCTGATACACTAAAAGGTATGCGGGTCATGTTTGATCACCTTGAAAAGGAGGCTGAGAATGTCCGAACGTTCTATTTCCGGCCACCTGCGCCTATTAGCTACACAGCAGGGCAATATATTGAACTGAGCGTTCCTCATCTTCACCCGGATAAACGCGGTCAAAAACGTTGGTTTACCTTATCTTCCTCACCAAGCGATGAGCTCGTTAGCATAACAACCAAATTTGTGCTCGGTGGCGGTAAGAGCAGCAGCTTTAAGCATGCTCTCTTAAAACTTCAAAAAGGGGATGAGGTTGCTATGAGCGAACCTATGGGAGACTTCGTTCTGCCGAAATTTCTGCAGATACCGCTTATTTTTGTTGCCGGTGGTATTGGCATTACGCCGTATCATAGTATGCTTAACTGGCTGCATGATAGCAAAGAAGAACGACCGATTACTATGATCTATGGCGTAGGTAGCGAGGATGAAATTATATTTCAAGATACTCTCAACCGCTCAAAACATCATGTCATTATTATTGTCAAAGAACCGTCACCAACTTGGGGCGGTGAACAGGGTCAATTGAACGCTGAACTCATAAGAGGACTTGGGCAGCCAAAAAAAGACAGCCTCATTTACATATCTGGCCCTGAGCCAATGGTGGAGAAATTGAATATTGACCTCATTAAACAAGGTATCAAGCAGTCACAACTTGTGACAGATTTTTTCCCGAACTACCCTCCGGATTATTAATTCTGTAATGGATGTGTATGTCCCTCGAGATATTCACGGATCTTCAGAGCTGCCGTAGCGCCTTCACCCACAGCGGAGGCAATTTGCATAGTTGCCCCACTGCGTACGTCACCAGCCGCAAAGACCCCTGTCATGGCTGTTTGCAAACTGCTATCAGTTTTTATAAAGCCGATCTTATCCAGCTTGATAGAGCTGCCCTTCAAAAACTGGGTATTCGGCTTGAGACCAACGAAAATAAAGACTCCATCAACTGCAAACTCATGTCGTTTACCAGTCTTAGTATGCGTGCCGATAACTTTTACCACAAATTGATCCTTACCAACAATTTCATCAGTAGTAGTACCGACATGAACTGTCACTTTCCCTTTCTTAATAAAAGGCTGAAGTTCATCCTGCAGCACGTCGCTTGCCTTAATAGTCGAACGGACCAACAGATCAATATGAGAAGCATAGCGGGTCAAAAAGATAGTCTCCTGAACCGCTGAGTTACCGCCACCAACAACCACCAAACGCTTGTCCCTATAAAAAGCACCGTCACAGGTCGCACAGTAATGCACACCGCGTGCAAAGTATTCTTGCTCTCCCGGCACTCCGACTTTTTTATAGTCGCTGCCAGTAGCAATTAAGATAGCTCGAGCATGCATAGTGCCACTAGTTGTCTCCAGGCGTTTATGTTTGCCCTCATTATGAATACTGAGCACTTCGCCGAGCTCTATCTTAGCTCCGAAACGCTCAGCTTGTTTGCGCAGGTTCTCCGCTAGCACCAGGCCCGAAATTCCATCAGGAAAACCTGGATAGTTATCGATGACATCAGTCACTGCCGCCAGCCCCCCGACAACCCCCCGCTCGATGATAAGTGTATCAATATCCTCTCGTGTCGTATATATGGCTGCGGTCAATGCTGCTGGACCACCGCCTACGATAATGACATCGTGAAGGGATGATGCTTTGCTTTGTTTCATGTGTTTAAGACACGGCTGGGGCTAAACGAGCCAGGTTATAACCGACAATAACTTCCTTCGACTCGTCTTGCTTGGTAACTACCGTAACCGGTACCGTCATGGCACCTGACAGCTCAAGCGCTTCCGCTTGCCGATGTGGATGTTCATCAAGATTAACTTCTTCGTAGTTAACACCTTTGGCAACCAAGTATTTTTTGACCATCTGGCAATAGCCACAGGTGTTTGTGGTGAAGATGGTAATGTTTTTGACCATGATGGTCTCCTCCTTTTTTGGATATGGTTGAACCGGCTAATATTACCGGTAGCGAGAGCGTTAACCACCCCGTGGTTTAACTGCCACGGCCTTGTTTCACGCGCTTACTTTTTCTGTTTTATATGTGCTCTAGTACAGAACAATTCTGACCGTATAGCTATTATATATAGTGTTTTTTTAAAGTTCAATGCACTATATATTGTGCTTTTTACCCCAATTTAGTCTATTTTCACTACTGTGACATTAAAGACCAATGCAGCGTTAGGGGGGATACCGGAACCACTTGGTGGGTTTGCACCGTAAGCCAGGTTAGCTGGGATCAATAGTTGTCGTGTCCCTCCAACACGCATGCCAGGTATCCCCTGACTCCAGCCAGCAATGACTTCATTCAAACTAAATTGGTCAGTAGCGCTCTGAAAGATGTCACCAGTAGCTGCTACAGCTCCAGTATATTGAGCTGTAATTGTGTCACCAGCTTTGACGACTGCACCGCTCCCGACTTTAAGATCAGTCTCTTGCAGCTGACTGACGCTGGCTGTCGGTGTGAAGCCAGCAAGTTTCCCCTTAGAGGAGTTCGGAGAAGATGAAGATGTCGTATTCTTTGAACCAGTAGTTGAAGCGTTATTGCTATTCCCCTGGTTATGCTGCTGAATTAGGGTAACAATGACGGCAATAGCAAGAGCCGAAGAAGTTACGAGAAACAAAATAGCAAAGAAACCAGCGAAGGCTCGATGATGAACTTTAGTCATAAATTAATGCTCTCATTTATATCTCTTCTAGTATATCGCAAGAAGTATACCTTAGGAAGCCGGATAGCTATTACCGGCATCGGTGACAAAGAGGTCGTGAGGATGGCTTTCACTTAATGAAGCCGGTGTGATTTGAGTGAAGACTGCTTTCTTCCACAGTTCAGGAATAGTAGTAGCACCAACATAGTAAAAGCCGGAGCGTACTCCTTCTATCATAGTAGCAGCGACAGTGTTGAGATTGCCGCTACATGGCACTAATCCCTCCACCCCTTCTGCTATTAAGACGCTGCTATCACTATAGCTTTTGCCATGAAACTCATCTTCAGAACTGATCTGTTTGCCTCGCTCCATAGCTCCCAATGACCCCATGCCTCTATAAGCTTTAAATTTGTACGTCTTGGAGCCATTAATGATGCTGCGGAACCGAGCAGGTACTTTATCTTCCTGAAATTCAGTAATCTCGCCAGGGGATTCCTCAGTAGCAGCAAACAAACGTCCTATCATAACACTTGACGCCCCGGCTGCCAGAGCTTTCGTTATATCGCCGAAGTAATTGATACCGCCATCAGCAATGATAGGTATCTTATGTTTATGTGCCACTCGAGCTGTATCGATAATGGCAGTCAGTTGCGGAACACCCATACCCGAGACAATACGTGTTGTGCAGATAGCACCTGGCCCCATACCGACCCGCAGACCATCAACTCCGGCATCAATTAAGGCCTGAGCACCATCAGCAGTGGCAACACTACCGCCAATGACTTCAACTTCGTAGTGTTGCTTTATGAAACGAATGGCATCGATGACATGCTTAGCATAACCATGGGCCGTATCGATAACAATAACGTCAACACCGACCTTTATGAGCGCCTTGACCCGCTCCTGGTATCCGGGACTGGAGCCCACACCCGCCCCGACCAGAAGACTGGCTTGCTTAACTTGTGCTACTTCAGTCGCCTGCTCATTAACAGTCAGATTACGGTGAATAATGCCGATCCCACCTGCCCTGGCCAGTGCAATGGCCAGGTCGCTCTCAGTCACGGTATCCATCGGTGACGATATAAGCGGAGCAGACAATCGGATATTCTTAGTCAACTCTGTACTGAGATCGATTTTATCTCGTGAAAATCCAGCATAACCGGGCTTTAAAAGCACATCATCAAATGTCAGAGAAGGAGTAGGTATAAGCCGCATAAACTATTCTAGAATGTATAGCTCGTCGGTGTCAAAAGTAAAGTACTTTTTATAGATGTCACTGATTATTTTTTGAATAGTCCGTACCATGTCAAATACTATAATGTTTGTTTTTTGTTGATAGTACTCCCTCGATTTTTTTTAAATCTGCTCTGTTTTAAGGCTTTTCTGCAATGAACTTGAAGCTATATTAAGCAACTGTTGCACTTCATCATCCTTTAGCGTCCGATCATAACTAGTAATAGCAAGCCGGAAAGTAATATGTCTTGAATTGCTCTCCCCTTCATATATGTCAAGTGGTTGAAGACTACAAGCAGTGTTCTCTGATTTTGCTTTTTCTACTTCACTGCGCAGCTCGTGAAACAATTCCTGGTATGTAATATCTGACGACACTGCCAGAGTAATATCTTGTGTCAATTTCGGGAAACGAGACAAGGGCGTGTATCGTTTCGGGTGGCTACGTTTGAGTAAAAGTTCAAGATCTAACTCAAATCCCCCGCAGAAATCAGGCAATTTTAAGCTTGTAAGCAACTGTGGCGTATACTCCCCGATTACGCCAACTCTCTCTTCGGCAAGATAAACGTATGCTGATCGCCCTGGAGCATAATAGAGAGTACTTTCATCTTCCTGATGTCTTAACTCAGACTCATAGCGAACATCTTCAGCCAGCCCACAACTTGTCAGCAGCATTTCGAGGTAAAACTTGGCTTCATAATAGGCTGGCCCTTTGAAATTAGCTTTAGCGGCTTTTGTATCGGCCGCAATAATGAAGGCAATTCGCTCAAATTCTTTCGGTATATCATCCTCCATTTCACCCTGTCTATGAACCTTGCCCATCTCAAAGAGCGCAAAGTGATCATAACCAGCCTTTATGTTGCTGTGTACGGAGTTCAATAAACTCGGCGTGAGACTTAAACGATAATACTGTAAGTCTGGACTGAGTGCATTTGCCAACTGATAGGCTTTGGTGACATCCTCGCTAGTTTTTTGTAAAAGATTTCCATGGACAAAACTGTATGTCAGTACCTCATTGGCTCCAGCAGCACTTAAGCAGTTCCGGATGTCTGCTTTTAACTTCAGGAGAGGATTTGGAATAACAGGTGAGATATCGCGTTTCGGTAAATCAAGTGGTAGTTTATCGAAACCATAGAGACGTCCGATTTCTTCAGCCACATCTTCACGCAGCTCAATATCTGTTCGCCAAAAAGGCGCCATTACCCTCAATCTGTCATCCTCAATTCCTACCTGGCACTCGACATTACTGAGCAATGTAGACATATCCTGTGCTGACAGGTTAAGCCCCAATCGCTCATTTATAAAGGCAGTGTTAATAGATACTGGTGGATGAACAGTGCCCCGATCGATGAGTGCCTTGGCCCCTTCATTATTGTCAATGATGGAGCTCGCTACCATGCCATTCGCTTTTGCTTGTATCTCAGCCGCTATCGCCGCGAGCACTGGAGGAGTTTGCAAGGGACTTTGGCCTTTCGTAAAGCGCGTAACCGCATCGGTAAAGAGTCCGTGCGCCATAGCAGCACGGCGCACAGAATACATATCAAAGTTAGCGCATTCAATAATAAGATTTGAGGTAGTAGCACTTACTTCTGTCTCTGCCCCTCCCATGACACCACCGATACCGATCAACTGCTGGTCGGTAGCAATCATGATAGTCTCAGCTTCCGGGGTAACAGTTTTACCATTTATGAGTTTAATAGTTTCGCCTGGTCGAGGATATCGTACCACTATCGAGGCGCTATCACTGCCACTAAGCTCTTTTACTTTGTCATAATCGTAAGCATGAAGCGGCTGTCCGGTCATCAGCATATAGAAGTTAGTGTAATCAACAATGTTGTTAATTGGTTTCTGACCAACTTTGCTGAGCTCAACCTGCAACCAGAGCGGACTGGGACCAACGCTGACACCTCTCATTGCTATGGCACTAAACCGTACCACAAGTTCCGGAAGTTCATTATGGACATTGAGCTTTAACTCCTCACCTTTAATTTGCGGCAGGGTCGGATGAAGTGCATACCAGTCGGGGCTTTTGAATACCATTCCTTGGATGCCAGCCAGCTCACGAGCAATTCCCATGAAACCGAAACAATCAGGCCGATGTGTGAACATCTTATTCTCAAGGTCAAGGATAACGTCACCTTCAAGGTCAAAAGCAGCCGCAAAGGAAGTGCCAGGAGTAACATCTTTATCGACTGCAACGATACCACTATGATCATCACCTAACCCCAGCTCTGACGCTGAAGCTAACATACCATTGCTTCTTACCCCTCTTATTTCTTTGGCGGTAAGGACAAACGGATCTTTTTTAATCGTTGCGGGCACAGTAACGCCAGGAGGTAGCCAGACCGCTTTTAGGCCCTCGCGTATGTTCGGAGCGCCGCATACGACTTGCACTGTTCCCTGCTCGGTTCGTTCTACTCCTTTCGCTATCTTGCCATCATCTACTTCACAGATATGCAGCTTGTCAGCATTTGGGTGCGGCTGACATTTAACCACATTAACTATCAGGATTCCCTCAAATTGTTGGCCGTAAGGCTCAACCGATTCCACAGCACCAAGCTGAGCACCAATCCTGTCTACTAGCTCTGTCAAGCCAAGGGCTGTAACATCTTCTGTGCAGTGATAACGCTTATTAAACGCGTTAATGGTATTCAGGCTGACTTTCATCGATCGGCCCTCGCTAAAGCAGCAAACCACATGAAGTAGTCTTCTAGTTTATCATCCTGCTTATCAGTTATGATAGCTTCGACAAATTGTTCACGAGCCCGCAGCAATTCTCTTGTTCGATATGGGTATTTTCTGGCCCATAGCTGAGCAGTGAGATCAATGAGGTCCAGGCCCCGATACAAGGCTCCACATTTACGTTCTTGATCATCGTGGCGCTTGGCAGCCAAAGCCCTACCCACTTCAGAACCAATATTGCCCATCTGCTCAAAGAGTGTCAATTGTTGCCATTTTTCGACATCAACTCCATACTTACTCATGGACTACTCCTTGAATTAACTGCCTAATATGCGCACGAGTCTTCTTGTCCTCGACTCCTCGTGAACGGTTACCTTGATACGGTCTGAGGTTAATCATGGAATCAAACTCCACGAATTCGTCGGTACCATATTTATCAGGGCGGAGATTGATTCCCCACAAGTCTCTTTGCTCTGAGCCATGTTCCAATAAATAGGCTTCGCCGTCAGCATGCATATCCATATCAATCACGACAATCTTCTTGGCAAGATCAACGTCAGCCTTAACAAAGGACTCATACATTCTTTGAGCCATACTTCGCAATTCGGTAATAGAAATACTGTCAACCTGTTTCATGAAAACTGCCTCAAGAAATCTAGCCGTGCTGACTCAAAATAACGGACATCTTCCACGTTATATTTCAGCATTACCAGGCGTTCAATACCAAAGCCCCAGGCAAAGCCAGTGTAGCGCTCCGTATCTATATCAGCAGCTCTCAAGACATTCGGGTGAATCATGCCACAACCGCCAAGCTCAATCCAGCCGGAGTAACTGCAGATATGACAGCCTTTCTGGTTACAGAAAATGCAGCTAGCGGCAAACTCGAAGCTCGGTTCGGTAAAGGGAAAATAAAACGGCTGGATCTTTACATTAACTTCTTTATGGTAATAGCTATTGAGCCATGTTTTCAGGGTCGCAATGAGTTGGCCGGTGTGTACACCTTCACCCACATATATACCTTCCAGTTGGTAAAAAGTATGCTCGTGCCGCGCATCAAGATCTTCGTTACGAAAAACTCGGCCAGGAATCACCGCCGCAATAAATTGGCCTTTTTCTAGTTTCTCTTTCTGCTCTTTGAGCACCCGATGTTGCATGGTACTGGTATGTGCCGGCGCAATAAACGGCTGTCCGTTCTTATCTGTCTGAACAGTCATGAAGGTATCATAATCATCGCGAGCTGGGTGACCAACAGGAAAATTCAGACTGGTGAACATATGGAAATCATCATCAATCTCTCGTGATTCTACAGCTGTAAAACCCATCCGATAAAAAATATCGAGGATATAATCTAATTCTGTCATTAAAGGATGGCGGCTGCCTTTGTCCATATCGAGCAGTCGCGGCCTTTTATCTGGCGGCGTATTAGCTGCAAACGGTGCCGTAATGTCGATTGGAGGTAGGGGTTCAGGCTTCGCTGCAGCCGACGCAATCAGCTCACTCAGTTCCTGTCTCAGCCTATTAACTGTCTGCCCATAATCTTTTCGCTCATCTTCTGGCAAACTTTTGAGTTGATCAAATAAGCCCTTTAGTTCTCGACTGCGAAGCACTGAGCTATCGCCAGCTTCGGCTCGCTTCTTTAAATCATTTACCAGTTTCTGGTCAATCATAGCTGTAAGACAATTGTACCAAAGTTGTCTTCGCCTTTTATAAAAGGGTACTATAGGAATAATGTCTGTTTTTTCTTTTGATATCGTCAGTGATTACGACAAAGCTGAAATAAATAACGTGTTCGATCAAACGCGTCGAGAAATTATGAACCGCTATGACTTCAAGAATACCCCCGCCGCTATTGACTGGAATGGCAGCGATAAAACCACACTTCTCATTACCGGAGCAGGAGAGTGGCAAATTGAGGCCATTATTGACATAGTCAGAAAAAAATTAGCTACCCGCTCTCAAAGTCAGAAATTACTTGATACTAGTCAGGGTATCGAAGAGAGTAATCTGAAAGCCATAAAAAAGGTGCCTCTTAAACACGGTTTGAACCACGAACAGGCTAAACAGATTACTAAACAAATTAATTCTCAATTCCCTAGAATTAAAACATCTATTCAAGGTGATAGCATACGGGTAACAAGTCCCAGCAAAAATGATTTGCAGTCTGTTATCGGTCTCCTAAAAACGGTTGACTTCGATTTCCCGCTGCAGTTTACAAACTACCGTTAAAACCGTCACCGTCCGCGCTATACTAAGTCTATGAGCGACAAAACTCCGAACTTACTGAAAAGAGCCGCCGACATTCTCACCTTAAACGACAGGGGAAATTACACGCAGCCAGCCCACAACCTTTACCCTCACCAGTGGTTATGGGATAGCTGTTTTATTGCCATCGGGCTTAGGCATATTGATGAAGAACGAGCCAAAACCGAACTCGTTAGTTTATTGCGAGGGCAATGGCATAATGGCATGTTGCCAAATATTATTTTTCGCGACGATCCTATTTACCGGACTGATCGCAATCTCTGGCGAAGTTGGCTTAATCCCTTTGCCCCAAACGACGTTACCACCACCGGCATCACCCAGCCCCCGATGCTAGCAGAAGCTGTGGTACGTGTTGGTGAAAAGCTGTCTTGGTCCGAGCGTCGGCTTTGGTACAGCATGATGTATCCGGCCCTGGTACGGTACCACAGTTGGCTGTATACGGAACGCGACCCGCATCGTGAAGGCCTTGTACTGCAGATCCATCCGTGGGAAACCGGTTTAGACAATACTCCGCCCTGGATTTCTGAACTGCACGAACATCTTATGCCGCTCTGGATCCGCCTGATTGAGAAATGGCATTTAAGTTCAGTGGTTAATTTTTTTCGACGCGATACGCGCTCCGTGCCAATGGATCAACGTTTCTCAGCTATAGAATCGTTGGCTATGTTTAACATCCAGCTTCGTCTGCGTCGCAAGGCCTTCGATATCAATAAAATTCTCGATCATTCTCTTTTTGCCATTGAAGATCTTAACTTTAACTGTATATTTATTCGTGCCAATAAACACCTCAGAGATATTGCCAAATCGTTGCAAGTAGATCTGCCTGCCGAGCTCGAAAAAAGTATGAAAAAAACCGAGAGAGCACTCGACGAGCTTTGGGACCCCTCAACCGCCCAATACTATTCACGAGACTTTATCACCCACCGTCTCCTAAAAACACCGAGTGTGGCCACGCTGCTGCCTCTATATGCTGGTACCATCTCCAAGGAGCGAGCTGCCCACTTAGTTGAACTTATAGAGAGCCGGCACCACTTTGGCCCACCTTTTCCTGTCCCTAGCGTACCCGTAGACTCTCCTTGGTTTCGGCCAAAACTATATTGGCAAGGCCCAACTTGGGTTAACATTAACTGGCTCATTATAGATGGGTTAGGGCGTTATGGCTTTCATGAACAGGCTGAAAAACTCAAACAAAGTACGCTAACCATGGTCAAAGAATCTGATTTTTATGAATACTTCGATCCTTACACCGGTGAACCGGCTGGTGCCAATCACTTTTCTTGGACAGCCGCTCTTGCTATTGACCTCCTGAAAATGGATAAAGTCCCCTCAAAAACACCTAAAGAAAGCTCATGATTTTACTTCATTATTTTCTCTGAAAAAACTTTTGACACACACAAAATATCTATGCTAGCCTAGACCTCATGGCGATACATGTAAAGAAGCAATTCAACCAACTCCTCCTCGGCCTTAGTGGGCTGTGCTTCAGTTTGGTTGAAGCCAAAGCGCAACACAAACGTTAACGCGCTCCTTAGTACAGCCAAAACCTACAGGCTTCAACCAAGAAGCCTGTTTTTATTTTCTAACCAAGTATAAAGGAGAAGTTATGAGTGAAGCTATAGACAATCACGTTAAAATCTTTGACACCACTTTGCGAGATGGAGAACAGTCTCCCCGCATTGCTTTGAGTCCCGCTGAGAAACTAGAAATTGCCAATCAGCTTAATCGTTTTGGGGTAGATATTATAGAGGCTGGTTTTCCAATTACATCAGAGGGGGACTTTGCAGCAGTGCAAGCTATAGCACGAGAGGTTGAAGGACCAGCTATCTGCGCTTTAGCAAGAACCCAAAGCGAGGACATTCAAAGAGCCTATGATTCAATTCGAGATTCTGAACACCCCAGAATTCATACCTTCATATCTACGTCTGAGATTCACATGACTCATCAACTGCACGCTAGTGAAGAAGATGTTAAAGGCCAGGCTCGAGCAGCTGTTGCCATAGCCAGATCACTTGTTGATGATGTTCAGTTCTCACCTATGGATGCGACTCGAGCAAATATAGACTTTACAGCTGAAGTGATTCAGATAGCTCTTGATGAAGGAGCTACTACTATCAACATTCCCGACACTGTCGGCTCTGCCCAGCCACACGAATACGGTGAGCTTATACAACGTCTGTATGAACGAGTGCCTGACCTTCATAAAGTAGTACTCTCAGTTCACTGCCATAACGATTTAGGTCTTGCTGTAGCCAATTCTTTAGAAGGCGTGAGGCAAGGTGCCAGACAGATTGAAGGAACCATCAATGGTATCGGCGAACGAGCCGGCAATACTGCCCTCGAAGAGATTGTGGTCGCGATTAAGACACGGGCCGACCATTATGGATTGAGTACTAGTGTTATTTTATCTGAAATCGCTCGGACAAGCCGTCTGGTGTCACGGCTAACGGGATATGTTATCCAGCCAAATAAAGCTATTGTTGGTAGCAATGCCTTTAAGCACGAGTCGGGCATACATCAAGATGGAGTATTGAAAGAACGTACCACGTACGAGATTATCGATCCAGCAACGCTCGGTTTTGACGACCCAAATATTGCTCTGGGCAAACATTCCGGCCGACACGCAGTTCGTAATTTTCTCGAACAACATGACGCTTTTGAGCCAAACTATTTTAGGCAGGTTTTTAAGCGATTTAAAGAGATCGCAGATCATACTAAAGGTGTATCCCCCGAGCTTATGCTGCTGATTGCCGAAGATGTACAAAGACGTGAAGAATGTTCTTATCGCCTCAGTCACTTTGGCGTTGAATCCTCGTCTGACAGCAAACAGGCCACTGTTCGAGTAGTTTTACCCGGCGGATCGGAGCAAACCATTATTGCCGACCCATCACATTATCATGAGCTTGATGGACCAATTGATGCGTTATTTACTGCTATCAGCCGCGCCACTGATACCGATTATGAGCTGATGTGTTATACCCTTACTCCAATGAGTAGCGGCCAAGAGGCAGTCGGTGAAGTACGCGTCATATTGAATGTAAATGGGCAGAATATTATTGGCCGCAGTATTTCAACAGATACTCTTGAAGCATCAGCCTGGGCATATCTGGACGCTCTCCATCAAGCCGCTACAGATAATAAGTCAGCCAATAGTTCATGTTAATCATTATCTGTCATAGGTCGGTCCAACAGAAGCGGTTCTACTCCTGGAGAGTTATTAGAAATCTTGATGACATCTTTGTCTATCTTTTTTAACTCCTTATGGGCCGTATTGTAATGGCCAACAGTCACGCCAAGTGAGCTACCAAGCTTCTGCATGTAGGTTTCGTAAGCAGCAATGTGATTGCCAAGCCGTCCAACCCTAAGCTGAATTTCTTTAGCCTGTTCTTCAATCTGCAACCCGCGAAGTCCTTGTAAGACTGTCTGCAGGTACGCCATGAAGGATGTCGGGCTGACAATAATAACTTTTTTTGATCGAAAGGCATACTCGATGAGATCGCGCGCACTAGTCTGGCTGGTCCCTACCTTGTTCACGAGCAAATCGTAATAAATTGCTTCCGATGGGATAAACATGAAAGCAAAATCCATGGTACCTTCATCTGTCCGGATATATTTTGCCGTTTCATCAATCCTATTTTTCAGATCAGCTTTAAACTGGCGAACAATCGTTTCTTTAGTCTGCTTATCCTTAGCCTCAATAATGCGATTATAGTTCTCAACACTGAATTTACTATCGACTGGCAACATTTTGTGCTTGTCTAAAAAGATGACTGCATCGACGATCTCTCCATCCTTGAAGCGATGCTGCAACTCAAAACGATCTGGCGGTAGGACATTCTCAAGCAATTGGTTCAGCAAGTACTCTCCAAGCACGCCACGTTGTTTTGGGTTACCAAGCACATTTTGCAAGACTTTCAACTCATCAGTAATATTCATGACCTGTTTATTTGATTCTTTTAACTCTGTTAAATTTTTGGTCACCTCAGTAATAATCTTGCTGCTTTCAGAAAATTGTTTTTGTAGACTGTTCATCATCATTGCTTGGTTCTTCTCAAAGCGTTCGCCAAGCTGTTCCTGCAACCCTTCCTTAAGCTTACCGATATCATTGCTGAGTTGGGTAAGATCTTGTTTGATCAGGAGTGCAGCATCACTACTTCCTCGCTTACTTTTTGATTGAAGTACCAGCAAACTAAACAACACAACCGCTGTTACCCCCAAAAGAATGACTGCTATAAGCATAGTCATATTGTACGGTATTTTTGTGTGAACCTGCCATTTTGTTATATATTAAGCATAATATGGTTCCCCAGCCAGAACAGCTTCAAAGTCAAGAGCCCAGCTTTACTCTCTGGACCGATAAGGAAAAAAGAGCCCTTGAAATCGGCACAATTATCGGTTTTGTGGGTTCAGTCGTAGAATACGGAGTGCTCTACTTGGAAAAACCGGAAACCAAGGACAATCATCACGCCCAAACACTGATATCAATAAGTCCACATGAACCAATGGAGGCTGGAACACCGCCTTTTAACATAGCTGCTTGCGATATAGTATCCATCGGCTTGACAATGGCTGTCCGTTACGCAGCACATCTACACCGACGTCGTCGTCACGCAAGCAATAAAAGAAATGATGCCATTATTCAACAACTTGAAAATTCTCTTTCTCAACCAGATGTACAAGGCATCTAGCTCTCGATAGTCACAGTCGTGCCAATTTGAACCCAGCCATACAGCCATTTGGCAGTACTCAAAGGTAGTTCTACGCAACCGTGAGAAGCGTTGGATGAATCAGGACTAATGTTTCCAAAAGCGTTAGCTGGTCTCCAAGTAGCATCATGAAGCCCATACGCACCATATTGATTTGTCAAAAACGGCATCCAATAGTGGACGAAGTCGTCCCAACTACCGGTAGTATCTGTACCTGTCAGATAGCGGTCTGTTTCTTTTGCATATACGTGATATGTACCGACCGGCGTTAAGTCAGCGGCTAGATAAGAAATACCTGTCACCACTGGAGAATCGTACACTTGCGTACTATACTGACAAGCCCATAGATGACGCTGACTGATACTGACGAGTACTAGCTCATTTAAAGTATTCCCTGCGCAGTTATTCGTAGACGGTGCTGCAGCAGTAGGAGTGACAGCCGGTGCAGGCAGTGGCGGTTTGGTTGTCTTCTCTTTTGGAACATTGTATTTAATAACAACCTGATTTGCTTTACGCAGGCTATCGACAAAATTAGTCGCACCTTTCTTGCCAACCCATAGACCGCCACCAATAATAGCTAACATAATGAGCAAAAAAACAAATTTGCCAAAGCGACGAGAATGCTGTTTTGGCTTCTCTTTGGATTTACCGTGGACACGAGAATCTTGTTTTGAGTAGTAATACGAATAGCCAACAAGACTACCTGGACGAACTGTTTTTTGCTGAAGTGGTGAATTGCTCATTCGATTACCCTAAAACGCATGCGCAGAACGACACTGCTACGTCGTCTTTCTACTTTACCTTATGTATATGAGTGTTTGCTGTATTTATTTTTATATTACAGAAGTAATATATCACTATCTATAGTATGAAACAAGCACTTTGCACATTCAAGCAATCATGAAGCAAAAAAGACCCGGCGCGAATATCGGCCGGGTCGTTTGGAAGCCTCACACTTCCAACGTCTATTATGCTCAAAAACAATCTCATTTCAGTGATTTACCTCACAAAAAAACAGTACCATTTTTATATATCAGACGTTGCCGACATGATACGCTCAGCGAGGAACCGGCTGGCCCGCTTTGTTATACGGTGCGACGCTAGAATAGTATGTACAACTGGTAATTTTTCCGAGTGTGAACGATGGTGAATATGTTTGATGGTGCCACGAATTACCAATAAGTCCAGGCTGCCGTAGATTACGTCCATGGGTGCTGTTACTCGTGGTATGTCCTCAGGAGCAGTTTGTTCATAGACGGTGTTCGTCAGGCTGTTCACATATGCCTGCCAGCTATCGGCATCTATCCCTTTACTTATGTACCTGTGCACAAAACGTTCTCTGAGCTTTGGTCGCGAGTGTATAGCTTCGGGCTGGTACTGTAATATCCGTTCATACAATCGTTGATACACATTGAGTCGCAGACGATATGAGCGTTTGTTCGGCAATCCTTTCAGCAGTGGCATCTGGTAGAGCAGGAGGTTCTTCACTAGATCCGGTCGCTTAGCAGCAAGCCGTACAGCAATCAAACAGCCCATCGAGTGACCAACAATGATACACGGCCCAACCGGTTGAAGTCTTTTTATGCTATGCACTACTGCTGCCACGTGATCGTCAACAGTATAGTCAAGCCAGTCGGGCTTCGGTGACTCGCCGAAACCGAGTAAATCAAAAGCCACTATTCGCACCGGTTGATCAGCTAAAGCTTCACTCAAGTACTGCCAAGTCTGACCATTACGACCGATACCATGAAGTAACACTACCAACTGACCAGAGCCAACATCGATTGGTTTCGCCAAATAGTACGGCCGCCTTAATAACCGATGCCAAAGAAGATCTACCCATGAATAAGCCATAATTTTCAGTATACGGGTAGAGAGAAGAGAGAAGCAATGAGAGAAGGTGTACAATAGTTAAAGAGTGAGCAGACGAAAAAGCAAAAATCAGGCACGTAAACCGTGAGCATCTTGGCTATAACAATTACTGTAATTTTACTGATATTAGCATCAGCTATCTGTTCCGGTCTGAACATCGCTGTTATGTCGCTGGATATCAGTGACTTGCGTCGTAAAGCCAAGCTTGGCAACCGGCAAGCAAAGCGGATACTGCCGCTAAGACAACGTGCTCACTTAACACTTGCAAGTATTCTATTAACAAATGTGGCGGCAGTCTCAGCCACGTCGCTCGTGCTGAGTCAGCGTCTGAATGGTTGGATTGCTGGACTGATCAGTACGCTTCTAATCGTTACCTTAGGCGAGATACTGCCTCAAGCTTTGTTTCTAAAAAATCCGCTTAGATGGTCAAGCTTTTTTGCGCCTTTTTTGCGTCTGATTACATTCATGACGTATCTAATCAGTCACCCATTGGAAGTACTACTGGATAACCTATTTCCGCATCAGCGGGCTAAACTTCAAAGTCGCCGAGAATTAGGGCTGCTGATATCTGAACATATGCAAAACAAATCCAGCGAACTCGATGAGGATGAAATAGAAATCATGCGAGGAGCTTTAGGCCTCAGCGAAAAGCGAGTACGAGACATTATGACTGACATCAACCATACCTACTGGCTTACTCCCAACACCCTGCTCAACGATGCCAAAATAGATGAGATTAAAGACCAAGGCTTCAGTCGCATTCCGGTCTTTAATACGGCACTTACAAAATGCTACGGTGTTTTGCTTATGAAAGACCTTATCGACATCGATTTTAATGAACGTAATTATCGGGTTGACGAATTGTCGCTTTATCCAAGTCAATTGGTTGGTAGCATGACGGCACTAGATACAATGTTTCGTAAATTTATTGCTGCTGGTACCCACCTTATACCGATCGAAAGAGACGATGAGATTATTGGTATTGTTACGATTGAGGACCTGTTAGAAGAAATTGTCAACCATGAGATTGAGGATGAGACTGACCGTCAACGTCAACTCGCATAAGACTGCTTGCTGCCTTCAGCAACTCAAGCATAGAAATGGTCACGTTCTTATCAGGCTCCGTCAAATGTCGAAGTCGGTCATAATATAGCGCATAACCATGAAAACCAGTTTGCTGCCAGACTGCAGCTGGAGGTACAACAAGGCCCGGCAAACTGGATAGCTCGGGATAGGCAGTCAAGTAAAAGTACGCTTCCTCTAGATGCTCATCGCCTGGCGAGAAACCAACAGTTAATTGACGACTGTCATGGAAGGGATACCAACTAAACGCCGTATCAAAATGGTGTGGATATAGTAGTAGCGAGCTACACGCTCCTTCTGTCAGCTTGTTGCTGATCTTTTTCAGCACAGCATGAGACCACCACAAGACAGTAGCATAGCTATTTGTCTGCTCCTCACTGTAGTGGCCAGGTGCTTTCGTAAAGCCCGGTTTCGGTAGCTGTACGCCATGCTTGGCACTCCATAGAGAAAGCCAATCAAAAAGCTGTTGGCCACTCAACTCTTCTAACCTCCAGTGCTGCATTCCAAAGCGAATCTTATGAGCCACCAGATCCAGGCTGATGGATTTTGGAGACCCATCTACACAACACGGCTGTGTTACCGCGCCTCGCACGTGCACGGTTAATCCGTATTGGCTCTGATCAGGTCGTCTGGGAGATAAAAAAGCTCGCTGCCAGGCACTCATAGTCAATAGCAAGTTCTGAATATAGGCTTTATTGGGCAGAAAAGTTTTATACATTAATGAGGGTAAAGAAGTTTTCATCGAAGTATTGGCTTTACTTTCTTTATATAGTGAAAAAACAAAAAAGAGCCTTTTGAGGGGCTCTTTTGTTGCACAACTATAACTATTGCTAGTTAACGTTGCTTGTCACCTCACAGTGACTAAGTTTCACTATAGGACTGACGATAAAAGCTGTCAATAGTATATTGTTATATTTTTTACTCTGCTTATCCACAACTAGCTACTTCTACTATTCCTCTTCGCCGGTATCATAGCGAGTATCAGTTACAATACGAGCGTTACAGACGTTGTTTGTTCCCCACAGTCTATCTTGTTGCACGAAACGTTCCGGCAGATATGAAGGATCAAGATGTTTTATGAGAGTTTCCGTTTGGGTGAGGCACTGATAAGCTTGGGTCAGGTTTCGGGGTAAATGGCTAGCAATGAGATATACGATGGTACCATTCTCATCAAATTCACTAAGAACGTCATCCGTCGGCAAGTCGACTACCTTAAAGCTATGGAATTTACCGGCCCATATTAAAGCACCGTGACTGGAAGGCTCACCATAGCTTATTTGCATTTCTTCATTATTGCTTTTCTTGTATAAACCTTCGTAATCCATCAGTAATATTATATAACAAATATATTTATATGTAAAAAGTAACTCATTTTTCACGTATAATAAACTATATGGATAATCAACCTCTTGCAGATAAACTACGACCACGAACCTTAGAAGAAATAGTGGGACAAAAGCACCTGCTTACCAAAGGCAAGATAATTCGAGAGATGGTAGAGCGTGGTCAACTAACCAGTCTTATCTTATGGGGACCGCCCGGTAGTGGCAAAACAACTCTGGCTCGTCTCATGACCGAACAAACTGGCGCCGAGTTCGTAGAACTAAGTGCAGTCACAGCTGGCAAAGCTGATGTTATGAAGATCATTGCCAAAGCCGAACAAAATCAACGTCTTGGACAGCAGACAGTTTTATTTGTTGATGAAATTCATCGTTTTAATAAGGCCCAGCAAGATGCTTTTTTGCCCTATGTTGAAAATGGCACCATCATTCTTATTGGTGCTACCACCGAGAATCCAAGTTTTGAAGTTATTCGACCCTTACTGTCCCGTTCTCGAGTAATAGTACTAGAGCCGCTTGCCAAAGCCGAGATGGTATATCTTCTTAACCAGGTTAAGGACAAATTATCTTTAAGCAACAAACGTTTGCCGACCGCTACTATCGATCTCATCGCTGAGCTCTCCGGTGGTGATGCGCGAGTAGCCCTTGGCACACTTGAGCTCGCGCTACGAGTGGCCGGTCGTAAAACCATCAACCAAGCGATGGTTGAGACTGCAGCCCAAAAGCATGTTCCCGGTTATGACAAAAAAGGAGAGTACCACTACAACCTCATCAGTGCCTTTATTAAATCAATGCGTGGCTCAGATGCGACCGCAGCTTTGTACTATCTAGAACGCATGCTCGCAGCTGGTGAAGACCCGAAATTCATAGCCAGACGAATGGTAACTTTCGCATCCGAGGATATTGGCTTGGCCGCTCCAGCCGCCCTAAACCTGGCAGTTTCTACCTTTCTGGCTATTGAACGTATCGGTTTACCAGAAGGGCAGTACAACCTATTTCACTGCGCAGCCGTGTTGGCAAAAGCACCAAAGTCACGAGATATAGCTAATGCGATGCAAAAAGCGCATGTTGCAGCTCATGATTATGCAGATTTACCGGTACCACTGCATCTTAGAAATGCACCAACAAAACTTATGAAAGATTTAGGCTATGGCAAGGATATAAAATGGCAAGCCGGCTTTGTCCATCCGAAGGGTTTTTTGCCGCCCGAACTTCAAGGGCAAGATTTTTTCTCAAAGTGATGCTTAATGCTTAAATATTTACTATCGCCTCCCAAGGTAATCCTGGTTTCCCAAAATGGCCATAGGCGCTAGTTTGACTGTATATGGGACGACGTAGGTTTAGCGTATCACAGATGCCTTTCACTGAAGTATCAATCAGTTTATCCTTAAAATCATACAACGCCTGTTCGCTGACAGTAGCAGTACCAAATGTATCAATAGTCTGCATAAGCGGCCTGGGCTGACCAATAACGTATGCCAAGCCAACCTCACATTTCGTTGCAAGCCCATTTGCGACAATATTTTTAGCTATGTAGCGAGCAGCATACGCGCCAGATCGATCAACTTTGCTTGGGTCCTTGCCGCTGAATGCACCACCGCCAACACGAGCATAACCGCCATACGTATCAACAACAATCTTTCTGCCAGTCAATCCAGCATCACTCTCTGGACCAGGAATATGCCAAACACCTGTTCCGTTGATAATAATGTCGTCATCTGCAGGTAAGTCAAAACCATATTCTTCTAATATAGGTAGAATGATGTGCTCGATAGCATCAAGTCTTACTTGTTTTTGTTCAGTTTCTTCATCGTGAGCAAGAGCTAAAACCAGTTTCCCTACCGAAACAGGACGACCGTCTTCTTCATAACGAATAGTAACTTGAGCCTTCCCATCAGGTCTGAGCCACTGCAAATCCTTTTTTATACGAGTTTCATCAACACGTTTGGTTAAAGCGTGAGCAAGAGCAATTGGCATTGGCATAAATTCCGGTGTCTCATTAATGGCGAACCCGAACATCATTCCTTGATCACCAGCACCGTCAATATCGACGCCAACTGCAATATCCGGAGATTGACGATGCACATCGTTACTGAATTCAGATTTCGGTCCAAAATGCCATTCTGGGTTATTATATCCTAAGTCTTCTTCTATTTTTTTTCTGGCTATTGCCTCAAAGTCAAGTTGAGCTGTCGTTTTGATTTCACCGAACAATGCAATTTTGTTGGCACCAGCAACACTCTCAATAGCGGTCCTGCTTGTTGGATCTTCTGTTATTGCAGCATCAAGAATTGCGTCACTGATGGCATCACAAATCTTATCCGGGTGACCAGCACAAACTGACTCGCTGGTAAATAATTGATGGCTTTCTACTTTTGTCATTAAAAATCCTTTCTCTTGATTCCGCCTTCTACGAACGAGAAAGGATACTATTAATATCTTTCCCGTTTATGTAGGGCTAGATGGAGCACCTTGCCTTCTTCGGCCAGGTTGCTGACGGGTCATTGAGCTAGATCTCTCACCGCACTCTTTATATCTAAACTTGTTAAAGTACTTAGACTATATCATAACGTTTAACAAACTGTACATATTTGTGTATTTGTAGCTTTATGCAAAGTTGTATGTGTTATATGATACACATACAACAAGCATCTTAATTTAATGAACGGCTAAAGAACTTTTTAAGTTTACTAGGCGTTGGTTTTATCGATCAAATTTCGTTATAATCCTGCTTTGTGATAGACCTAGGTTTTACTGGGGATTAGCCAAGCGGTAAGGCAACGGGTTCTGGTCCCGTGATCGGGGGTTCGAATCCCTCATCCCCAGCCAAGACTTGCACCAAAGGTGTTCATATTGCTTAATATGTTTTTACAATAATGTCAGGGATTGTTAATATGTTAACAACGATGAGCGAAGACATGCCAGACTCCAGCAAACAGCCTAGACGAATACAGTTAAGTGAAACTGAGGGGTTTAGTAGAGAAGGTTTTGACGGCCATATATATTACACAGCTGCCGATGGAACATTAAGTTTATTACGAATAGATGTTCACGGTAGTCATCCCCGTAAAAGGATGATGGGAGATACAACTAGAACTTATACAGTTTTAGATGGCACTGGTAGGTTTACCTTAGGAAATGAAACACATGATGTACAGTCTGGTGATGTATTTGTTATACCTCCAGACGGTGAGTATCATTATGAAGGTCAGATGACATTAGATGAAGTTAATTCATCGCCAAGCGGCAATATACAAGACCAAAAACTAGAACAAATTCCATTCTCAACACTAACTCAGTCTGAAGCTCCGCCAATTGTTAAGCCTCCATATCCAAATACACATCCTCAATCAAGCTTCTAGATATCATTAAGTCGAATGTATAGCTGTAAAAAAAGAATTACAACAGGAATTCTTTGATATTATAACCATCCTAAATCTAGCTTAACAATATGAGCATTAGGATAAGAAACTACTTCATAGAATTCACTGACGTCTAGACCTCTTCTAGAAGCTTCAATCATGCTCCCAACACCTCCATGACTAACCAATAATATGTTATGTTTATAACCCTTAAGTTCTCGCAGGAAGCTAACTATACGTTTCTGGAAATCTATATTATTTTCGGCTTCACCTGCTAGCTTACGTCTTTCATATTCATCTGTATCATAAGCAAGACCAGATAGTTTACCTACGTCATGTTCCATTAAACGGTCATCAAACATTATTTGTTTAAGCGGGTAACCTATTGCCTCTGATACTATTTCGGCAGTTTTCCTGGCCCGCTTTAATGGAGAAGAGTAAATACCTTCAATATTTATACTCACTAATTCTTGTGCTGCAAGTTCTGCTTGTTTCTGCCCAAGATTTGTTAACTCTGAATTTAGACCCTGACCATCAAAAACACCCCTAACATTTGCTTCACTTTCACCGTGTCTAAGGAAATAAACAGCCACTGCTGGATTATAACAAAATCATTAGAGATAGCCAGCCACGCCAATTTGCCTGATAGCTTAGGGTATAAGGTATAATCAGGTTGATGTACAGTCATGAGCCTGAAAATTATGTATGCCCGTTATGCCAAATAGCAAAGGGTCAGACTACGGAAAAAGGTAGCCAAGAAGAGGATGTATTCTTTAGAGACGACACCATTACCGTATTCGTCGCCGGTAAGTGGTGGAGATCAAATCCAGGTCACGTAATAATTATTCCTAACAAACACATAGAGAACATATATGTAATGCCGTCAGAAACAGGACATAGTATTGCTGACTTCTCTAGGGAAGTAGCAGTCGCTTTAAAGAAAATCTATTCCTGTGATGGAGTATCGACCAGGCAACACAATGAACCAGCTGGGAATCAGGATGTATGGCATTATCACCTGCATATCTTTCCCAGATACGAAAATGATAATCTATACCTTAATTACAAGGACAGCTATTGGCCGTCTGCAGAAGAGAAAAAGCCCTACTCAGATAAACTTAAAACCTACTTCTCAAAATCATCTTTATCCAGCCCCGACAGATTAAATAACTGAGATAGCCAAATCAGTCGGAAATTCGTTAACTACTGCCAGCCATATCACTGCCGTTAACTTAAGCTTTTAGAATTAGTACTTTATGGCACTCCACTAATATACTTATTAGCAAAAAGGAGTGCTCCTACATGAAAAAAACAGTTA
>JAJZAF010000019.1 GCA_021799595.1 bacterium | reverse complement strand
TGGGTCATGAAAGCCGACAACTCGGCAATTTGTTTGGTAGATAATTTTTGTTGTTTTGTCATCCTAACAGCTTACGCTGTTTTGGTGCTATTTGAGAGTGTTATGTGTATAGGTGGATACGCCAGTGGTTGTAAACATACAACTGCAAATGAATGGCTTCCACCAGTTGACCAACGCTCTCAAATCGGCCTGGGTCGCCTAAGTCAACCTTAAAGCCATTGTAAAAACTCTCCTGGTAGCCATTCTCCCACGGTGCTACCTTGGCTGAATAGCTCATCTCAATACCACAGTTAGTAGCCAGCTCCATGTAGATTTGTGACAGGTACTCACTGTCACGGTCACTGTGTAGTATTCGTGGCCTCCCATGTTGTTCTAGCACCGCAAAGAAGGCAGCAGGCACCAAGGCTGTGTCATGGTGGTTACTAACATGTGTCAGCCCACGACCTCTCGAGAATACAGGTCCATGACGGTGGCGACATAGATAAACCGACCTTCATACGGCACGTATGTAAAATCACTGACCCAGACGTCACCAGCAGAGACTGGAAAGTAGTCGGCAATGAGGTTGGGTAGCTCAGCGTCAGCTAGACTGGGGACCTTGGCATAGATAGATGTTTCTTACCCAGCCTCCGGTATGGCTTAATGCCGTATAGCTGCATGACCCGCAGTGCCCGCTTTTTGTTAACACCCAGGTGGATGGCTAACCTTCGGTAGCCGTAACTAGGATGTAGGTGTAAGGTTTGTAATATGTCCTGTCTTAGCTGCTTGTCCTTAACTGCTAATTTGGATTGGTAATATACAGCGTGGAGCGGGCAATGCCAAGCTCTTGAGCAACCTGCGTTTTACTCATAGCAGCTGGCTTTGTAGTCTCAACGAGCGGTCTTTTTTTCTCTTTGTCCAGGTAGAGCGTCAGATTACCAACCAGTTCCTTCAGCATCTGGTTCTCTTTCTTGAGCTTGGCATATGCCAGTAAGCTCGGCCGGTTGTTAGTGACCCCACGGCTTAACCAGTTGTAAATGGTCTTAGTGGAGATGCCATGCTCCTCAGCCAGTTACGTGACTGGTACCCCATCCTCTTTTAACCGTTTCAGTATCTGGGCTTTCACATCCGGACGAATAACGTGACGCTTCGGCATAGCGGACCTCCATGACTAGTTACTAGACATTGCTACTATTGTAGACAACCTTGTCTAGCATAATGGGTCCACCGCATGGAGATGTACACACTGTCATAATTCGTACACTCCCCGTCACTACCAACGGCACCGACGGTAAATAATGGAGTAGAGGCTTGATAACATAGAAACTAGCCTCGACATTTCCTTGTTATACAGCCAGGAGTGAGCCGGACAAGTTAAATAGGCCAACCAATTCCTGCAAGTGTAAACTATCCTCGTATTCCTCAGCAGATGCTATAAGTGCGTCGCGTGCGTAGTACCAAATATTTTATATTGATATCTGCATCGTCTTATAATGTGGACGTGATTAAGAAATATCCATATTGGATTTATGTAGTTGGTGTTTTTGTAATTTGGGCAATAGTTCTACTAATAACTTGGCGGACTGTTAGCCCAAATAGATTTCATAATGTGCTTATTTTCTCTAGCGGTTGGCTGGCTGGGCTTCTGTTTGCCAGCCTTGCTCGCAAGTTTTTCAAGTAGCAGTTATAAATATGCAGCTCTGACTATATACAGCCGCTGTATCTATTTGTAAAGCTCGTCGTGTGTACCGACTGCGACAAATAGAGCAGTGTCTTTATTAATCACTCGGTAGTGTAATCGTAAATCATCATCTGCTGTGATTGAACGATAGTTTACCCATTTATCTTTTAAAGGATGGTTTCGCAAGCTATCATTCATAGGGTCTTCGGTAAAAAGTTCTATAGCATCTGTAACTAAACGTTTTTGAGTTTTTGAAAGCTCCTTAAATTGGCTAGTAAAACTTTTCTGAAATTTAACCTTCATAGTGATTTAAGATAGGCAACGGCTTCTTTGGCGTTCATAGCTTTAGTCATGTTCTTATTAGCTATCAAATCTTTCTCAACTTGTTCCATAATTTTTACTAAATAAGGTGTTGGCTCTAGCTCGGTGCTAAGTACTATCTTCCTATCTCTTAGCATTTGTTTAATTTGGGCATTCATAATAACACTAACCGGTACTCCTAACTCAGCAGCAAACTCCTGGATTTGAAGCTTAGTTTGAGGGTCGGTCTTAATGTTGAGAATAGTTTTAGTCATATATACATGGTATTACTAACATATGTACTTGTCAATACTAAATTTGTGGTATCTTTCGTAAAAACGAATATTGTGGGAACAGTTAGGGGGTAGTAGCAAAATACCTAACTAACAGATAAAGCAAAGCCCAAATCATTAATAATAAAGTTTCTGACTTCTCGGACCGCGGTGTACCAATTTTTATAGGTCTTTATAAACATCCCTACGATGTCGAACTCTAATAATCAGAACAAGTAACTCTTTTTTATAAACCTGGTATACAATTCGATGTGTGCCTTGTCTGATGCGATAGATATTATTTGAGCCTTTTATTTTCGTAGACCCCTCGGGAAAAGAACTGGCGGCGTATAGGCTATCAATTATATCCACCACTTTAACTCTTAGCCCTTTGCTTGGGAGTTTACGGATTTCTTTTTGGGCAGAGCTTTTAATTTTAACTCTATATGAGACCATCGGCTTTGAGATCTTTTACAAAAACTTTGAAATCTATGGCTGGTTCATTCTCACGCTTTTTTACGGTCTGTAGGTCATCTAAGTCTTCGAGGACTTGCTCTTTAACCGCATCTTCTACTAGAGCAGAGACCGTTTCACCGCTTTCAGCTGCACGAATCCTTAAAGCTTTATATATTTTGTCGTTTAGTGTAATTGTTGTACGCATATATGCTCCTCTTGTAACAAACTCAGTATAGCATACGTGCATCAATGCATCAATATGTAATAAACGCATCTAGTGTTAGCCTGGTTCTAACCCAGCACGGTAGTTACTGCATGAGACTTGGCTGTGGTGAGACCTCAAATGTTCCGTGCCAACGTAATAGTTCACTCTTGAGGCGGTTCCAAGCCGAAACTGGAAGGTGTACCATCAAGACTTTTGAAGTGATAGACTCTGTTGTTGAAGTTCTAAATAATTAACGAACACGGCTACTAAAGTACATTTACTTCTTAAAACTGGTTCAAATCCTGTTAGGTCAATTCTCAAGACGTTATTATTTAAGCTGCTGACTTGAGACTAGTAACTGAGGGTGGATTAAGATTGATTTTTATTGGCAATTCTGTATAAAGCAACTCACCTCTGTTTGTCTATGAAAGTGTCAACTTGACAACTTTTACTCAGTTTGCTACTATATTTTATATGAAAACAATGACTACCGCTGACTTCAAAGCCAACTTTTCATCCGTTGTAGATGAGCTTAAGCATGGAAATAAAGTTGTAATTACTTATGGTCGCAAAAAAGTACCATTGGCGACAATTATTCCGCAAAGTCAACTAGAAAAACCAAACCACTCTGTAAAGATAGGCGACCTAAAGTCTCAAGGCTGGACATATGCGTTAAACGGCTTTGAAATAACAGAAGAAGAGCTTATTAATTCGTGAATTATCTACTGGATACTCATATTCTGCTTTGGCTTAGACTAAGCCCTGAGAAGTTGAGTCCGGAACACAAAAAAATTATTGAGTCATCTGAAAATGAAAAGTTCGTTAGCTCTATATCGCATTGGGAGATTAGCTTAAAATATGCTCTAGGTAAGCTAGAACTTGGTAGTCATACTCCAGATGAATTCCTGGCCGGAATATATAAAATTGGACTAAAGGATATCACTCCTTCTTCCAAACAATGGTCCACCTATTACTTACTACCCAAGATAAAAGATCACAAAGACCCTTTTGACAGGATGATCATATGGCTAGCTATCCAAAGCGACATGACTTTACTATCTAGCGATAGCATGTTTGGTGAATATAAGCCTCATGGCCTTAGTGTAATTTAGTATTTGGTTCTAATCCGGCATGGTAGTTACTATGCTAGACTAGGCAGAGGTGATACCTCAAATGTTTCGTGCCAACGTAATAGTTCACTCTTGAGGCGGTTCCAAGCCGAAACTGGAAGGTGTACCACTAGATGTCGGAACGTGTCTTTAACGATATTCAGTTTCATTTACTTTACTCTCAAACTCATTATGAAAGAAACGGGAAAATACTTGGTGCCGCTGTATTAAACTTCCCACGAGCTCACACTCGGGGAACTGCGGCGGCAGGATTAGATCGCCCTACTTGCTTTCATGGTATAGTCGCCCCCTGCATGCATTGACATCATATTGACTACGTTGTAGTATTAAGATATGCATACTACTCAAATAACTGTTCGCAATGTTAGTCCTATACTAAAAAGACGTATAGATAAGCTTGCTAAGCTAAAATCAATGAGCATTAATGACTTCGTACTTGATGTACTACAGGACAAAGTTGGTGGCATGACATCTAAAGATACGCTAAGCTGGCACCAATATAGTGGGCTTATCGATAATGAGGGCATTAACCAAGAAGTCCTCGACGATTTTGAAACAGTTGATAAAACTATGTGGGATAAAACTTAAGTGATCGGTGTTGATACAAATGTTATAAGCGCCTTACTGCGTGGCAAAAACCACGACTTACCCAATGAAGAGTTATATATACCGTACATGGTACTCGCCGAACTGCAAGCCGGTGTAGCAGCAGGCAACAACCCACAAAAGAACCGACCTATACTTGATACTTTTTTTAAAGATAAAAATATCACGACCAGTCCCGGACTAGCCCCAGAAATAATTACTAATTATGTGGAAATATATGGCTACCTAAGAAAAAAGGGCACACCAATATCACCCAATGATCTTTGGATTGCAGCAGAATGCATGTACCTATCGATGCCGTTGTTGACATACGATAAAGACTTTGGCAACGTACCACAAATTATACTTGCTGCACAGACATAAAAAGATTGAAGCATTAAGCTAGATTATTAAGGTTCTAATCCAGCAAGGTAGTTACTGGGCCAGATTTGGGAGAGGCGATACCTCAAATGTTTCATGTTCATACCGACACAACAACTCATCTTTAAGGCGGATACAATCTATGACAGAAAGTGTACCATCCAGACTTTTGAAGTTATGACCTCAATTAATTAGGTAGTTGTTTGCGGACCTTTTTATCAAATGTAAAAACGTTATCAACTCGCTTCAGTTTATATAACGCTATTATTAGGCAATCTACATAATCTAATTTTGAGGTTTCATATATTGTCAGCGAAAAGCTATGCAGTTCACTGTCTACCTTCCAGGCTGGGTGTGACAGGATTAAACGAACTCCTTCTATAATGTCTGATCGCTTATAAGATAGTTCTTTATGAAATTCCAGAATGTAAATAAGTTCACTTATTACAAAATCAGGCAATAGTATCTCCCCTGGTTCACTTTGTTCCAAATCTTTTACTGCCTGATTTGCCATATCTTTTGGTTGATTAGTGAACAATCTTACCAAGTAATTTGTATCCATTGTTTTCATTTCAAATAATTGAACGATTTCGGCGGGCTTCGTGAGAGGCTTCTTTAATAGATGCGTCGCTCAACCCCCCTTTGACAGACCCATTTGTTTTATCCCAAAATTTGTATAGTTGCTTAGGGAAATCAACCTTTTTTAACTTTAAGTCACCATCTTCAACTTCAGCTTGAAGGTATCGTGTACCATCAAGATTTAGCTGTTCCCAAATCTTCTTAGGAATAGTTAGTTGCCTTTTACTTGTAATGGTAACTGTTGTCTTCATAAAGACCCAGTATAATCTACTTCCTTACAGAATACAATAGCATTCATAAATTTAGAGTAAGGAAATGATACACTGTAGTCCGAGGAGTCAGAAACTTAATTACGGAAGGTTATACTGAAACTATCCTAGCGTTTGGTGCTTGATTGGCTAGTTTTTTATCAAACCAATAGGATGAGATAAAATGATCTGCATCAGTAAGAGGCTTTAGCCAGGCTTAATATATCCCATTAACTTCTCACTAAGCTCATTTATACTAATAGCTTTAGAAATTACAAGTTCATTTTTATTTTCGTTAAAATTCATCTGAAGTACGCCATCATTCTTATCTATCCCTAGTTTATGTCTAGCTGACGCCGATCTATTACTGGAAACCAGTCCTACGGTCAGGCAGCCATAGATGTTCACTAAATGGGTATATTTTTTCAAAGACTGCCCTCAAAGAATGTCAGTTCAGGTATAATATGTGACACGAAAACATGTACCATGAGCTACTTAAACTACTCAGGAAGAACGTTCTAGGCTAGCTAAACTGGTCTCGTATATTAAGCTTGTTACCTTTACCCTAGTATGCAAAGGTACAATAAGTATGGCGTGGGAGTCTAGAACCTTAATTAATAAGATCTGCTTGTCTTGAGGGGATAGTCGCCTCTATTTATTTAAGTGATCACCGATCCAATTTGTATCATATTTAACAGCATTACCTCAGTTTCTTCTTATATGCTAGGTACACTATGAGAGCTTCTCCAAACATTTTGCAAAATAAAGGTTCGGACAAGGATAGACTTTTCTTGGGTGCATTAGAGATTTTACGGCTCAGAAGAGAGGGAAGACCATTTGCACCCAGAGAGGGAGAAGGCTTTACGACGAAAGCAGGTAATGAAGAGAGTGTCGCTAATTATGTAGACAAAGTAGCTTTCGTTATGCCACTTTTGTCTAGGACAGAAAACGGGAAAGAGACAGAGGCAGCGGCAGCAATAGATGAGAAATCTTCCTTAGAAGCTGCTTGATCCTAGCGCAATCGATTTTCCACTATTTGTTTGTCAACCTCAGTAAGTTGGCTGTCATTGATACTTCGCGGCCATAACTTGTTAGAAGTAACCAGTGCTAGTTCGATCGAATAGAGCAATACTTGAACTTGCAGATAAACCCAAAATAGTAATCCCAAGGAAATAGCAAAATAGCTATAGAGCGCATCGAGATTCTTTAGTTCATGCGCTAATATATATCCCCCAAGCAACTGCATAATTATTAGCCCTATAGCTGCAAAGGCAGCACCAATACGAATTTGGGATAACGGGACTTGTTTCGGCAAGCTTTGATTTATTAAAAAGCTAAACAGCCAAAACAAAATGCCAAGGTTAACAACCAAGGAAAGTATCCGAAAGAGCAGCTCATGTCCAACGCCAGCAGTCAAGCCTGCCAGAATAGACGCTACAATAAAGCCAATGCCACCAACCACTAAAATGGTCAGGCTCTTGACGAGTGAGTGCAGGAAACCTATCTGGACATTTTTTGGTACATGCCATAAACGCTGCACACTGTTAATAAAGGCATTCGCCACACCTCTAGCACCGTAAATAGTGAACAGTAGACCGACAATTAGCGCCAGACCACTTTGCTTGAGACTATGGACATGTTGAGCTAATTGATTACCAAGTAAGGGAAAGTAGCGGTTCACACCCCGAATGATAGTTGCTTGCCAGTATGGATGACCAATTAAGAAGGTGTCTGTCAGTGTAGTGACAACTAAAAGCAGGGGGAAGAGTGATAGAAATGAGTAGTATGTTAGCAAAGCCGCTTGTCGCCCAGCATTTTCTTCGCTGTACTTCTTAATAACAGCAAATATAATGGCAGTTAACGAGTGTCTCTGTTGAAAACGATTGACACGCTCCATAACTTCATCCAGGATATTCATCCATCCTATTATAGCCAGTTAGAAAGTTTACAGCTTCCTTTTAGGCTTGCGCTTAATAATGTATAGCGGATACGGGTAAACAGGAGGGCATCCAATGTCAATAGAAGAAGCAGATGTATTAATGGCAGAATTTGAAAAATGGGATAATAAACAAGCTAAGCAAGAATTCATTCACCGCATGGAGCGGAAACTGAGCCGTAAAGAACATGACAGGCGATAGAGTTTATTCTAAAACTTAATTCGCTGCATAAGGCCGTCAATTAAGTCCGGTCGTCGCTCCTCATATGGCAAGTAGTCTGACAGCCTACTAATTACTTTGCTTGCTACATCAGGAGTGTAGCGGACACTTACAGGCAAACGGAATCGTTTCGTTGGCACCAGAGTTACTTCAGGCATTGATGATTGAGGTGTCACAATAAAAAATCGAAATTCATCATAGAAGTATAGCTTTTTGCCAACCTTGATGCCTCGCCTATCGATAACGTAATCTAGCTGACCTGGCCGGTGGCGGCCAAAAATACCCAGTAAAAGTCCGCTGACTATAATAACTATTCCAGTTACTATGCCTTTTGTAATCAGATATAAAAAGGCAGCAACTATAACTGTGATGACAGCCAGTCCTAGATACCAGCTAGCTGTTTTTTCATGCTCATGAAATTCCGCCGCTGACCAGGTAAGGCTTTTATCATTGTCTGGTAGCTTGGCATTATTTGTAGTATCGGGTTTAAAAAATGAACCCTTTTGATGAATGTCAGGTGCCTCTATTGATGGTGCTGAGGTAGTTGTTTCTAATAGAGCGGGTGGTGTTTCTGTTTGGTTAATTTCTGGCTCATCCTGATTAGATGTAGCTGAGCTTGGGGCTTGTTGTGTCGGTTTTGGGTTATTTGCTGTTTCTTCCATACAGGCATTGTACTCTATAAAAAGACGCCCCTCAATAAATGCAGCAGTCAAGGCAGCTTTGCGTACTACTGCTTGCTAGAGTATAATCGCCTCTGTTTGGAAGGGTGTCCGAGTGGTTTAAGGTAGCACTCTTGAAAAGTGCCGTGCCAGCAATGGTACCGTGGGTTCGAATCCCACCCCTTCCGCCATAGAAACACATAGGATACAATGAAACTTCAAGGACTAAATCTTGCCAAGGAGAGGTACCCAAGAGGCTGAAGGGGTCGGTTTGCTAAATCGATAGGGGGGAGAGATCCCCCGCGGGGGTTCGAATCCCCCCCTCTCCGCCATGTCACTGCCGTTAACTTAAGATATTTCGTATTTCTTTTTTAACTTGTTTTTAACTTGTATAGTTAATACAAAAAGGAGCCTGTTGCATGAAAAAAACTGTCAAGACGCATACTTAGCCGTATAGATCAGAAACTCGACAGCCCCGCCTTTATTGCCCAGCACAAACGTTCCGATCAGGATTTTACCAGAGACCGGATGCTTACTTTCAGAGCCTTAGCAGTGCTTATGTTCACTAAAGGTATTAACTCTTGACGCAGAAGTGCGTCTCACCAAGCAGAAGGCCGGACAACCAAAGAAAGTTAACAAAGCTGTATCCTTCAACGTCATTAAAGAACAAGCCTTTGAGTTGTTTTATTCAAAGACACCAACCGAACAACGACTCGAACAATTAACCGCATTGTTCCTTACAGGTCCAACGGTACGTCCGAAAAGGAAGAAAACCAGAGCGCAGAGAGAACTCCAACCGACAAATACTAAACTTCTGGAAAAGACAGAGAAAGATAGTGTTTTAAACTACCGTGAGTTTGCTTAAGTCAACGGCAGTGCTCCGCCATGATTAGTATGGCCGCCATTGCAGATTTAGGGGGTGATTATAGATCAATAAGCTAACTGAGGATGATAAACGAATATTTTTTTGTGGTCGTCCGAATTGCTTGATTGTAGCAGCAACGGTACAGCTCGGGCTTTGTGGGTACGGACTATTAGCTGGGATGACTAGGTCCGGACTAGCAATAACAGCACTCTTACCAGCCGAAACATTAAAGCGCTCATTATCAAGCAGAGCAGAGTCCTTATAAACTACTCCGCTGTAGCAAACTGTCGGCAAGACATTATCCTGATAGTCACTCAGGAAATATGTAAGATTAGCTAACCAGTAGTTACCATAAGCCACTTTTATTCTATTGCGCTTAATGACTGTGGTTAATCGGTAATCTACTAAGTTTGGTTTGGTGTTTGGTGCCTGATTATATATTTGTGTCACCGCAACAGCTATGTTTGTCAAAATCGATAAACATATCACTATAACGATAACCTTATAAAAAAACCTAGATTGGTTCCTTAACATGTCCAGCCCCCTTGCTGCCAATAGGGCAGTAAGTGGCACAAGGATTATTAGGTATCGTGCAGTGTTATATAGCGGAGTACCTACTACAATTATGTATGCGAAGGTGAAGATGAAGACGCTAATCATCCACATACTAAATACCGTAAACCTGCGATGAGTTATGGCTCTATAGAAAGGCAAAACGATCAAGCCAAGAATACATAGTTCCCATAAACCAGCTATGATTCTAAGTGGGTCTGATAATTTAGTAAAGTTAAGACCAAATAGTGATATATAGTCCTTAATAACATCCACTGTTTTGTCTGGTAGGTAGGATAGCTTGATAACTGACGAGCTTAAATCGGTTATTTCGTTATATTTGGTCAAGCTGAGGCCATGATGAGACAGAAACACCCACAATACTCTAAAAACGATCATGCCAATCGTTATGATAGTTGTGACGAATAAAGCGGCATAGGCCCTGCCTGATTTCATCATGGCGCTGATCAAAACCACAATTTCTAGTGGTAACAAGCAGAAAAACAGAATATACGGATCATTGTAAAGCAACAGACCTGTAATAATTCCCATTAAAACAGCATCAGTAACAAAGGATCGTATGCTGAAACCCTTATCAAGCACTTTAAACCGTTTTAAGATGAAAAACACCAACAACAACATAAGTGGTAGTTCGATGTTTCTGACATTAGGATTAACTGTATAGGTCATCCAATAAGTGCCAGTGGACAATAGCCAAACACACACCAGCCAGACAGTTCGTTTATTGTGATTAAGCCTCATCAACCACAACCAAAGTAAACCAATCATTATTAGATTGAATAAAACAGCCTCAGCTATGACCTGGTCGGCTGAAGGGTGAAAAAAGAAGTTAAACAGCAAATAGACAGGAAACTTGAGTGCGTAGGTATCGATTTGCATCTGTAAATTATGCGGTCCTGGCAAAGTCAAATCATGTGCTAGGGTTTGTTCAGCTACATCATCAGAATTAATTGGCAAACCAATCAGATTAGAAAATATAGCCAGAAGGCTGATTACTATTACTGCGCATACCAATAGTGGTAATGCATACGTATGTATAGAATTAAAGATTTGCTTAGCTTTTAGGCACAGTCTAGCTTTAATTTTCATAATTGTGCTTCTTCTCTTACATGTGAGTTATAGCAAAAAGAACATGAGTAGGTAGAAGTTAAATACACCTGAACCGAGTAGAACTGTTTTCATCCCAGTGGAGAGTTGACGGTGTTCTATGCGGTAAATGATTATAAAAAGCACAAAGAGTTCTGGTAGAAAATCTAATGAATACCTATAACCAAATTGCAGCAATCCCAGACCATAGTATGAAAATACCCAAACCGCACCGACGAGTACGGTCAGCAGCAGATGCCTCGCCTGTCGACTAAAAGAGGACCACTTGTGAAAAAAGAGCGATAGCAGATACGGAGACGTTACAAATATACTCATGCCGTAAATATTGTTCTCGATAAATGGAAATTTAAGTGTCCAGGAAGTAGTGGTTCTTGTTACAGCCAGCGGTCCTCTTAAAAGAGCGCTATATAGTCCGGCAGGTATATGCACGAGACTAAATAGACCGTAGGCCCGTGACTCATCCGATGAGGCATACTGCAACTGGTACATATATCCTCCATTTAGTGGATTGTGAAAACGCAAAAAATTATAAAGTCCAAGTAAGAGAACTGCTGTAACTATTGGCAAACCAAGTTCAATGAGTTTTTTGAATCTTTTTCCTTCTGGCACAACATTACCTCGCCACAGTTCCAGTAGGAAAAAGAGCAGTAAAACAATAGCGGTACCTCTGGTCATAAGAATGAAAGCACAAATAATGCCGAGTAACCACCATCGCCGCTTATAGGCAAAAAATTCGTACAGGCCCCAAAAAAGCAAGAACGTCGTCACTACCTGAGCGAAAAACCAGCTGCTGGCCACCGCTGCTACTCCAATAAATACGCTTCCTAAGCAAAATCCGAGAGCGAGAATAAGGCTATTTTCTTTCGAAAACTTAAAGAAACGGGCAATCTCAAAGACAAAAAACATTACTCCAACAATAAGTAGCCACATAAGATAGCCTTGCCAGAAAAAGTGGCGGAAAAACTCGAATATCGCCATAAGTGGCGTCAGCAATATGGCAGGGAAGGGACCTTCGTCCCAGTATATTTTTCCATGATAGAGCACCGGATCCTGACCTTTCCCACCAATCCAGTGTCTGAAATTGAGTTGACCATGCAAGAAGGCTTGGGCAAGTAGAGAGAATTGTTGACTGCCCTCTACACTAAAGCTCATAACGATGATCCAGAAGAGCAAAAGTAGCGGAATAGCAAAAATAAAGATTTGTCTCTGTGGATTTCTATAAATCCATCGTTTTGTTTCTCTCTTCACTATTCGTACTATACGGTTTTTAAACACAAAATGATAGTTGTCATCGCTTTAGTAACCTAATTGTTGTGTTTAATGTGTTGTAAATATGTACCTCAGCCGTTGCACCTGCTTTGTTATCTAAGCTATACTGCTACTAACATAAAAATGCAAGGTTTATCCATATAAAGGCGTGGCCTTGTAAAGAAAACCAACTAACGTGGAGGGTATACCTATGGCGCGGCGAAATCGTGATGACGATCTTTTATTAGAAGAGGATGAACTAACTGCAGCTTTCCTGGGTGATGATTCAGGAGTGCCAGTTGAAGGAGACCGAGCGCAACAGTCGCCGACACCAGCTGACGATGAATGGGACGCCGAGGAGAACGTACCGGGACAATTAGCGGTAGACGTTTATGAAACTCGGGAGAAGCTCATTGTCAAAGCTCGAACTGCTGGCGTTAATAAGAATGATCTTGATGTTAGCATCTCGGATAACCAACTTACTATACGTGGTACATTGACATCCGGCAACGAGGAAGGGGTAGAAAATTACTTTTTGCAAGAGTGCTACTGGGGTGAATTCTCGCGGACTATTGCACTACCGGTTCCGGTAAAAGAAGAGGAGATTGAGGCTGTCTTGAAGGACGGCGTATTAACAATCAGCTTTGGCAAAGTACAGCAAGACACAGTTAAGAAAATTCAAGTCCTTTGATTTAGAGAAAAAGGACACAAAGAGAAGTTTCTGTTTTCAGCTCAAGACTAGTTTAGCTAGCCTGAAGTATCCTTTCTGAGTAGTTTAAGTAGCCTGGTGATACATATCTTCATGTCGCATATTATAGCGGAACTCACATTCCTTGAGATGCCAGTTAAAATGGTCTTGTCTAGAGTCCTTTAAGCTTGGCTAATCGGACTTTAGCAATACCCCGAGAAGTTCTCAATGCCGTTAGTATGGCTGTTGCCTCTAGCAAACAGCGCCATGATTAACTCGGTAATGTCGTTTGCAGCCCCAGTCTACTGAGCTATCGTAGCTTTTCCAGCCGTCGCTATATAGATAGTACTATCTGGTTCTACTTTAGCCTGTACAATCTGTTTTAGGATATCTCTACTGACATTAGGAATGATTTTGGGGCGTCAACCTTGCCATTACGCTTTAGTAGCCTGAAAACAATAACTTTCTTGCCAGCACCAGATCCACGCCTGCCACAAACTCGTCTAGGACCAAAGTAGCTTTCATCTATCTCTACTTCACCAGATAATGGTGAGTTAGCTTCACAATGACGAACTATTACCTGACACTTATGAATTAGTAGACGATTTACCGTGTTACGGTTTAAGCCAGTCAATGAGGCTATTTGAACGGCCGTCATATCTTCACAAAACAACCTGACTACACGTCTGAATTGCTGGTCAGAAATATGTGACTGTTTTCGATACTTATGGTTCTAAACTAGTTTAGAGGCCTGTTTTTATTCTCGGCAAAGGCCGCTCTTTTACGCAGCGCTCCCTGTACTTATATTACTCGCTTGGTTAAGTACGAAGTGGATAATGAGTTGAGCCAGGGCCACCACAATAAGCCCAATGATGGCATAGATAAGAGTCTTCTTGGCATCACCTACCTTCTCAGTAGCACCGCCTGATGTTATGTACCGAAAACCACCATAGATGATCATGATAACAGATATGGCACCGACAACTAAGGAGAAAAGGTTTACTACTTTTTTGGCAAGGTTTGTTACTGAGCTATTGCCAACCCCTGTACTACCACAGTTGACAGGCCCATTAGTACTTCCTAAATTAGCTCCGCTTGCTAAACCACTCGCCGTTGGACTACATGAGGCAGCAGATACAGCTGCTGGCACTATAAACGGGACCATAAGCGTAAGAAGCGCCACTATGCTCAGTGCATAACCTTTAATTTTTTCTACAATCATAGATTACCTTTCTTTATTCAGTCTCATTATTATTACTTATACTACAAAGCATGAGCGAGAAGCAAGCCAAGTTTTTAACTAGCTCCCTGTACTTATATTACTCGCTTGGTTAAGTACGAAGTGGATAATGAGTTGAGCCAGGGCTACTACAATAAGCCCAATGATGGCGTAGATAAGGGTCTTCTTGGCATCACCGACCTTTTCAGTAGCACCGCCTGATGTTATGTACCGAAAACCACCATAGATGATCATGATAACAGATATGGCACCGACAAGAATAGAGAATAAATTGACAACTGACCCTGCAAGATTTCTAAGCGATTTTGAACGCACATACATATTGCCACAGTTAACAGTACTATTGTTGCCGTTTAGATTCGCACCTGTTTGAATACCGCTAGTTGTAGCACCAGTACATTTAATTGAAGTGCTTCCTGAGGCGGCATATGTAGCAGTAGGCACTAAAAATGGCGTCAACAACGTAAGCAATAAAGCAATATTTAGTAAATAACTTTTGATTTTTGAGAAATTCATCTATTGCCTCTCGGTGCTCTTCTTACTTTTATTAGTTTATCATAACAATTTTGAGGCTACCGGCAATTTCGTATTGGTTTTGTGCTTTCGGCTCTGGGGTAAAGATACTATTCGACCTGCCTGCGTTGGTGGTCTTCACTGATATCAAGATGTAACTTGAGTTTGGTTCTGAGCTGGAAATTAATACCACCCTCTATACACATCACACTCTCAAACCGCACTAGGCTGAGTAGCCTGCGGGCGTAGCCCGCAGAGCTGGTAATCATAGGTTTGGTTGTTCAGGTGTCCAACAAAATCGTCGGTGGTTCTTTCAATGTCAG
>JAJZAF010000018.1 GCA_021799595.1 bacterium | reverse complement strand
CGACATATTACCGACTTAAGAAAAACTGCCGAACAGTTCAGAGCCTACCTGACGACCAGAACATTTGCTTACGCGCTGCTTGGCTTCCGGGCTAAAACAGTGGCAAGTTAAAGTGTGATGTCTCTAGTGCCAGTTAGTATAGTTCTTGATACTAATTCAGCAAAATAGCCAGTTATAAGTGAAGAAATAAGGCAAAATGCTAAGATTTTTATTATTAAGCCAACAAAAATACTTGTCAAAGGGCTTCCACCTGGACTTAAACTCTTAAATGAAGAAGAAAGCAATAGTATAAATAAAAGTCCTATGCCAAATCCTAAGATAGCAGAAATTAAGCTCGCAAGTATGGCTGCTGGCGCATTAGTAGAAAATAAGTTCTTATTACCACGAAAGAAGTGAGCAAAGGGATTAACACGCACTTTTCCCGACCTACTTAAAGGTGTTAGTTGGAATTGACTATCCATTTTTATTTTTAGGTTAATTACAGCACTTAGAATATCATAACCAATTCAATTACAGTAAAGATTATTATTTGGGCTTTTAAACGGTCATTACGGGTTAGTATTTAACAGAGATAAAAACCCCTTGACGTTAGTGTGGTCAAAGTTACAATAACTTATATCATCACTAATCAAGGAGGCAACCGTGAATAAACCTTATTGATATGCTTGTTGATTTAAGCAAAATATCATTTGGTCGGGGTGAGAGGACTTGAACCTCCGACCTCCGCGTCCCAAACGCGGCGCGCTAGCCAACTGCGCCACACCCCGAAAAAGTTACATCGGCCTTAGATTATAGCGAAAAAAAGTAAACCTGACTACGTCGGTATGGTGATATGTATTCTCTTTATGCCAATTGCTGAACCGTCACGGTCAGTTGTTATCTTGACTGCATTAAACTGCCACGGTTTATTAGTTTCTAGTAAATTTTTGGTTTTTTGGCCTTCACGCCAACGGGGAATAACGCTATCAAAGCTAATACCAAGTGAGGAATTGAGCACTCCGCACATGCCAACGTCAGTAATATGGGCTGTACCGCTGGGAAGAATTCGTTCATCGGCAGTCTGCACATGCCAATGATCACCAATTACTGCAGTGACACGTCCGTCCAGATAGTGTCCTATAATGACCTTCTCGCTGCTAAAGTCGCCGTGGAAATTGACAATAGTTCCGACACGTTCTGTCTGTTTCTCTTTCTCAAGGATATTATCAATACACTGCAACGGATTGACTAATTTCTTATCAGAGTCTTTACCAACAATTTGGCCCAGCAAACTAACAACTAATACTCTGCCAGTCTGAGTATCAATGTATTTATAGCCTAGCCCTGGAGTACCACTCGGATAGTTGGCCGGTCGGATAACAGGTTCAACCTGATCATTCATAAGTGGAATAATTGAATGGTGATATAAACTCCAGTTACCGCCAGTACAAAAATCTACTCCGGCTGATCGTAGTCTATTGTAGTCCTTTGGTGTCAGACCGCGGCCACCAGTAACATTCTCGGCTTGCGCAATAACAAGATCAAGTGCTTCTGTTTCCCGTAGATTAGGTAGTAATTGTTCAACGACCTCAACGCCGACTGCTCCCATAATATCGCCGATGTAGAGGATATTCATGGAAATTACTTGGCGAATTCAACCGCTCTGGTCTCACGAATAACATTTACCTTAATAGTTCCCGGATACTGCATTGTGGACTCGATCTTTGTGGCAATATCTCTTGCTAATTTAATGGCACTGAGATCATCAATCTGCTGTGGCTTGACGAAGACTCTGACTTCACGACCGGCACTAATGGCATAGGACTTTTCAATACCGCCGAAACCGTTGGCGACATTCTCTAATTCCCGCATCCGTTCACCGAAGTTCTCGGCGCTGATGTTACGAGCCCCTGGGCGAGCAGCACTGATAGCATCTACTGTACGGACAATCAGTGCTTCGACGCTGGTCGCCTCGACATCGTCATGATGTTGTTCTGCCGCTAATGCTACTTCCTCTGGAGCACCGTATTTCCTGAGTATTTCTCCGCTGATATGATGATGTTTGCCTTCCATCTTGTGGGTCAGAGCTTTACCAATGTCATGAACCAGGGCGGCATACTTGGTAGTTTTGACGTCAGCACCAACTTCTTCTGCAATCATGGCAGCCATATGTGCCATTTCAGTAGAGTGCTTCAATACATTTTGACCATAGCTGGTCCGATACTTTAGTTCACCGAGTAAATGTAAGATCTCTTTCGGGATACCGATGACCCCTACTTCGCGAGCAGCATCTTCACCGGCCCGGATAACGTCTTTCTCAACATTCTTTTGAGCTTTTTCAACAACTTCTTCAATTCTGCCCGGATGAATTCGACCGTCTTTCATGAGCATTTCCATAGCTTGCCGGGCAACTTCACGACGGACTGGGTCAAAGCTACTGAGAACAGCATAGCCGGGTGTGTCATCAACCAGAATGTCCACTCCCGTTGCCCGCTGCAGAGCCTGGATGTTGCGCCCTTCTTTACCAATAATGCGCCCCTTCATTTCGTCATTCTCCAGTTTGACGCTTGTTGTCGTTCGTTCAGCTGTAACTTCACTTGCCATGCGTTCCATAGCCGTGGTAATGATGAGAGCAGCCTGTTCTTCGGCATTATCTTTGGCTTCAGTCTGCAGCTTATTAATAAGGCCGAGGAGGTCATGCTTTATGTCTCGTTCAGTCATCTGCAAGAGCTTTTCAGCTGCGTCAGACTTTGTAAGTTTGGCAATCTTTTCTAGTTTATCCTGCTGTTTTGCACGAATTTGGCGAATTTCATCTTTGAGCTTCTCGACCTCATCTTCACTTCTACGAAGAGCCTCTGTTCGTTTATCTAGGTCATCCAGCTTTTTATCTAAAGCCTCTTCGCGATTGACCATACGCTCCTCAAGTTCTTTCAACTCTCGTCGGCGACTTTGTTCTTCTTTCCTAGTTTCTTCAACTGCCTTAGCAGCATCTTCACGAGCCTGAGCAACAAGCTTGCTTGCTTCCTTTTTGGCACGTTCCAATTCCTTTTTGGCCTTTTCCTCAGCTGATCCTAAACGTTGACGTGATATGATGGCGTTTGCTCCAAAACCAGCAAACAGCCCTACTACTACGAGCACTGCTGCTAACATGATCTGTCCTTTCTATCTCTCGGCAGATGGCATTCACTCTGGCGTACTACTAGGCAATCGCTGTCACATCTCTAGCCTTGTTGTAGTTTTACCCTATGAACGTAAGTAAATGCTGTCTGAATAACGAATTAGTTAATTAATTAAGAATTATCCTTCAGTGGTTTTGTCCGTCTCTCTAAACGTACAATTCCTAAAGTATAATATACTGCTCTCTGTACTTTATGGTCAACTGCATTTGTACATGCTGTGGTTCTACTTTTTTGCTTGGGTTATGTGAGGAGGGGCGCCATACTTGGGTTTCACAATGTGATCATTTTCTTTTTTAGTAATTCGCTTTAATCCTTTTTTTATCCAATCTTCACCGCCAACTCCAACAATCGGCACGGAGAGTCCGTCTGCGAGAGCGTTGGCAACACTAATACCAATCCGTAAGCCCGTAAAACTACCTGGACCCTCGTATACCATTATGCCTGATACATCGTGTATGTTATGGGCTTGTTTCTCGAGCAAATTTTTTATCTTGAAGTGAATAGTTTCAGCCAGCTCGCGGTGGGCAGACCAGCAAATTGATTGCAACTGGTCTGTGTTCTCATATAACTCAAGTTCAGCTTCTTCTTTATCCGTTCGTATGGCAAGAATTAACATAATCATGGCTTTCTCTTAAAAAGGTAGGCATATTGTTTTGGGTATTTAATTTCTATATCTCGTTTCATTTCACCGACTGTCTGCAATTTAATAATGACATGTGGGTCAGATAAAACCGATTTAACTACACCAGGCCATTCAATGACAACAGCAGATTGATGATCTTTTATAATCTCAGCAAGCTCTAAGGCCAGAATACCTGGATCGCTTAAGCGGTAGAAGTCGAAGTGATGAAGAGTTAGATCTCCCGCTTTATATTGATTGTGCAGGGTAAAGCTTGGACTTTGTACAAGGTCCTTAACATTCATGCCGCGTGCCAGGCCTCGTATAAATGTAGTCTTGCCGCTGCCGAGATCACCGACTAGTTCAATGACTTCTCGTCCTTTGATGCGTTCGCCAATCTCTTGGGCTTTCTTTTCCGTCGCAAGTGGACTATTCGACCGTATATAATCATCGTGCATATTTATAACCTTTTTTCCTTACAAGCTTATCTACTATAGTCTGTATACTAGAAAGTATGTTACAACTGAGCACCTCGTTACTCAAAAGGTCTGTTATATCTCTTCGGATCGGTTCTTCTGTCGCAACCGTCCTATCTCCTATCATTAACCCAAATAACCTTAAGATTGAAGGTTTTTATTGTGAAGACAAATTCTCAAAACAAACTTTAGTACTACTTCATCAAGATATTCGCGATTTAGTACCTGGAGGCTTCGTTGTCGATGATCATTCTGTCCTAACCGAAGCGAAGGACTTGATTCGCTTGAAAGATATCTTAGACCTCAACTTCACTCTTATAGGTAAACAGGTGGTAACGGTAGATAAGGAAAAGGTCGGCAAAGTCAACGACTATGCCACAGAGGTGGCGAGCATGTATATCCAGAAGTTATACGTTGCTCGTTCTATTCTTAAAAGTCTATCTAACGGCACACTAAGCATTGATCGCAGTCAAATCAATGAAATTACCCCTAACCATATTATTATTAATGAACTACTCAATAAATCACCGGCGGTGGCGATCGTTGCTGCCTAAGCAGATTTCAGTGCCTCTTTAATATCTTCGTAGTGAAAACCTTGACGGGCCAGAAACTTCATCAGCCTAAAATCGTCCTTATAACGCGGTTGCCGGCGCTTTTGTCCAATAAGTGTTCGAAGTGTTGTCGCATCACTATCCTGTTCTTTAGCAAGTTCACTGGAGATTATTTTTTCTGGTACATGTTTCTTGCGAAGTTCTAATATGAGTCGCTGCCGTGAGCTCGGTTTTAGCTGTTGGCGATTCTGTATATATAACTCAGTATATTTTCTATCATCTAGCAGACCGATCCCCTTAAGACGATCTATGATAGTCTGACGAACTGTCGGTTCGACATGATGACGTTTCAGGTACTCTTCTACTTCTCCTTCGGTGCGAGCACGCATGCTAACGTAACGATAGGTTTGTTCAGTTAACTTATCTTTATGACTGCTTAGCTTTAGGGCAGCCAGTTCCGATTTCGTTAGATTTTGGCCGATATGGAGCCGGGTGTCTGTTAACTTACGTTCACTGAGCGAAAAGCTATAGGCATTGCCTATAAAGATCGAGTAGCGATTTAGGTGTTTTTGCTTGACAATTTTTGTGATGAGCATTGCAAAGTTTCAGTCAAAGAGTATTATTTTCGGCTTCGTGAGAGCGGATTTTGGCTATGATTTCAGCCATTATTTTAGGGTTTTCTTCCATATATGCTTTGCCAGCCTCTCTTCCTTGACCGATCTTGTTGCCACTATACGAATACCAAGCACCGGTTTTCTCAACAATACCGTCTGTGGTCGCCAGATCGAGCACGTCACCGCTTTTGCTGATCCCTTCATTGTACATGATGTCAAATTCGGCTTGACGAAAGGGAGGTGCAATTTTGTTTTTCACCACTTTAACTCTTGTGCGGTTGCCAATGATATTCTCACCAGCTTTAATCTGGCCTATCCGGCGAATATCCATCCGAACTGATGAGTAAAATTTGAGCGCATTGCCTCCTGTGGTAGTTTCCGGATTACCAAACATAACCCCTATTTTCATACGGATCTGGTTAATAAAAATGACTGTGGCTCTGCTACGGCTAATGACAGAAGTTAGCTTGCGAAGGGCCTGACTCATCAAACGAGCCTGCAAACCTGGCAGAGAATCGCCCATATCTCCTTCGATTTCAGCACGGGGAACTAGCGCTGCCACTGAGTCAACCACCACTAGATCAACGGCGTTGGAACGGACTAATGTTTCAACAATCTCCAGCGCTTGCTCACCATTATCGGGTTGGCTAAGCAGAAGATTGGCTACATCCACACCGATACGTTTGGCATAGGCTGGATCAAGTGCATGCTCAGCGTCAATGAAAGCTGCTGTGCCACCGGCTCGTTGGACTTCAGCAATAGTATGTAGGGTTAGGGTTGTTTTACCTGATGATTCCGGACCATAAATTTCAATAACCCGGCCTTTTGGTATACCGCCACCAAGAGCTAGATCTAAGCTGAGTGACCCGGTTGATATAGTCTCTACAGCCGCTTTGTGCGCATCGCCCAGTTTCATTATGGAACCTTTGCCAAATTGTTTTTCGATCGACTCAAGAGCAAGCACCAATGCTTTGCTCTTACCTACCTGCTCATCGCTTTTTAACGATTGCTTTGGTCCAGCCATTTTTTGTGCCATTCGTTTGCCTCCATCTGTTCACTGCTTCCACCTTTGGTACTAGTGTATCATCATAGCCATGTTAAGTTGCATCTATGGGGTTTTAGAGGTCCTCATTTCACTTAAATTTTATTTTTCAAGTGTCGGTGCTTTTGTGGACTTCGTACTTACGTTTTCCTAGAGAGACTGTTAAAATATAGGCTAGGAAGCTCAAAGAAGAGATGAAAAAAATCAAGAGCCAACAATTTATGGGTGGGGAATATGCGCATCTCCGATGCATACGTCGAGCGTTTGCTTCTTGAAAATGGTATCTGTAGCCAAGAGCAGCTTGATGCAATTCAGGAACTATCTTTAGATACTAAAAAGCCGTTGCAGGATCTGGTGGTGGAACATGGTTGGTTAAGCGAAGTTGAGCTAGCCCGTTTGTATGCCGATGAAATTGGGGTTCCCTTCATTGAGCTGCCACCCGCGGGTGTACCAAGTCGTGTCCTTAACCAACTACCTGCAACAACTGCCCGGCGACATAGAGCCATCATTTTTGCATTTGACGGACCGACTGCTCTCATTGCCATGGAAGACCCAACCAATAATGATGCAACTACCCTTCTAAAAAAACACTTCTCGCAGGTGAAGCCTCACCTGGTCACCTCCCGACAGTTGCAGACTGTTCTTGATAGTTATGACGACACCAACAGTCTGAGTATGAGTAGCTTAAAAAGGCCAGTTACTATTAACCAAGACCGGGTCAATCTTGCTCCTTCGATAACTGAAAGTCTAAACCGAGTTGTGCAACAGGCAGTCCGATTAGGCAGCAATGACATACATATTGAACCGTACAGCGATCATATCCGAATCCGTTGGCGAAGTGGCGGCAAATTGCACGATGGCTATAAGCTACCATTGAGCACCTTACCGGCCTTGCTTGCTTATGTTAAGAACCTAGGCAACTTACCAATACATGAGCACGATGCGCCGCAATATGCACGCTGGCAGCTGACCGATCAAGATCGTCGCTATGAGGTAAAGGCAACCATCCTGCCAACAGCCAGTGGCGAAAAAGTAGTGCTGCATATTATACCAATAGCCGCTTCGGCTCCAAACTTACGTGAGCTCGGATTATGGGGGTCAACCTTGCGCACATTAACTCAGACGCTGACTTATACAAACGGTGCTCTGTTTATTAGTGGCCCAAGGCATGCCGGTAAGGCCACAACTTTGTTCTGTCTGGCCCAGACTATTGCTCCTCATGGCAAAACAATCACCATTGAAGAATCGCCGGATTATTTAATGAAAGCAGCTCATCAAGTTATCATGTCCAGCCCAAGTCGGAAAACGTTCACACAATCTTTGAGAGCTATCGTTGATCAGGATCCTCATCTCATTATGGTTAACATCAGTAATGACCACATAGTCGGACCTCCGGTTATTAATACCGCTGCTAGCGGTCATTTTGTGATTAGCAGCTTTCATGCCCCTTCAGCAGCAGGAACATTGCGGCGCCTCGTAGATATCGGTGTGGAGCCATTCATGATAGCAAGTAATGTGCGGGCGGTGGTATCCCAGCGGCTAGTTCGTACCCTCTGTCTTAATTGCCGTGAGCCTTTTGCTCCAGGACAACAGCAAATAAGTCAATTGAAGAAATTTCTTGATGCACAAGGAATAGGTTGGCGTCAGCTACATGAGCTTGAAAAAACCGTTGTAACGGAAGGTGTGGTTGCGACTGCTGACAGCACCTCGAAAGGAGTTAGCACTCGTTACTTGAGTAGTACCAGCCGAACTATTACTCGGCTTTGGCGAGCTCATCCGGGCGGCTGTGAATATTGTGATGACAGCGGCTATAGTGGTCAAACAGGTTTGTTTGAGGTCTTTAAGCCTGAGCAAGTTACAAGCGCACTTACCAAAAATGGCTCCGTGTCCACACTACAGCGTGAAGCTATTAAAAACGGTATGGTCAGTCTGTATCTCGACGGGCTATTGCGCTCACTGGTCGGGCAAACTGCCTTTATAGATGTCCTGCAGGTCTTGACGGGGTATAACCTATAAAATCATTGCGTAAGTAAAACCCTTACGACTATAATTAAACATTAAGAGAGACAATATCAGGATAATAGAAATGTTTCAAGCAACAAGAAAAAGACAATTACATCACGAGCGGGGCTTTACCATTATTGAGCTATGCATTGTCATTGCAGTATTGGTCATACTCATTATCCTCGTTGCTACCACCTACGGGGGCATCCAGGAAAAGAATCGTAACTTGACACGACAAACTAATTTGGAAGCCATCCATCAACAGCTGGAAGAATACTTTAATAATCCAAAAAACGGTCATTATCCCAGTCGAAGTGATATGGATAATTCTTCATGGTTAGCTAAGAATATGCCAAAGCTCAACCCTGATCTTCTCGTCGACCCATCAAGTCCAACGCATAGCGAGAAACTGGTTGCTTCACCAACCTTCGGAGCGTATGCTTACGAACCAACTCAAATTAATGGCACGAGCAGTTGTGAAAGTAATGACGCCACGTGTGCTGAGTACACCTTGATTGCCACCTATGAAGGCAGCGTTAATGGCGAAAAAGAGCTTGTTATTCATAGTATTAATTAGAGCTATTTTTAAAAAGGACATTAAAAAAAGGAAGACTGGTTTTTGCGTTTTGGTTGTTTGTTTAAATAGCGATAGGCTTTTGGAGTCAGTTTTCGGCCTTTTGGTGTACGTTCGAGCAAGCCAATTTGCAGTAAGTACGGTTCATACAATTCTTCTATGGTACCCCTCTCTTCAGCTGTTAGTGCAGCAAGAGTTTCCAGTCCGACTGGACCACCATTATAGTTGTTAAGAATAGCTTCCAGCAATCCTCGATCAGCGCTATCTAACCCAAGCTCATCAATGTCCAGCAGTTTTAATGCTTGTTGGTTTATGGTCATGTCAATTATCCCGTCACCATTGACGTCCGCATAATCCCGGACTCGTTTTAAGAGACGATTGGCAATCCGTGGCGTCAACCGGGAACGCTTAGCTAACTCTTGGGCAGCCGGCTTTTTGATGCGTATCTGTAAAATACGTGCAGCGCGCTCTATAATCTGTTCGATTTCCGCTGGTGTATAGAATTCCAATCGATGAATGAGCCCAAAACGATCGCGAAGCGGAGCTGCCAGTGAACCAGCTCGGGTAGTAGCACCAATAATAGTAAATTTTGGCAGATCGAGACGCAACGAACGAGCCGATGGACCTTTACCAATCATAATGTCGAGCTGAAAGTCTTCCATGGCGGCATAAAGAACCTCTTCGACGGTTCGGTTCAAGCGGTGAATCTCGTCTATGAAGAGAATATCGCCGTTTTCCAAATTAGTCAGCAAACTTGCAAGATCACCAGCCCGCTCAATAGCCGGACCGGAAGTAATGCGGATCTGCGCTCCCATTTCATGAGCAATCACACTAGCCATAGTAGTCTTACCGAGGCCTGGTGGGCCATGTAGTAAGATATGGTCCAGTGGTTCACCACGTTTCTGGGCAGCGGTAATAGCTAACTTTATATTCTGCTTTAGACGTTCTTGTCCTATATAGCTCTGAAAATCTTTCGGCCTGAGTGTTACCTCAAATTCTACTTCTTGTGGTTCTTCATTATCGGCAACGGCATTAACAATACGATCGATCATAAACCTAAAGTTCCTTCTTCAATGTGCGTTTCTTAGTATACATGGATCGATTACGGCACATGTACCGGACTCCAACAGGTTCTTAGATTACGGTTCAAGTCCTTAAGCGCCGCTAGATCTTCTTTATCTAAAGAGAAATCAAAAACAGCTATATTTTCCTTAATGCGACTGACTGTTACGGACTTTGGCAAGATGACTACGTCTTGTTCGATCAGCCAGCGTAACATTATTTGAGCGTAACTTTTACTGTGCTTAGCGGCAATGCTTTGAACAACCGGATCAACCATCATACGGCCGTGTGCTAACGGTGAATATCCCTCCACCGTAATGCTATTCTCACGACAGTGCTGAATAAGCTCAGGCTGTTGAAGAAAGACATGAAGCTCAACCTGATTAACAGCGGGCAGCTGATGGGCATAGGTTTGCAGCTCATTGAGGTGACGGATAGTGTAATTGCTCACTCCAATACTGTGAGCCATACCAGCCGTCTGGATTTCTTCAAGTGTGACCCAGGCTTTTTTACGCAACAAGGGGACTGGAAAGTGTAGCAACAAAAGATCGATGTAGTCAGTCTGAAGGTTTTTAAGTGATTGTTCAAAACTACTAACAAGCATTTTCTGCCGAAAGTTCCTTACACTAATTTTTGTGGTTAGGAAAAAGTCTTCACGCTTTGCCCCTGTCCCACGCCAGGCCATGCCAAGTAATTGTTCATTGCCATACTCCTGGGCACTGTCAAAGTGTCTATAGCCACAATCAAAAGCCGCCTTAAAGGCTCGTGCAAAGGTCGCTTTTTCTTTAATCTGCCATAAGCCCAAACCGATTTGTGGTATCTTATGGCCATCTTTTAATGTTATTGATGGTACACTCATGACATCCTCTTTAAGGCTTCGGTTACGCGAGTTTCTATTGGCAAAGTTTTATCTATAGACTGAAGACTGCGTGCGGCATCGGCAGAACTATAACCGAGAGCAATCAGTGCAGCTACAGCTTCGTCACCGAGTAGCTTGGACGACGTTTTCATTAGACCTATACCTGTCGAGTCGCCAATGAGACCGACTTTATCTTTAAGATCTACTACTACCCGTTCAGCCAGACGCTTACCAACACCACTGGCATGGGCGATTATTGCTGCATCACCACTGGCAATAGCTTCACGAAGCGTTTCAACAGAACCAGTATTAAGTATGGCTAATGCCATTTTGGGGCCTACACCATTTACGGCCAGTAGTTGCTCAAAAAAGGCTTTTGTCTCCCGGTTTAAAAAGCCGTAGAGGTCATGAGCTTGTTCACGAATGTATTCGTAAATATATAGTGTCACTGTCTGTTTTTCATTTAGACGTCCATAATCTTCAGCAATGACCAGAACGCCATAGCCAACACCGCCAACATCAAGAATAACAAGGTCAAGATCTTTGCTGCTGATAATACCAGATAATGATGCAATCATTTATACAGTATGACATGAGTTTTCTTTTAATGTGTCGACTGTATGGCGTTCTTAGTCGTCATTAAGTGTGTGATGGCAGCTGCCAGGGCATCAGCGCAGTCATCTGGTTTAGGTATATCTCTAAGCTTTAAAATGACTCGTACCATTTCCTGGATTTGCTTCTTCTCGGCCCGTCCGTAGCCAGTGAGAGCCTGTTTAATTTGAAGGGGAGTATACTCAAAAATAGTCAGGCCGGCTTCTTGACCAACTAAGAGCACTACACCTCGAGCTTGGGCCACCGTCATGGCTGTGGTAACATTTTGAGCAAAGAAAAGTTTCTCTATTGCCATTTGGTCTGGTCGCGTGGAGGAAATAATGCCTGTCAGTTCTTCATATATAAGTTGCAGTCTGACCGCATCGTCTTCATGAGCCGGAGTACGGATAACACCTCCGTCAACTAGTTTTGGTTGAGTAGCACTGACCTCTATGACGCCAAAGCCCAGTATGCCAGTGCCGGGATCGATGCCAATAATCCTCACATGGTTAGCATACTCTCTTGTCACCCATTTGTCCTAACTAGAGAGCAGCCATGACATCTTTGGGAATATCGAAATTGACATGTGTGGCAATGACATCATCCAAGGCCTCTAAAGCATCCATCAGCCGAAGTATCTTTGCTGCCGTAGTGGGATCAGTAATAGTAACGGTGTTATTCGCAATATAAGTAAGTTCTGCCTCAATAACTTCTAAGCCGCCTCGAGTAAGACTGTCTCGTACTTGGGCCAGTTCTTTTGGATCAGTGTAGACCGTAAGTTCTCCGTTTTCTTCCTGAGCATCTTCTGCACCCGCCTCCAGAGCCTGCATCAGAATCTCATCGCCAGTGGTCGCTACTCGAATGAGACCTTTACGGTCAAACTGAAAGACCACGGCACCTTTCTCGGCAATGCTACCGCCATGTTTTGTAAAGACAGTTTTTACGTCAGGATATGTCCGGTTGATATTATCAGTAGCACACTCTACCAAAATAGCCACCCCGTCTGGGCCATAGCCTTCATAGGTAACCTCCTGCAATTGAGTGACTGCTTTATCTTTAGTACGATCAATGGAACGTTGAATATTAGCAGAAGGCATATTGGCAGCTCTTGCCTTATCTATAGCTAAACGGAGAGCGAAATTCGTGTCAGGATCTGTACCACTACGTGCAGCTATCGCAATGGCATTACCGAGTTTAGTAAAAGCAGCACCACGGACAGCATCTTTGGCGCCTTTCTGTCTTTTAATTGTTGACCACTTACTATGACCACTCACTATTTGAGCTTCCTTTCTTATCCTCATTTCCCTTACCTATATTATAGCAGCCTTACCTGTTGATGGTTATCGCTTCTGGTAAAAGTGAGATCATTCTCTTGAACCTCTAAGACAACATCAGCTAAACATTTTTTCTTTGTTAGCTTCCAGCACTGTAAATTCAAAAAAGCCATTCTGGCCAGTATTTACATCTCTAGCCTCTACAACTACATCATGTCAGGCTCCCAATATAATCAACAACGTAAATAGGCACTGATGACTGGCTGGTAACAGTTTCTGTCTCAGCTCAGACCAAAGGTGGAAGCTACCTTTGGTAAATTAAAGGAACAAGCCTACCTGGTCACTTCATTTCCTAGGCCAGTAGAAGGTTACTTTGTTCACTACATAAGAGTACTTCTTGGCTACCAGATGAAAGTTAATTCTCGATTCGGATTAGTACCTATTTACGAATACAAACCTGGGTTTTTAAACAGAAAAATGACTGGATTACTGTTCGTGGAAGTGATTGTGTAAATTTATTGTGACTAAACTCCTGGACAATCCAGGAGTATTCATAACGAACCTTTAATATTTACGGTTAGGTCTTAGCATAGTTTGGGCAGAAATATAACCGAAGTACTTAAAAGGAGTATAATTTTAACTGTAAGTATGGAATAAAACAAAATGAAAATTGTAATAGCTGCAGTAGTAATAATAGGTGTCCTGCTATTTGTTGGAAGTCGTGTATTACAATCTCCTCATCACGTAACTGCAAGTTCTGTTGCTAAAACCGTGCAGCAAACAACGACTAAAACAACTAACACTGAGTCGTCAGCTAGCCCGCTAAACTTATACCCAAAAATAGCTATTAACTGTAGCACCAACGTCTCTCTAGTCCAGTCTACAGTAGACTATGTAGTGACCGGCATGGGCTGTACCGCACCTAAGCTTGCGGCTAATGCAGTATTTTTAAGGTGCAACGGTACAATCTTTCAACATGCCACCAATGTAAGCTTTGATTGCCATCGCCAAGGGCACTATGCTTCAGCAGACCAGCTACAGTGTAGCGGCACTACTAATGCAGCGGCGGGCCCGACAAACCTTGTTTTAAGCTATAGCTGCGGCCTTCCTAGTGTAGCTGGCAATTCAAATGTCTATTCTTGCAATGGTGACATCTCAAATTACAGTTCCCTGGCTATTAGTCTGCCTATGAGTGTAACTTGCGGAGCGTGATTTCAAGTTCAACGCTTAGAGTTGTGCTTATTAGTGATACTGTCATGATTAACTACAAACATTTCTGAAGTAATTGAAGTGTAGGTCATGGCGATTTGAGTTGTAGGCTAACGTTATTTATCAAGAATTTAACATCATAATACTTTTTGCTTAACCCTGAGTGAGCCAACGCTAGCCTGATTATTAGCTTGCAGTAAAAAGTTACTGTAGCGAAGATTATTGAAAAGTTTATGAGCAGTCCAATTAGTAAGATTAAACTTCCCATGAGCTTACTCTCGGGGAACTGCGGTGGCAGGATTAGAATAATTAACACTATAGCAGCTCTGATAAAAGCCTTGTCTCTACAACCGAGCGACTGCTGACTTTTAGATTATCTGCTGCTTTCTTTATATACTTTAATGCTAGCTGATGTATAATTATGGTGTTGTCATTGTAATAAATCTTTAGTCATATCTATGAACAGTATAATAATATTCTGCGCTCAGTATCTTTACTTATTTGTTATATTAGGCATAGCTATCGCCTGGCTAAAAGAAAAACGGGAAACTAAGTTTAAGTTCTTGGTAGCCATCATAGTAGCAGGAGGAATCGCCTTTGTGTTATCCCGTATAGCCAGTAGATTGTACTATGACCCACGTCCGTTCGTAGTAGAACATGTTAAGCCCTTGTTTCCGCATCCAGCTGACAATGGCTTCCCGTCAGACCATGCACTGCTGACAGGGACATTGACCGCTATAGCCTACTTCTTCAACAAAAAGACCGCTAGTGTAATGCTGGTGTTGACAGTAATTATTGGTGCAGCCAGAGTGTTAGCCAAAGTTCACTCCCCACTAGATATAGCTGGGGGTTGGGTATTTGGAATAATCGGGGCGGTGGTTAGCTATTATTTAGTCACCTGGTATTGGAATAAAAAACTCAAGGCTTCTTGAGAAGATTATCTAACTGTTATTTTTAAGGTCAGAATGAGCAAGAGGCTATTACCAGACATGCATAGCTGAAAAAAGGACAGAAAATTATCCTTGAAAAGTTAGCTGAGATAAGGAGACTTGAAGCTACATTGGCTTTCTAAACCAAAAGGACTTTTAATTTTGTTTGAGAAGGCTATGTTATAAACCCAATATGACAGCTTGAATTCCTTGCAACTTAAGCAAGAGATCTAACGGCAACTTAAAAGCCAGAGAAGACTTTTCAGAAAGATTCTTCAATGAGCTAATACGACCTAAATATCAGAACCTACCACCCCATTATCACGTAGCATCAATGGCCGAACAACTTTGGGCCTAGCGGCCTTTGGTAGTCTAGAGAGAATTTCTGGCAAACCATCAAATAACAAAGCAGAGATAACGACATTTGTATCCAGAACCACACGCATTATTGTGCTCATTCTGCTCGTACAATATTAGCAACCTCATCTTCGCTTAAATTTTTACCTTTATATTGACTACGAGTATTATCAGTCAAGCGCTCCCAGCGAATCTACTCACCATCCCGAGCCATCAGGTGTTAGCCTGATTTGCTCAAGGATAAAACTTGCAATAAGCTAACGCTTATGTTAATAGATATTTATGTCTGAAAAACTTACGATTCCTCTCTAGAGAATAGAAAATCCAAAAATAGTAGCTGATTCTAATGGAGTGACTTCAAAAGATGTCTTAAAAGGTCAATGGTTTTCCCCAAATTTAGATACCGCAACTATACGCTTACAAAGTGCAACAAGTACTCGTAGTGTAGGCGGTAGGCATGTTGTTGATGGGGTAAGATTGGTTATTGCAAGTTATAGGAAATTTCGTGGAGGTTTTGGCTCCTCTGTTCGGTTGTAAAGATACCATTCAACGAGCTGTCTTTGGTGTGCTTCACTCATGCCTCTGTGTAGCTTAAGTTTGGTTCTGAGCTGGGAG
>JAJZAF010000017.1 GCA_021799595.1 bacterium | reverse complement strand
CACCACTAGCTGTCGGTACTGTCCGGATATATGTCACTTACCCATTGTAGAGCACACATTAGTCCCCGAAAACCATAAGACTGTACCTGTTAGAAGGTGTAAAATCTGGCCAAGCGGTCAAGTCAGGTGTTACACTATTGAAAAATATAAAGGAGGTTCTATATGCAAAAGCGTACACTCGGTAGTAACTTGGTTGTTTCAGCCATTGGTCTCGGTTGCATGGGCATGAGTGATTTTTATGGCACAACATCCGAGAGCGAAGCTATAGACGTTATTCATTATGCACTTGATCACGGTGTCAATTTTCTTGATACTGCGGATGCATATGGTCCATTCACCAATGAAATACTAGTCGGTAAGGCAATTAAGGGTAGGAGAAACGAAGTTGTCCTCGCCACTAAATTTGGTAATGAACGCAATCCCGATGGCAGCTGGATAGGCATCAATGGTAAACCGGAGTACGTCAAGAAAGCTTGCGACGCCAGCCTTAAGAGACTTGGAGTAGATCATATTGACCTTTATTATCAACACCGTGTTGATACTTCGGTACCAATTGAAGATACCATCCAGGCTATGGCAGACTTGGTAGCAGCCGGCAAGGTACGCTACCTTGGTATGAGCGAAGCTGCTCCGGCAACTATCCGGCGGGCTCAAAAAGTGCATCCCATTACAGCACTGCAAACCGAGTATAGTTTATGGAGCCGTGATCCTGAGGAGGAAATATTGAATACTGTCCGAGAACTTGATATAGGTTTCGTTGCCTATAGCCCTTTAGGTCGTGGTTTTTTAACTGGTCGCTGGGCAAAGCCTGAGGACATACCCAAAAACGATTGGCGCAACCGCCACCCTCGTTTCCAAGGCGAAAATTTCTACAAGAATTTGGAAATAGTCGAGGCAGTGAAAGAACTGGCTGATGAAAAAGATGTAAAACCTGGACAGATAGCTCTGGCGTGGGTCTTAGCCCAAGGACAGGATATTGTGCCAATACCGGGCACGAAACACCTCAAGTATCTCAAAGAAAATATAGCGGCACTGAGCATAAAATTTACCAAGGATGACCTCAAGTATCTAGACAAAGCTATTCCAAGAGGAACTACAGCTGGTAATCGTTACCCAGACATGTCAACAGTCAACCGTTAGGACATCAAGCTTTTAGGGGCAGCCAAAACCCGAATAGACTACCTTTATCCAGCGGCTTATAGTAGGCATCGCCTCCATGACCTTGGGCAATGGTTTTAACGACAAATAAGCCGATACCATTGCCATTCGGCTCTTCCTTGCGGGCATTAGCTGCACGGTAAAATTTAGTAAAAAGATTTTTTCTTTCCGATTCTGGCACACCAATGCCGCTATCGGTGACTTCGAAAGTAATCTGCTTGTCTGCTTGCTTCAGGTCAATGATTACAGGGTTGCCAGCAGGACTATACTTAATGGCATTCTCGATATAGTTAGACATCGACTCGTTAAGCTTGGCTCTATCAGCCTGTAATTTAATGGACTTTGGAGGCTTATTAAAGACGATATTGATATTCTTCTGTTTTGCTAGCACTGAAGCTTCTAATATAGCTCTATCGATGAGATCTGCCATATCAACATCTGATTTGTCTATAGTAAAGTGTCCGGCTTGGATACGAGCAATACTTAACATGTCGGCAATTACTCCTACCAAACGTTCACTGCTGGCTTCAGCAAGCTTGAGCATATTTGCGCGTTCAGTTTTAGAAAGGCCTGGTCCTTCCATCATCTGAATAGCCTCATGCACGGAGGTTGCAGGGCTACGTAACTGATGTGATGCCATAGAAATAAAATCATCTTTGAGGGCATCAAGAGTCTGGAGATCCTTATTGGCTTGTCTTAAACTAGCTGTTGCTCGCAAGACTTCCTCGTGCATGGTGTCTGCAAACTGGGCAATCTGTTCGTACTTAAGAGCATTCTGAATAGCAATTACCAATTCATTACTGATGATTTCAAGTACCTTTATGTCCTGGGTGCTGTAGAGGTTGCCACTTTTTTTTGGGCCGAGCACTAGATAGCCTACGCCTTTAATGTTAGCAGAAGAAATAGGCTTCAAGTGAGTTATTACAGATACGTCATTACCAAAAATATGACGTAGCTTATCCCGCTGTTCAGGTAAGTCATCCACAACCGTTACCTTATGTGTTAAGTGGACAGTTGCTCTATCGAATTCTTGCAAAACTTCTTCACCCAGATTGCCATAACCGTCCGATATAAGTACTTCTCCTTTAGTGTTATCGGTTTCATTGATTATGAAAATACAATAGCCTGGCTTAAGACTTTCTTCAATGAGCCTAACAGATTTTCTTAATAGTGGCCTGAGAGCAAAAGCAGCAACAAGCATTTTATTAAACTTATCTAAGAATTCTTGTGAGTCATAAGCATCCCTGAAGAAAAGTTTGCTGGTAATAACATCAAAGAAACGCTTCAGGTATGGAAAGGCTAAAGCTAGAATCACAGCCAAGGATACGTATACCCATCTAGCTTCACTGGGAGTTAGGTTGTTTTGAAATACTAGGCTAATAAAAACAATAGTCGTTAATAAAAAGATACCGGTTATGGTGCTCAGAGAAAGTAGATAGGCAACAGATCGAGCCACTATTAGCCGAATATCAAAAAGCTTTTTGGTAGTGATGGCCAAATAAATAGACAAAGTTAGTATGCCAAGGCCTATATAACCAAAAATATTAAGAGCCTTAACCGTTGCTCTGGTATGAATCAGCAAAGGGAATACTAAGTTAGTCAGCAAATTAGCAATTATGGCTATCAACAGACCGTTAAATATAAGGTTAACTGCAGCTTTATATGTACCCGCAAAGTGTCTCTTGTAAAGCAATACGCCAAGGCCATAAAAAAAATAACCGCAAAGGAATAACGCATAGAAATTAAAAGCAGGCCCATAATGAACCTGTAAGTTACCGCTTCCAATCGAGGCTGTTATCAATGATCCTTTAAACGCCAGAGGTATAAAGAATAAGTTCACCAGAAAAGAAATCACGCCGAGCAGCCTATAGGTTAATGCTAATTTCTGACTGTCGTGAGGTTTAGCATGAAAAGTTATGGCAAAACCAACAAAAGCCCAACCCATAAAAAGGGCACTGATAAAATCAAGTTTAATCACGAAACTTGTCCAAAAATGTTCAACGAAATTGCTATCGTAAAAGTTAAATGGAATCCACATAGTGAGAAAAGTGGCAAAGATAAAAAACCATCTATTTTGGAGCAAGTTAGGATTTCTTAGAAAGCTAAGAAGACCAGCAATGAAGATTGCGAGTGCTGAAATCCCGATAATCACGCTAAAAAAAACAAGCATGAGCTTATTTTAGCGGTGTTTCTTACATTCTCAAAAGAAGTCTATTAAAAAAGATCTAAATCAGATCCTGAATGTGATAAATAGAACAAGTCCTGAATCTTGTCTGCATCAATAGTAAATTCACTTTTGTATATTAACTCTCGCGCACGTTTTTCCACATTTTGATACTCATCGGGCAGAATATTCAGAAGTTTATCTGCAGCTTCATACGTTTTATGAGTCTTAAGTGTTGTCTTAACAATCCCCTCGTTTTCAAATCTGCCAAGACGCAATAAATACCAACTAGCTGTCAAAAGCGAACAAGGATATTTTTTGTTCTTTCTAATATAACTTTCATAGCTTCTCTTAAGCTTAGGGTTTATTAGCTTAGCAAGAAACTTATCAGCAAAAGGCACTAAATCTTTTTCATAAGCCCAGTACTCAGGCAGGACATTTTGAGTATCCAAATAATTTAAAATCTCCTCGGCGGTAAGCATATGTTTAGTGGAATTATAGTTATCTATTAAGACAATGGATTTATGTGCAAGAGACCAATTCTTCTTAATTTTTTTCAGAAGACTAAGGCTTTTAATATGGCGGCTACCGATGGTCTCATTGGTATATATATGAAAGAATTCAACGCTTAAAAGTGCCCCCTGTTCTTTTTTAGAAGCTTTTTCTTCTGGTTCGATAGAATTCAAAGATGTTATTGCATCCATTTTAGAATACTTTTTCTAATAATCTCGGCCTTTCGGCTATTTTCCTTAAACCGTATGCCATGGTCAATCGTGCAGGTTTCATTCTTTTAAGTAGTTTATGTTTTGGTGGTATGCTTACTTTACATATTACACCAAAGTTCATAGATACGTCATCTTCAAATGCATTTGGGATAACCTGTCCAAGTTTGTATCCCAGAGCCTTGTACATACGAAGCTGAGGGTCATATAATTGTTTATCATCTCCCAGAAATCTGGAATAAGTTTCGGCCATTACTTGTAAATCCATGTCTTCAATTGAGTCTATGGCTTTTTTTGCAGTTTGTTCTGTTAGCCAACGCTTAAAGTGAGGCATCCGACTTATAAAATAACCGTATTCTACTCCATCTCGTATTGAGTTGGAGAATAAGTTAGCTAACAACATCTTTTTAGCTCCATATAGCACAGCTTCATGCTTGACTGTCATATTAGCTACATAAACGTATTTACCATCAGGAACAACTTTGCCTTCTAATGTACCGTCAGCAGTAGAGTCGGCCCAGGAAACAAAAGCCTCCATGGGCTTATCTGTCCTAAAGGCACTTACAAAACCTTCTACAATGCCATCCATTTCTGAAACAAACATCCACCCGGGATTGTTGTTGAAACGTTGAGTTAACATTGCTAAAATCTTGTTTTTGTTTGGTTTGCTATTGCCATAGGCTTTATCAAACAACAATAAATCTAACTCAGTCAAGCGATCAATATCGTCTAATACAGCCTCTCTTACTCGTACAGAAGGCTTTTTAGCTTTTTCATGTGACTTGCCGCCATCTCTTAGAAGGCTATACATCATTCCTGCTCTACCAAGGGTGCCGATTATATCTACAGACCCAATAGCAAAAGCACCAGGCCATGACTCAGTTGGTAGAGCCATGACTGCAGCAGTATCGATTACAGCAGCTGTGCCTAGAGCACCAATAACATTGATAGCTGCTCCTGTTTTAACGGCCTTACTGTCCACTGCTGTATTGCACATTTCACGCCAGCGACGAGGTAGCGTAAATGGATTCCCAATTTGTTTGCTAGCACCAATTGCCATTAACGCTAGTCCACCCAAAAACATAGATTCTGTTGCAGCGACTCCAACAACCGCCCACGGAGCAGCTTCTAAAACTTTTCCTGCCTCTGAAGTTAAGGAGTTTGTGGTTGCCGATACACAAGTACCTACAACTAGCATACCAGCTGAAATCCTAAAAAAATTATGCTGAAGCCACCCTTGTCGTGTGGTTACTTCATCAGGTTGAGGTTTATTAGGAACATGTAATTCTTCGGCTAGCTGTAAGGCCTCATCACCTCGATGTTCCTCTGGTGTATTAAAACTGATACTCCCCCCCTTTTGTTATAAAAAAGCAAGCTGAACATATATAAATCATAGAATAAATCATAGACCTATGGCCCTCTAAAAACAAAACCTGCACTTTTAAGACCATGCTAGAGATAATTGTGACTGTCTTCTGCGTTTACTATAGGTCAATGAAGACCTATCGTGCATCGTAGAAGAAAATTGTTTTAGATATTTTACAAATCGTGAGAAGTGTCCTTAGACAAGTAACCAGTTGTCATGGTAGTATTATTGAGGAATTACGAGTCAATGACCACAGTACTCATTATTGAAGATGACGAACTCATTCTTAGGATGTATCAAAAAATCTTTACTGCTGAAGGTTACGAAGTAGAAATTGCATCCAATGGCGAAGAAGGGCTGGAGCGAGCCAGAGCAACCAAGCCAAACCTTATTTTGCTCGATGTTATGATGCCCAAGCTCAATGGTCTGGAAATGCTCAAGCAGTTGAAGTCTATACCCGAAGTAGAAAAGATACCGGTTGTAGTGCTAACAAACCTAAGCGGTACCGCTGATGCCGAAACCGCTCTATCGCTCGGTGCTGTTAAGTTCATCAATAAAAGTGATTACAGGCCTAAGGAGGTCTTCGATATTGTCAAAGAAATTCTAGCTGGTTATACCCGCAACGACATACCTGCTATCAGTCATCGTCAACCGAGAAAGAATAGCGGCAAGTCACATAAACGGCGCTAAATCGATAAACTTATTGTGTATCTATCTGGCTGACCAGACTTTTAGCGATCATGTAAGCTGGAACCACACTTAAGAATAGTAGTAGGGCAGTTACTACAAAAGTTGACTCCACAGACTTACCTGCTATTTTAAGGATACTGCTTTGAGGCTGGCTTACCATCAAGATACCAACCGGCACATTGTCAGCATCTTTAAGAGGTATCATGGATCCCAAGAAAGACTGGTGATTTATATCAAAACTACCGTTATAAGTTAAGCCTTTATTTAACAACTGACTTTTTATCTTCGAGTTATCCAATATTGTGCCAGTTAGAGGAGTTTTGCCATCAGGAGCCAAAAGGGTAGTAGCACTTACCACATCGTTACCATAAACTGAACTCTCCAGGCCGGTTTTGGTTTTTAGACCATCAACAAAAGCTTGGTCAAGATTGATGCCGGTGGTCACGCTGCCTACCACCTGCCCACTGCTTATTACCGGTACGCTGCTGCTTACTTCGACAATCGGCGTAGCAACTCCCTGATTAACAGATACGCTGGCGTTTTGAGAGCCAAGCAGTGCTTGTCTGATCAAGGGATTGCCAGAGAGAGAGTCTCCCCACTGCGAGGGATTCTCACCACGTAAAAGTACTTGCCCATATTGATCGGTAATTATCAATGATGACTGTTTTTTAGAAGGCAGATAATTGGCAGTTAGGCTGACAAGGGCATTATGGTCGCGATTCTCAATAGCTTGAATGATGTCTGAGCTGTCGGCTAGTTGTTCGGCACCGGCAGTGGTTTCCGTTTCTTTGGCAGCTAAAGCATAGTCAAGCACTTGGGCGGCGGTGTGCAAATTGTCGACAATGTCACTTCTGGTACTGTTTAGGAGTAAGGCCGTAAAGGTTATGGTGACGATGAGGAAAATTACTACAGTACTACTAATTAATACCATAAATAACTGACTGAAGAAGCGTTTTGTTAAGTAGCTCCATACCCACCGTCCAAGCACCAGTACCCCCGCTAACAGCACTAATTGCTCTACCCACCAGATTGGCCCGAAGGCTGCTACCCAGGAGAAGATTATCGGATTCGAGGTATTGCGTAATAGCTCTGCCAGGTTAATAAAGTCAGCCAAGCCAATAAACAAGAAAGCAACTGCAACTGACTTAAGATGTCTTTCTAGACCCTTCGTGGCTCGTCGCCAATAGAGACCGCCAACAACAAATGCACCCACTGGAACTAACCACTTTGCTGTCAAAACAGCCGGTGCCCAAACAGCACTGGTTTTACGTTTGGACGGTTTATCTTGGGTTTTTTCTTGTTCTGCCTGACTATTTGATTTATAGATCTCATTTATCTCGTGTGTCTCAGGAACGGCTTGCAAGGGATCCAACAACTGACTAGCGATAAGAATCAAAAAAGACACTAATCTTAGCACAATAACTATGCCCGTGGCATCATGACTGATTGTCAGTTTGCCTAACACGGACTGCTCTAAAATTGTGGCTTCTACTAAGAATGAGATACCGAGAATGCCAAAACCGAGCCAACGCAAGAGACCAACTCGACTATGCTTATTAAGCCAAGCGTCCAAATAAAGCCAGCAAACAGCTAAACAAACCAGTGCTGCAAATAGGTGTATGGTGAAATGTGCATCTTGTGAAAAAAACTGTAGCCACATAATTAGGGCACCCGCATCATTGTTTCAGTCCACACACGAACCAGTAACTCAGAAAACATGCTTTTAGTATTGAACATTAGCTAGTAATTCCTCTGTAGATAATACTCCAACCATAACCTTTTTTACTACTCCGTGTCGGTCAACAAAAAAAGTTGTTGGCAGGCTATTAACACCAAAAATCGTGGTTAATTGTTCGTCTGTGTCTGCCAAAATTGGCAGATGGTAGCCAGCTATAGCGTCATAGACACCCAGACTCGCAGTGCTTTCTCCCATGCCAACAGGTACTATGTTAAGGCCCACCTGATTTAAGTGATTAAGGTTATTCAACTGATCTTGAGCTGATGGTGCCCATGTGTTAATGAAAGTTAGTATAGTCGGTTTGCCTAAAAGTTGAGCATTGGTCAGGCTTTGTCCATTAGTAAGCGGTAAATTAAATTGCGGTAGTTCATTATTTAACACAGGAGGTTGTTTAACAATTGGAGCCATTTTCCAAGTGGCGCCGTTAAGAGGTTTGGCGCTTAAACCTGACCAGCTATAGTAAATCTTTAGAGGGCCCGCATGTAGGCCAAATGCCCGCTGGAGCGCAAAGCTAGCACTGATTGAAGTAAGTTTACTAACGCTGAAGCTCTGGCTAATAACTGTGTGATAGCCAGATGAAGTTATTTTCAAATAGTATGTACCAGCTGGCAAGAACAGGCTATAACCATTTTGTCGATTAGTCAGCTGCAATGGATTCTGTTGACCAAAAGCTGGCCCATCCCACTCTACCCAGGTGTTAGTGTCGGGATCAAGATAGTACGTTGTCAGCTGAGCATTGATTGATTTACCATTTGAGGCAGCAGTGATTTGGCCTGGAGGATTAACTGTTACCATGTTTAAATCCCGGCTGGTAGAATTACCAGCACCATCAACTGCCTGTACGACTAATTGGTAATTGCCGGCTCTAGAAAAATTTATAATTCCTTGCCACAGCCCACTACTTTCTATGTATGTCAGCTGAAAGCTTAGAGGAGCAGCTGTTTTATCATCCTGGTCGAAGGCTAGTACATTAACGCTTGTTGGACCACCAATCGCACCTACGGTAATTTTGGCATTAACGTTGGCTGGCAAAGTCAGAATGCCATTGACTTTAGGCTCTAATAACTGGGTGCCAATAGTAACTACGTTACCACCAATAATTGGTGGTAAACGATCGAGAACCAGAGTTTGACTTGGCGTCGTTCCTATATTGCCTGAACTGTCTATCGCTCTGACAATCACCTGGTAATTACCATCGTCTAGATAAGTTGGGGTGAAACTAAAGGATACTTGTTGACTTCCCAAGCCAACACTAGTATCGACCGGCAGCCAATCTTTGCCGCCATCGGTTGAGTACTCAACTGCAAGGATGCTCATACTACCGCTAGCTTGGCCGCTAATAGTTGGAACAACTTTATATGGATTAACAAGTTTGGTGCTTAACTGAACCACTGGTGGAGGACCACTGGATTTAGACTTAGGCTTTATGCCCAGACTTAAAGCGACAGGTAAAGGAATGTTACTGCTGGTTGAAGTACTACCCCCACTGTTTATCACGGGATTTATTGCAGGAGGAGGCGGAGCTGGTGGCGGAGGTGTCAGGAAGGTATTATTTCCTGATGTAGAGCCGTCACCGTTTTGGTCGACACTCGTTACTTCATAATCGTAGCCTGTATTTGGCTGAAGTCCGGTTATGGTAACGCTATGTGACGTTACAAAGCTAGTATCATTTTGCTGCTGTCCGTAGCCTTCCGTTACACCATAATAAACAGTTGAGGTAGCTACTTCATCAGTTTGCCAGCTGATGGTAGCAGAAGTACTGCTCGTTACATCGGCTGAAACAGAGCTAATAACCGGAGGGTTGCTGCCGCCAGAATTAATTGATTGAAAACTTGTGTCACCTGAGCAAGTAACGGGATTAGCCCCACTAGGCTCAGACGAAACTTGAACCGTCCAGTTACCCGGTGGTAGATAATATTCTATGTGTGCGGCAACGTATAGTTCAGCTTCTGAACCTGCCGGTACATTTCCAGAAGTAAATGTAGCCTGGCTATTGTTAACTTGAGCTGAAAAGTCTGGTGAAACCGCGTCATACAGCACTACGTTGGCTCCCGGAGAAGTGATGCTTGCCCACTGTATTGAAGCACTGCTATCGCTGACCTGAAAAATAAACCCTGTATCATTACCAACCGTGGCACTATTCGTACTCAGGCTATCAACGTTACAGCCCGAATCCGCTGAAACCTGTTTGGCATGAAACGACAGGAAAGATAAACAGCTTATGGCTATCAAAATAGTAAGTACAACTGATGTAGCTGTCCTGATTAGTCTTTTTATTTTTCCCATCTAATATCTTTAGCTTAAGCACTTTCCTATTCAGTATAGATGAGCAGGTTACCTCTGGCAAATATCTGGTAACAGGATTTAGTGAGCCGTCTCCATGTTATTGAAGAGTAACTTCCACTGATCCTCATTTAAACTCTGGTATGCGCGTGCTAAAGTCAATGTGCCGCCAGCATTTACCCAAGCAACACTCTGGCCCCCCAAACCGTTCGGCCTCGTTAAAGCCACTTCGCCGGCCGAGGTATTGAAGCTGTTATATTCATGAGCCTGACTCAATTTGTAGTTATAAACGCCGTTTTGGCTAAAGATATCAGGTGTAGATTGTTCACTAACAACAACCTTCTTGTTATCGACAAGCACAACGTAGGATAGTCCCTTATTGGTCTGACTGTAGGTTATTGTAGATGACTGCGGATGAAGGCCATTAATATGAGGAGCGGGATATAAGATAGTAAAATCGACCTCGCTGCTAATAGTCGTTGGCACTGTAGTAGTGCTCTGCTTAAACAGTGCAGCAATCAAGGTAGCGATGCCAATAATTATAACTATTAAAAATATTGCCAGATATAATGACTTATTCATATTCCCTAATCCATCCACTGAACTTGGGTTAGCAAAGACCCTTGACAACTAGAGGCTGATGGAGTTGAGCATGAACCAAAAGCTGTCAAAGCCAGACCCATGTAAGGAGCCGGTAGAGTTAAAGTAGTAGAAGCTGTGGTTACTGTCGTTGCATAGCCTGATGTCGTCGAAGTCTCGATATAGTTATACGCGCTCGTTGATCCACCAGTTGCTTCAACTTCAAGTGGTCCACCAGTGGCTATAATCGCTGATGGTCCACCCGAAAGCCAGGGTGAAGAATTGCCAACAACAACCGCACCAGCTACGCCTTCAGTACCAGCGGTAGTTGTAGTTGTTACTTGAGTAGTATTACTGGTGTTGGTAATGGTTATCCAACCCGGCGCCAAGGCGACACTGCCTTCTACAAACTGCTTGGTGCTAGTTGTAAACACTCTCGTATCATAGATCTGGCCGATAGTATTAGCAGCAGCAGAACTATTTTTAATGGTAGCCAAACAAACTACGGGAGCATTAGCGCTAAAGGTCGGCAAGTTGGCAGTCTCTGTCGTGCTTGGTGTGGTAAACCAGCTCGTAGAATTAGTTATCGGTCCTGAAGCTGCCGAACCATTCCAGTAGCAGAGATGAGTGAACTGACTGGTTGACATACTCGGTAATGTGACTGTCACTTGAGACTGAGTAATTTGGCGGCCGCCACTATAGACAGTACAGGCTTGAATAGTAACTGACGTAGCACTGGCCCATGAAACTTTGCAAGGGCCAGAAACACCTGATGTAGAAGTTGACTCCAGGTCGCCCGGTGCTGAACCAGAATCTGGCTGGACGCCAAAAAGTACTATTCCTAAGCCAGCAGTAGAAACCAAATCAGTCCAACCACCATTGATGCAAGCACGTATAGCATTAGTATCAGTGTTGTAATACAAGGCACCATTTGGCGATGAAGCTGAAGAACCACACGTGCCGACATCACTAAAACTGTTATACTGGTCGAGCGCCAGATTAATCTGGGTTGCACTAGAAGTAGCAGAACCAACCTGTACTAAATTATTGGTGGTATCAACTGTGAATAGCGATTTACTACCGTCGGCGGATGTATCCTGGACCTGGAAAGCAGTGGATGAATCTGTTGAATTTTGGAACAACACATTGCCATTAATTCCTACTGCAAATACGCTGTTAGGAGTAAGGATGGCGCCCGATGAACCACTCGCTACTGTGTCCAGGGCAAGGCCATTATTGTTCAGCAAAAGAGAATCAGCTGCGCCACCACCATTGTCAACATAGCCACTACCGCCAACATTGGCGTAGTATGAATTATATGAGAGAGCTGCAGTGCCGTAGAAGTCTTCAAGAGTATCAGAACCAAAGCTAATTTGCGGACCATTTTTTCTATTATTTACTTGAAGCGTAGCATCAGCATTAGACGTCGAGGGAGTAGTACCTATACCGATTATGCTATCGGTAGTGTCAGCCACGAATAGATTCGAATTACCAGCAGCATTTTGAATTTGGAAACCGGTAGTCGAGTCTGTTGAATTCTGGAACAATACGCTACCATTAGTATTTATAATCACATTAGCATTCCCGTTAGATGTGCCCAGCAATATTCTCCCCAACGTATTTCTGTAAGCTACGTCTCCCGCTGAAGCGTTATTAAACCAATGACCTGAGCCTGGCACATATGCTATAAACGGATTGGAACCAGCACCGCCAGTACCGATGCCTGAACCAGCACCTGTAGTAGGCAAATTTATCCAAGTAGAACCATAAAAGTCTTGTATGTATGCCCCATCAACTAAATTAAGTTGCCCATCAATTGTCGCGTTGTTATCAACAGTTAAAGCTGTGCCACTGGCAGAGAAAGTATTGGCTTGAGTAAAAGTCTGAGTTTGATTTAGATAAGCGACGTTAGTCAAAACGCCGGCACTATTTATACTACTTCCATTTAGTAAAAAGCCAGTATTCGTATTAATGTTGCCATTTACATCAAGAGCATAACCTGGAGCAGCCGTGTCTATACCGATGCGGCCGTTTACTGTATCGGCATCCAGCACAGTAGTTGTATTGGCAGCATTTTGGATTTTGAAGGCTGTCGTGGAATCACTAGTCGGCTGCAGATAAACCGTAGCACTACCCGTAATATTAAAGCCGCCATAAACAATGATATAAGTAGCTCCACTCCAACCGCCAGTAGCATTACTACTAGTGAGACTAGTGCTGCTGCTGACAGCGGTAATGGTGCCGGTTGTGCCATTGTTATAATACAGCGTGCCACCGACCATGCTGCTGCTGAAACTCGTGCCAGAGCCAGTCACCGTATTAGAGCCGCTGTTTTGAGTAATGGTTCCTGAACTGGAAGTTGAAGTTGCCGCAGTCAATAGGTTGGGAGCGTATGATGTGCCTATACCCACATTTGTACCGGATGAACCAAGTATGATAGAGTTGCTGGATCCCACCTTAGCATTGTAGCCAATTGAGGTTGCATTGGTCAGATTGTTAGAAAGTACATCTGCGCCGTAGCCAAAACTTGCGTCATATGTTCCTGTCGTATTCGTAGCCAAAGCTTGGTAGCCAAATGCCGTATTATTGCTACCGCTAGTATTGGAATCCAGAGAATTACTACCGCTAGCGGTATTGTCTGATCCGGTAGTATTTGCCCCTAGGGCATTAGTCCCAAGACCAAAGTTATTGCCACCAGTACTATTGCGACCCAGCGCACCGTACCCATACGCTATATTACTTGATCCTGTAGTATTGCTACTGAGGGCATAGGCCCCTACGGCTAGATTACCACCACCAGAAGTATTTGCTCCTAACGCAGAATATCCTATCGCTAGGTTGTCGTTACCAGTGGTATTACTACTTAACGCGTTTGCGCCTATTCCAAGGTCACCGGCACCAGTCGTATTTGTTGTTCCAACGTTTTTACCAATCCATGTGTTTTGGCCATTACCTCCAACCCTTAGAACCGAGCTTCCATTAAATTGTATGCTGGCAGTATTATTATCTACAGGTGCCACAGATGACCCTAAACTACCATCCCCAGTATCGTCTGTATAACTTGTAGTAGAGTTATCATTTATGGTTGTAACGTAGTAGAACGGTCCCCATACAGAACCACTTCCAGTCGTACGATAAATTTTACGAGCAACGACTAAGCCGGCTGGCCCGGTCGGTATATTGGTCAGATTAACCTCCTGATTGACTGGCGAAACGCTTGCTGAGACGGTTCCGTAATCAGTTTCTCCGCTTGCGGTTACAAATGTCGTGGTGTAGTAGTATGTTCCGTTCAAGTTACCCGCTGTGGCATTGACGGCTACGGTAGGAGCGCTAGACGGGCTAAGAACTTGTACTAAGTTAAGTGGTCCACTTATTGCTAGTTTGTTGGTTGTAGTATCAACATTTACAATAGAGGCATTGGCTGCATTCTGGACCTGAAATACTTCGGTGGTATTATTGACTGGCTTAAGCACTAAACCGGGGTTGGAACCACTACCACTTAGATTAATAGTAGTACCTGAAGTGCCACTATTAATCACGACAGGACTATTACTATTAGTAGAGCCAATGGTTACTGATTGCGCCGCGCCGGTAGAGGTGCCAATGTTGACGGTGGTGGTGTAAGCAGCAGTGCCCGTGGCGCCGATGTTGATAGTTTTGTTAACAGCATTATTGCCGATATTTAAACTAGAGCCACTATTGATTGATACAGTCGCACCGCCATTGCCTAAAGTTAACGTGGTAGCGTTGCTTCCAGCTACTGAGACTATACCTGCGGCACCTGTATCTAGAGATAACGAGTTAGTGCCTGCAGCCTGGATTGTTAGACTGCCGGCAGAAGTGCTCCAGGTGCTGGCCGCATTCGCAGTTATATTCAATGCCTGACTAGAGGCAGATTGCAGCGTAGCAGTACTGGCTCCACCAAACTGTAAAGAGTTAGCCGTAAAGGTGTTTGTGTTATATGTACCACCAGCTGTAACATTACCGCTAATGTTTATATTGCCTGTTTGCTGGGAAGCCGGGCTCAGCTGAACAAAACCACCAGCCGCAATGCCCCCCAGCTCATTTGAGTTAAAGGCGTAAGGTGTCGAGGTGAACAATATGTAAGGTGTCATTTCACCGTCACCACCACAGTTGGCTTGAAAGTTGCCAGCAGGTGTACAAGAACTGGTATTCCCAATTTGCAGTGACAAATAAAGAGGGTAGCTATTCCAATTAACACTGCTGCCGAAAGGATTGATTGAGCCCAAATTAACTTGAAACGTACCACTGGTAAAAGTTACACCTTGACCAGCACTAACCAACCAATCTTCAGTCCAGTCAAGAGTGCCTCCGCCGGTGTTCGTTCCCCCGGAGTATATCTTAAATTCCATGTTATATGTGCCATCAGGGATATTAATGCCAGCGGCAGTGACAACCTTACCTTCAAAGCTAATCTCCTGGTTAGTACCAGTCGAGGCATGTGCTTGACCTGGCACTAAGCTCAGCAAAAAAGTACCGACAGCCAAACTGGCGACGCCAAACAAGATTTTATGCGTTTGTGTTTTCCACATTTTCACACGGCTATAAAATACCCCAGTAATTATACCAAGGCATAACCACTGTTATCAAGCTGCGTATAGTTAATCCTGGTCCTGTATATGTTTTACATTTATTTTTTGTTCTTTTTTGGAGTCTTTTTGTTTGACTTCCCCTGGGCCTTGAACAGTAGTCTTCTTATTGGTAATCAACCGTGCTTTTCGTGTCCTATACTTCCTGTTCAACAAAATAATTGCCGCAAGTGCGAGTAGTCCTATGCCGACTACTAAGACTAAGAATTCTTCGTTGACAAGGTAAAAACCTGTTTGATAATGCTGGATCTTGCCTAATTCACTAGCCTGATAAGCTATTACTAAATGGTATTCGCCTAACTTCGCTATGTTGCCGGTGGGACGTAGGCTAACTACGTACAGCCGCGATGTTCCCGGAAGTATAAGGCCGGATTGCTGATTAATAATACCCCTTGCTACTTCTCGTTTGTCAGCACTCATGATAGTGACTAATCCATGTGGGGCAACTTGAGTATTGCCGCTGTTCGTGAATACTAAGTCAATAGATGAAGGTATTTTAAACACTAGATGACCAAACGGCACGTTCCCAAGTTTGATGGACTGAATACTGCCGCTGCCAGTTGTTAGAAAAACCAAAGAAGATATCTCTTCATTATTGCTTATCTGGTTTCCATTGGTAATTGAGCCTGAAGAAATTACACGATACACTACTGCTCCGTAGTGACCGCCAGGAGCCAGACCAGGCGTTGACGTAATGGAAATGGAGATACTTTGACTAGCACCGGCTGATAATACTACCTGATTAACTGCCGGTTTTAACCACTGTGCCAAACCGTGTGGCCGGTTAGTTAGATTTGGCAGAAAAACTATACCGCCAGTCTCATTTAAAGCCGTGAAGTCAGTTACAGATAGATTAACGATTAACTTTGTCTTCGTGTTGTTGGTAAGTTGCGACACAAAACTGGCCGTTTGCTGACCAGGCTTCAGGGTTAACTGTTCAATTGCTGGCGATACTGTCAAACCGGGTGTGACAAGGTTGGATGAGCTGGTTGCCAAAGCTGAAGCCGCTGAAGTTATCACAGGAACAACCAATGCAACGAGACTCACGGTAACTAAGGTCATTTTTTTCATCACCGTCGCCTTTTGGTTAAAAACTTAGATTTACTGAATAAAACGCGGCCAATTGACCAAATGCCTACTCCCACCAATATCAGTATGACGAGTCCGCCAATTAAAAGCCACCACGGTATTACCCAAAATGACACCTCACTGGTGACTAACTTGTTGCCGGCGCCGTCATTGTAGACGAGAGCCAGTTGGGCATAGTATTTGCCGAAGCGAAAATGATTTGCCTGTGAGAAATTCCATACTAGCTGGTCAACCGGCTGGCCTTTGCTGTTCACGAGCGGCTGTCCGTCCAGCTGTTTTTGCTTAAATACTGGAAAGCCATCAGCCCAGTCAGCACTAAAGATTCTGTTAGAA